>CAYVTP010000051.1:0-12893 GCA_964454615.1 uncultured Acidimicrobiaceae bacterium | reverse complement strand
CTCGGCGGCCAGGTAGATCTCAGGCTGGGGCTGATCATCGGGATCGGGGGGATCATCGGGGGAGCGTTGGGGGCTTCTGCCATGCATGGGGCGAGCGTGAGGGCCCTGGCCGCGGTGTTCATCGTGGGGCTGACTGTCGCCTCGGTGCGGATGATCATCGGGGCCACTCCTTCTCCTTCGGCCACCGACCTCACCGGCGTCACCGAGATCGGTGCGGCACTCCTCACGGGCGGGCTCGCCGGTTTCCTCGCCGGGCTGATCGGGATCGGCGGCGGGATGGTGGTGGTGCCGGCGACCGTGTTCTTCATGGGCCTGACCCAGCACGAGGCCCAGGGGACCTCACTGGTGGCGATGATCTTCACCGCCATATCCGGCACCCTTATCAGCCTTCGGAACCGGAGGCTGATACTGAGGGAGGGCCTGGTCATCGGTGCCGGCGGTGTCGCCGGCTCGGTGATGGGATCGAGCGTCGCATTGGCCATCGCCAGCCGAACCCTCTCGGTGATCTTCGGAGTGGCGCTGCTGGCGATCGCCGCCCGAACCGCATACACCTCGTTCGGGCTGAGGTCTCAGAGGTCCTGAGAAGCGTCCTTCCGCGGGTCTCTTCGCCAGCCGGGGATCGCCGAGAGCAGGATGGCGAACCCCACGATGAGGAGCAGACCCGGCCAGATCCAGGGGGCGTATCCGGTCAGCAGGTCGACCAGGCCGCTCCCGCGGGGTGGGATGAGAAAGAGCAATCCGACCAACGTCATGGTCAGGCCCCCCACGAAGGAGAGCGAGTCGAACTCGTGGGTCTTCATGGCTGCGGCGTCCTTTCGACGTATACATGGGTCATGTGGATCGACCCGACTTCTATCGAGGCCCGTATGTCGACGTGGCCTGCGTTGGGTATGGCTTCGGTGTCTTCGAGGCTGAGGCCGGGATGGGAGAAGTCGACCACCCGGTTCCCGACGCCCCACTGATAGTGCTGCCCCGGCACCCGGATCGAGCCCACCTCGACCGAGGCGTTACCCGATACTGAGACGTCGTGGGGTAGGTAGATCCTGATCCTCCCCACCTCGCCGCTGACCTGTATGGCCACGCTCTGTCCGTCCCAGGGCAGTGAGGCGAGATCCAGGACGATGGTTCCCACCTCGAACCGGTATGTCAGCTGGAGCTCCTCAAAGCTGACCGGGTGATGCGCTTCGAAGGCGCGCCATGCTCCGGTGGCCAGCGGCGACAACAGAAGTGTCGGGACCAGCACGACGCCGATCAGGAGCAGCCACCGGGCCCTCCCCCAGACCGAGCCGACCAGGAGGCCTATACCAATCACGGTGGTGGCCAGGGCCAGGTAGTGCCTTGGCTCCGGTGACACCGGCACTCCCGGGAGAAGGTCGAGCAACGCAAGGATGCCCAGTGAGAGCATGACAGCGCCCAGGGTGAGGCGACCGAGCACCGAACGCTCCCGTGGTGGCCGCGGCGCCCGGGGAGGGGGTGCGGGGCGGCTGGTTGGGGGGGTGGGTGGAGGCTTCGTCGCGGTACCGATGTCTTCCCGCAGGTCTGGACGTTCCGCTCGGGACTCCGAACGGGACGACCTGGGAGCGGGAATCCGACCCGTGTAGAGGAGAATCCCGACAGCCATCAGGGCGCCTGCCCAGATCACCCCCTTGGACAGGAAGGTGAGATTGTCGAGTAGGAGGAGGACGGCAAGGAAAATCAGGCCGATCCCGATCCACGACTGTGGGGTCCTGGCGTCGTCGAAGAAACGGGAGGCGGGGGGTTCCGCCTCGTCCTCCGAGCGGATCAGCGCCCAACATGCCAGGTAGAGGACGAGGCCGAGGCCCCCGGCGAAGAGGGTGAGGCAGAAGGCGACCCGTATCACCCAGTCGGGGACATCGAACCTGTTGGACAGCCCCATGGCGACACCGGCGATCATCCGGCCTTCGATCGGGCGGATCAGCTCGGGTGCCGGGGCTTCGGCGTCAGCGGTATCGGTTTCGTTTTCCATATCGGGGATTCAAGGAGGGACGGGAGCACACGGCTATCGGTGAGTCCCCTGATGTCCCCCTCATGACTGTGGGGGACATCCCTTATTGAGGTCGGGTGCCGGCTACGGCATGATTCCGGGGTGAGTCGAACCATCCCCGGCGTTTTCCGCCGCCGAACCAACCGTGTCGTGGCCGGTGTCGCCGGAGGGATGGCCGACAGGCTGGGAGTCACCGACGCCTATCTGCGGGCCGCCTTTCTCACTCTGCTCACGGTGTGGGGGTTGGGCGGGGCCCTCTACCTCGTCCTGTGGGCGGCGAGCTACGAGGACGTCGTCGACGTCGAGCCCAAGCGGCTCGAGCCGGGACGGGGACTCGGGCTGGGGATCGCCTTCGTCGGGCTGATGAGCTTCCTGGGATTCATCGGATGGTGGCCCAGTCCGGTCCTGGTGATGACCATGGCCACCATGTCCTTCGGCCTGGCCTTCGTCACCGACCACACCAATCGGAGGCCGCTGGCGGCTCTGCTCAACCCGAGTGCGGAGAGGACCGGACTGGTCCGGCTGATACTTGGGGCCGGGCTGCTGGTCGCCGGTCTGATCACCTTCGCCACCGCGGTGGGCCCCTTCTTCGAAATCGGCGCGGTGTTCGTCGCGGTCCTTCTCACCGTGCTTGGTGTCCTGGTCGCCTTCGGCCCGGCAGTCCGTCGCCTGGTCGGCGATCTGGCCGCCGAGAGGAGCGAGAGGATTCGCCAGGAGGAGCGTGCCGAGGTGGCGGCCCACCTCCACGACTCCGTCCTCCAGACCCTGGCCCTGATCCAGCGATCCGACGATCCTTCCAGGATGACCATGCTGGCCAGGCATCAGGAGACCGAGCTCAGGGAGTGGCTCTACGGTGTGGCCCCGCTCGACGGGGTCGACCTGCTGTCCACCGCCCTGCGCCAGGTGGCGTTGAAGGTGGAGGAGGATCACGGTGTGCCGGTGGATGTGATCACCGTCGGTGACCATCCCATCGACGAGACCACCCGGCCCCTGGTCGGGGCCGCCACCGAGGCGATGGTCAACGCGGCCAAGCATTCGGCG
Source organism: uncultured Acidimicrobiaceae bacterium (assembly GCA_964454615.1). Lineage (GTDB taxonomy): Bacteria > Actinomycetota > Acidimicrobiia > Spongiisociales > ZC4RG35 > ZC4RG35. The sequence goes on along the minus strand of CAYVTP010000051.1, from coordinate 9,847 downwards.
GCCCAGCGGGTCTCGGTCTATTTCGAGGCGGGAGATGAGCTCTCCGTCTTCGTCACCGACCAGGGCAAGGGGTTCGACCAGGCCTCGGTCCCCAACGATCGCAAGGGCATCTCGGACTCGATCCGGTCGAGGGTGGAGAGGGCCGGGGGGACGGTGCGGATCGTGTCCGAGCCGGGAGAGGGCACCGAGGTCATACTGGGTATGAAGGTGTCGCAGTGAGAATCTCGGTGTACCTGGTGGACGATCACCGCCTGTTCCTGTCTGGGGTCAGGGCCGAGCTGGCCGAGGAGTTCTCCATCGTCGGGTCGGCCGACGACGTGGACACCGCAATAGCGGAGATTCGAGGGTTTAACCCGAATGTGGTGCTGGTCGACGTTCACATGCCCGATGGGGGAGGGGTGGCGGTCATCGATGCGGTGGCCCAGACCAACCCGGACGTCCGATTCCTGGCCCTTTCGGTGTCCGATCGGGCCGAGGATGTGATCGGGATGATCAGGGCCGGAGCCCGGGGCTATGTCACCAAGACCATCGAGCCGCCCGACCTGGCCGATGCGGTCCGCCGGATCCACGCAGGGGACGCGGTGTTCTCGCCACGGCTGGCAGGATTCGTCCTCGACGCCTTCGCCGGCGCCATCCCCTCCGACGATGACCCGGAGCTGGACCAGCTCACCTCACGGGAGAAGGACGTCCTCCGCCTCATCGCCCGGGGCTACCCGTACAAGCAGGTGGCCCGCAAGCTCGACATCTCGATCAAGACGGTGGAGACCCACGTCTCGTCGGTGCTCCGCAAGCTCCAGCTGTCGAGCCGCCACGAACTGGCACGCTGGGCTTCGAAACGCCGCATCGTCTGAGGCCGGTCAAACGGCGGGAATGGTCACGGTGAACGTGGTCCCGGTGCTTCCGCTGTCGACCGTGATGGTCGCCCCCATACGGCTGAGGATGGAGTGGACCGTGTGCAACCCGAGGCCGGTCCCATGTCCGGGCTCCTTGGTCGTGAAGAAGGGGTCGAATATCCGGGCCAGGTTCTCCTCGCTTATGCCGCCACCGGTGTCCGAGACGGTCACCACCACCTTGCCGGAATCGTTCCGGGCGGTGATGGTGAGGGTCCCCGAGCCTTCCATGGCGTCGGCCGCGTTGTCGATGAGGTTGGTCCACACCTGGGTGAGCTCCCGGCCCGGAGCCTCCACCCGGGCCAGATCGTCTGCCAGGTCTACTACCACGTCGAGACCATCCAGCTTGTGCCGGAGGAGCACCAGGGTGTCGCGGATACCCGACGAGACGACGATCTCCTGAACAGGCGCCCGATCGAGGAAGCTGTACTCCTTCACCACCCTGACCAGCTCGGAGATCCTGTCGGCCCCAAGACCGATCTCCTCGACCAGCTGGGCGGCCGAGGCGAGTAGGCCGATGAGCCTGACGATGTTGCCGGCCTGCCCGGCATCGACCGCTTCCACCGCCCGCCTCAGGTCGTCGGGGGCCCAACCCATTCCCACCAGCGACGCCGACAGGGTCCACGGGTCGTCGACGCCCATCTCCTCGAGTGTGGAGGCCATCTCCTCCTCGAGCCGGGCCCTCTGGAGGGGCGCCAACTCCCGCCGGGCCCCGACCGACAGGTCGGGAGTCGTCACTCCCAGCGCGGTGAGGACCTCGGCGAGGAGGCCCTGTGTGTGGGCCAGCTCCCTCGAGCTGCGGCCCACCGCGGCGGCGGGGTTGTTCAGCTCGTGCATGAGCTGTGCCGCCATCTTGCCCAGGGCAGCCATCCGCTCACCGTGCCGGAGGGTCTCCTCGGTGTCCCTCAAACGTTGGGTCACGGTGTGGAACATGCGGCGCGACACGGTCCGGTCGTCGAGGAGCCGGTCGAAGGTGGCGGCCGGCACCCGAAGCACGGTCGAGTCGACCGCGGCGGTGACCGTGGCCAACCTGGGTGCCTGGTGGAGAAGGGCGCCTTCGCCGACTATCTCGCCGGCGCCCACCCGGGCGAGCTCGGTGGCCACTGCCAGCCTGCCCGTGGTGACCACGAACTCGCCGCTGACCACGACGTACATCTCCTCGGAGTGCGAGCCCTCCTCGATGATCACCGTTCCCGCCGGGACCTCTATGAAGTCGCAGGCCTCGGCCACTTCATCGATGGTCTCCGGGCTGAGATCGCTGAAGTAGGGGATGGAGCCGAGGATGCCAGCGACGGTCACAGGCGTGCCAGGTGCTGGTGCACGAAGCGGATCGCCGAGGACCCTTCCCCGGTCGCGCCTGCGACCCGCCGGACGGAGCCGTGGCGGACGTCGCCGGCGGCGAAGATCCCGGGGACCGATGTCTCAAGGGCCAGCGGATCGCGGTCGACGTTCCAGTCCTTGAGGGGGCCCAGGTCGCTACCGGTCAACACGAAGCCCTGCTCGTCGACCTGGACCAGGTCGCTTATCCAGTCGGTATGGGCCTTCTGTCCGATGAAGATGAACACCGCCCCGGCCTCGTGCTCGGAGATCTCCTCGGTCTCCAGATTCTTCAGGACGATGGACTCGAGGTGGGTGTCGCCCCGGGCCTCTATCAGCTGCGAGGTGGGGATCACGTTGACCGCCGGGTTGGCCTCGAGCTGGTCGACCAGGTACTTCGACATGGTGACCAGGGCGGGGCGCCTGATGACCAGTGTCACCGAGTCGGTGAACCGGCTCAGGAACAATGCCGCCTGGCCCGCCGAGTTGCCTGCCCCGACGATGAACATGGGACGGCCGCGGTGCGACTCTGCCTCGATCCTGGACGTCCCGTAGTAGACGCCGGTGCCGATCAGCTCGTCCAGGCCCTCGGCCTGGAGGCGACGGTAGGACACCCCGGTTGCGATCATCAGTGCCTTGGTGGTGACGCTGGAGCCGTCGGCGAGGTGGACTATGCGGAAGGGATCTTTCCGTTCGACCCTGGTGACGGTCGCCGGGACCAGGACCTCGGTGCCGAACTTCTTGGCCTGGGTGGATGCCCTTCGGGCCAGGTCGGCGCCGGTGATCCCCTTGGGAAACCCGAGATAGTTCTCGATCATGGATGACTGGCCGGCCTGCCCACCGGGGGCGGACGACTCGATGAGCAGCGTCCTCAGGCCCTCGGAGGCGGCGTACACCGCGGAAGCGAGACCGGCGGGCCCCCCACCGACCACCACCAGATCGTAGGCAGGCTCTGAGGCGGTGGTCCTGAGACCCACCCTCTCTGCCACCTCCCGCAGTTCGGGACGGGACATGGTGGTCCCGTCCTCGAGGACCACCATCGGCAGGTCGGCCACGGTCTGGCCGGCCGCCTCCATGAGAATGTCGGCCTCCTTGTCGACCCCGGCGGTGAGTCCCTGGTAGGGGACCTGGTTCATGGCGAGGAATGCCTTGATCTCGTGTCCCTCCCTGGACCACGGGTTGGAGACGACGCGGAGCCCTGGCGGCCCCGGCCGGTAGGCGGCGTGCCAGTCGTCGAGGAGGTCGTCGAGGATCGGGTAGAGGAGGTCTTCGGGCGGGTGCCAGGGCTTCATGATGTAGTGGTCGAGGCCCAGCTCGTTGATCGCGGTGATCGCCACGTCGGTGTCGGCGTAGGCGGTCAACAGCGCCCGCCTGGCGATCGGGTAGGGCTGCAGCGAAGCCCGGAGGACGTCGAGTCCGGTCACCTTGGGCATCCTCTGGTCGGCGAGGATCAGTGCCAGTGGCGCCCCCTCGAGGGAGAGCTGGCGGATGGTCTCGATCGCCTCGTCGCCTCCTCCCGCCCCGATCACCCGATAGGACGTCCCGTATCGGGCGCGCAGATCCCTGAGGACGGCCGACAGCACCTCAGGCTCGTCGTCTATTGCGAGGATCGATGGCTTGTCGCTCAATTGTCGCTCCCGGTTCGGGTACGGGCCGTAGTCCTCAGCCCGACCCGGCAGCGTAGTAGCCGCCGCGTTCTCGAGATCCGTCGAGAATCAGGCGGGCTCGGGGTCCTCCAGGGCAGCGAGGGCGTTGCGCAGAACCTCACGGGCGAGCTCGGTCTCTCCGGGGGCGAGCACGTTGGGATCAAGGGACAGGTTGAAGCCGGTTGCGGCAGCCCGGATCGCCTCCCGGCTCTTGAGGGCCGAGATCTCGGCAACCACCTCGTAGGTGGTCACGTCACGGGCAAGGCCTTTGAGGTGCACTGCTCCCAGCGGGCGACAGTAGATCTCGTCCTTGACAAGGAGATAGGTGGCGTGTGAGATCTGGATCTGGTCGGCGGCGGCGGTCTCCTCCAGGCGTGAGGCGGTGTTGACCGGCCCGCCGACGATGGTGTAGTCGAGCCTGTCCTCCGAGCCGAAGTTGCCCACGGTGCAGAAGCCGGTGTTGATCCCCATCCTGACGTTGATCCCCGACACTCCCAGCTCCTCCTCCCAGGCGGAGCGCAGCTCGAAGATCCGCTGACGCATGCGTAGGGCCATCCTGATGCAGGCGATGGCGTCCTCCTTGCGCCCGAGGCTCTCGGGGTCGCCGAAGAAGATCATGATGCCGTCGCCGATGAACTTGTCGATCGTGCCCCCGCAATCGTCGGCGATCTTGGACATCTCTCCCAGGTATGAGTTGAGAAGCCGACTCGTCTTCTCTGCTTCGAGATGGTCGGCCAGGTCGGTGAACCCCTGGATATCGGAGAAGAACACGGTCAGCTCCTTGCGGTAGGACTGGACCCTCACCTCTGTCCGACCCTCGAAGATGGAGTCGTACACCTGGCGGGACAGGTACTTGGCGAGCTTGGCAGACAGGGCTTCGAGTTGCTGGTTGGTCTCGTTCAGAGACTTGTTGGCCAGGTGGAGCTCCTCTTCGGCCTTCTTCCTCTCGGAGATGTCGCGGATGATGCCGCCGAAGAACCGCTCTTCTCCCACCACCCAGGTGGCCAGGGACAACTCGATGGGGATCTCATGGCCACTGCGGTGGAGCCCTGCCAGCTCGACGGTGGACCCGATGACGTGGTGTTCGCCTCCTCCGGCCACACGCTCGAGGCCTTCCCTGTGGCCCTGTCGATGGCCTTCGGGGATGATCACGTCGAGCAGCTCACCTGTCATCTCCTCGGCGGTATAGCCGAACATGCGCTCTGCATAGGCATTCCAGAGCACTACCCGCCCTTCGGCGTCGATCGAGACGATGGCGTCGTTGGCCGACTGGAGGATCGCCTGCATCCGCTGCTCGGATACGGCTAGGGCATGGGACATCTCGACCCGCTCGGTGACATCCCGGATGATGGCGGTGAAGTGCCTCTCGTGCCCTTCGCCCCAAGTGGCCAGGGACAGCTCGATGGGGAACTCCGAACCGTCGCTGCGAAGCCCGGCCACCTGGACCGTCTTCCCGATGATCCTGGTCTCGCCGGTCTCGACCACCCGGCTCAGCCCCTCGTTGTGGGCGTCGTGGAACCTCTCAGGGACGATCATGGTCAGTGACTGGCCCACGGCCTCTTCGGAGGTGTGGCCGAACATCTCGGCGGCCGCAGCGTTCCAGAGGACTATCCGCCCCTGGCTGTCGGCGGTGACGATGGCGTCGGTGGCGAACCGGATTACAGCTTCTGCGGTCTGTGCTTCCGACACCATGACGGAATCATGCCACGGAGCGCCGCCCCGAGGGTGGCGGATATCCTTCCCCGGATCCGAGCTCAGCCCGACTCGAACAACCCGGCAGTCGTCAGGCTCTCCCGCCAGCGCTCGACGAGTGCTCTGTCGGTGTAGGGGTGGTGTTCCAGCCACCTGTCGAAGTCGACCGTAGGGAACTGGGCCCGAGCCCGTTCCGCGGTGGCCCGGGCCCGTCTGTCGAGCCCCATCTCGGCCTGCACCGCGGCCAGGATGAGCAGGGCCTCCAGGGAGTCGGGTTGGTGCTCGACCACTTCTTCGGCTGTTTCCCCGGCGAGGTCGAGGTGCCTTCCCTGGAATAGCGCGGAAGCCTGAACGGTGGCGTACCACGGGGGAGTGACCGCCGACAGCTTGATGGCCCGGTCGAGAAGCTCCACGGAGCGGCGCCAATCCCCCAGGTAGCGACGGATGCTCCCCTCCAGAGCATGGGTGAGGTCGCAGGTGGGCCTGGTGACCATGGCGGTCTCGATCGAGGCCAGAGCTTCGTCCGGCATTCCCCTGTCGATGTGGATCGCCCCCTGGATGACATGTCCCATCCCGGTGGGGTCTTCCATCTCGATCACCTCGGCGGCCTGCTGGAAGGCCTTCTCGTACAGAGGCTCAGGGTCGGGGACGTAACCCGAGGCGGCGCCCATCCAATTGGCGAAGGCGAGGAGGATCCTCCCATACAGGTATTCGGGGTGGTTGCGTACGACTCCTGCGAGCAGCTCGACAGCGTGGGCCCAGTCGTCTGCCGACTCCAGCGAGAGCAGGTACCAGCTCTGATAGAGGTCGCGCAGAGCCGCCGGATCCCCGAGGGTCTCGTAGAACATCGCCGGTTCTCCGACGACCAACTCCACCTCGGTCTTCCTGGCGACCTCCTCGACCATCGAGTCGATCTCGTCGAAGAGGGAGTCGACGGTCGTCGACCACTTGTGGGAGGACACCACGTTGAGGGTGCCCACGTGCATCAGCTTGGCATACAGCCTGACCCGATCTCCCACCTGGAGGGCACCCGGTTGGAGGAGATAGTGGGCAGCTCCCTCGGTCGGCGCCGAAGCGTCGGCGGACTCGACAACCCGGAGCTGGGGGATCGGCGCCAGGCGATGGGTTAGCTCAGATATGAAGGCCGAGGTCATGGCGTCGACGTCGGGACTGGTGTGTTCACGGACGAAGGGCAGAATGAGGAGGGTCGGGCGCTCGAGAGACAGGCGGCTGGCCCCGATGGCCCCGGACCCTCCGGACGGCAGACCCCGATACTCATAGATCTCGGTCGGCTCGGGGATGTTGCGCAGCTGGTGGCTCCCGGTCGATCTGAAACGGAGGTCGGGCTCGTCGAGGGAGCGGTAGACCCGTCCGGAGAGGCTGATCCCGCCGGCGGGGGCTTTCGCCTGGATGCGGGCGGCGATGTTCAGGGCGTCTCCGAAGTAGTCCCCCTCCCGGTGCTCGACCTCCCCTTCGTCGAGCCCGATCCGGAGTTGGAGTCGGCGATGCTTGGGGACCTCCGCGTTGAGGTCGTCGAGATGGACGGTTAGGCCGATCGCCGTGTGGATGGCGTCGAGGGAGTCTTCGAAGACGGCCATGAAGCTGTCGCCGACGAAGTTGACCAGGGTCCCGTTGCTGGCAGCCACCCGGGCTTCGACGACCGACCGGAGCTCCTCCACGGCGTCCGTGGTGCCCGCCGGGTCGTCGGCCATCAGCCGGCTGAATCCGACGATGTCGGCGTTCAATGCGACGAGGTGTCTCTTGTCGGTGGTCACGACCCGCTCTCGGTTGGTCGTCACGAGAATCTAGCTGCGGAAACAGCGGGCGGCTGCGGAAAGAGGATCCTCAGCCCTTCACCTTCACGCCGTGCTTGAACACATGGGTGATGTTGCCCGGATCGGCGAGAATCGACACGTCCGAGGTGGGGTCGCCTTGGACGCAGATCACGTCGGCGTCCATGCCCTCCACAAGACGTCCCGCATTGGGGGCTTGTGGCCCCAGGGTGCGGGGCCCGTTGGCGGTGGCCGCCTCGATCGCCTGGAGGGGGGTCATCCCGCAGCCGACGAGGAGCTGGAGCTCCTCGGCGTTCCTGCCCCACAGCCCGGTGTTCCAGATGTCCGTCCCGAGAGCGATTCGGACACCCTTCTCGACTGCCAGGTTGATGGCGTTGGAGTGGTTTTCTGCCGTGACGTCGAGCTTCCTCTTGGCGTAGTCCGGAATGCCGGTGCTCTCGCCCATCTCGAGCAGGTATTCGAGGATGAACCGGGTGGGCACCAGGGTCGCTCCTGTCTCCTTCATGGCGTCGGCAGCCTCCTCATCGAGGTAGGTGCCGTGTTCGATGGTCTTCACTCCGGCCTCCAGGGCGGCCATGATCCCCCTCTTGCCGTGGCAATGGGCGGCTACCAGTCGCTCCATTCGGGTGGCTTCGTCGACTATCGCTTCCAGCTCGGCCTTGGAGAACTGGGGGAGGTGGGGATCGTCGAGCTCACTCATCACCCCACCGGAGGCGTGGACCTTGATCACCTTCGCACCGAGACGGAGCATCCTGCGAACACCGACCCGCGCCTCGTCGGGGCCGTCGACGATGCCCCCGCCGATGTTCACCCGTCTCACCATGTCGAGATCCATCGAGTGGAGGTCGCCGTGGCCGGCGGTCATCGATAGCGTGCCGCCGGCACCGTAGATGCTGGGCCCCACGATCTGGCCCTCCTCTATGACCCGGGCGACGAACACGCCCATACCGCCCACTTCACGAACCGAAGTGAACCCTGCCATGAGGACGCGGCGGGCGTCGGCGGTGCTCCGGATGGCGGCCACCTCGGGACGTGTCGTCACCTGTTCGGAGATGTTGGAGGTGTAGATGCCCATGAAGTGGCCGTGGCACTCCCACATCCCGGGCATGACGGTGTCGGTGGCCACCACGTCGGCGCCGGGAGTCTCGGGCGCCTCTCCGGCCGTTCCGGCATAGGAGATCGACTTCCCGTTGAGCACCACGACTCCGCCATCGACCACCTCGCCGCGTCCGGGTATCAGACGCTTGGCCTCGATGCGTACTGTCAAGAGGCGACCTCGATGAGCGGTCTGGCTCTCACCTGGACACCGCCCAGGGCGACCGATCCGGTCAGGGTGACGGTGATGGCGTCGGGGTCGGCGTCGGTCCGGGTGGCGTCCTCGAAACCGCCTACGTAGACCCTGAGGGCGGACTTCACCCGCCACCCTTCCGGGACGACGATCAGCACACCACCACAGAAGGCCACCACGTCGAGGTGGATGCCGGTCGGCCCGGGCTGAGCCTTGCGCAGGTCGAGAGTGGTCGCACCGTACAGGTTGAGGATCTTTCCCCCGTAGAAGGGTGAGGCCTCAGATGCCAAGGCGACGCTGTCGAAGATGGAGATCAGGTCGATCTCCTCGGTGTCCGGCTCGCCGTATGACTCGAGAAGCAGTTTGGCGACTGCGGATGCGGCCAGTGCGGACACCATTGCCCACTTGAGGAGCCGGAACACGAACTTGATCACGGGTCGGATTTAAGCCTCATCGGGGAGTTGGCGCCACAGGGGATTAATTACCTTGACGATGGCGGCCGGGTTCGCCATGATGGCGGCATCGAAAGGAGGTTTGTCTCTGTGATGACGCGAATGACCGCACCACTCAGCCCCACGGGCAAATTCTGCCAGTGCGCCCTGAATGGCGTGCGCGGTCGGATTCGGTCCGCAGAGGCGGCCTCTGGATACGAGATGTGATCTCGAAATCTCTCTGAGCTGAGGCCGCCAGTCATCCACCTGGCGGCTTTTTTGTTGGCCGCCTCACCCACCACAACGAGGTTTCAACGAATGATCCAGCTACTGAGAGAAATACAAGAGAAAGGCCGATGTACCGAGGAGGGGAGCCACCACCTCTTCTTCTCGGAGAAGCCGTCCGAGCTGGCGGAAGCCCAGCTCATATGCGGGGGCTGCCCGGTCCGTGACGCATGCCTCCAGATCGCCCTACAGGAGAACCTGGAGTGGGGTGTCTGGGGAGGTGTCATCTTCTGGGACGGCCAGCCTTATTACCGGAGGCGGGGCCGTGGCCGCCCACGCCACGCCGATGCCGACCTCCCTGTCGAGGCCGACAGAGGTGCGCTCCTCGAGTTGGTCAGGTCTGCCTAGCCGGCGGCCAGTCCGGGGTGCTGCCCTCGGGGGCAAAAAGTCCGACCTGGGATGTTCCCCGAGGGGTAGGTTCTCTTGAACGCCTCTTGAATGAGGCGAACGAGGATTGGCGTGGCGATGAGCGCGATCTCGACTTCCACGGCCCAGACACTGTGGA
>CAYVTP010000050.1:0-13717 GCA_964454615.1 uncultured Acidimicrobiaceae bacterium | reverse complement strand
CCCTCAATAACAGGGCCAGAACCTGTCGTGTTGCCTATTACACCACCCCCGAACGTGTCTGCCTGGCCGACAGACGGGCGGAAAGAAAAGAATACCCGACCACCGCCGGGATTGTGAACTCTCAACCGGCGCCGACCGGCTCCGGGGTCTTCTTGCCGTGTCGTCGACGGTCCGGCTCGCTCAGATGCCGCTTACGGACCCGGATTGCCTTCGGGGTGATCTCGACCAGCTCGTCGTCGGCGATCCAGGCAATCGCCAGCTCGAGTGTCATCTCGGTGGGCGGGCGGAGGTTGATCGCCTCATCAGCCGAGTGGGTGCGAATGTTGGTCAGCTGTTTTGGCCGGGCTGGGTTGACCACCATCTCACCGGCCCGGGAGGCCTCGCCGATGACCATGCCCTCGTAGACCTGCTCCCCGGGACCGATGAAGAGATCGCCGCGTTTCTGGAGGTTGTCCAGGGCGAAGGCGGTGCTCTTCCCCAGCCTGTCTGAGACCATCGCCCCTCCGATACGGTGGGGCAACTCCCCCACCCATGGCATCCAACCTTCGTGATGCTGGTGGACGAGGGCGGTGCCCCGGGTGAGGGTCATCAACAGGGAGCGGAATCCGAGCAGACCACGGGCCGGAGCGGTCAGGGTCACGATGGTACGGCCAGGATCGCCCGGCTGCAGACCCGTCACCACCCCTTTGCGGGGGGCCACCGCCTGGGTGATCGAGCCCACGTATTCATTGGGGACATCGATGACGGCACGCTCCACCGGCTCATGGCGACGCCCCTCGATCTCCTTGACCAGGACCTCGGGGCGGCTCACCTGGATCTCGAAGCCCTCCCTTCGCATCGACTCGATGAGAACTGCGAATTGGAGCTCGCCACGTCCGGCCACCTCGATGACCTCGGGTGACGAGGTCGGCTCCAAACGGATGGCAACGTTCCCCAGCACCTCGCGTTGGAGTCGGTCCTGGATCTGACGGGAGGTGAGGAGCGAACCGTCCTGTCCCGAAAGCGGGGATGTGTTCACCCCGAAGGTCATCTTGAGGACCGGCTCGTCCACGGTCAGTCTCGGCAGCGGCTTGGGGTCGTTCGGGTCGGCCAGGGTGTCGCCGATCTCCACTTCGGGGAACCCTGCGACCAGGAACAAGTCTCCGGCCCTCACGTTCTCGACTTCGGTGCGCCCCAGGCCGTAGAAGCCCATCAGTTGGGTGAGCCGGCGCTTCACCGGGGGCTCCTCCTCGTTGGCATGGCACAAGGCCACCTGGCTCCCTCGATGGAGGGTCCCCTGGACGACCCGCCCGATCGCCAGACGTCCCAAGTAGTCGGAAGCATCGAGATTGGTGACCAGGGCCTGGAGCGGGGCAGCCGGGTCGCCGGACGACTCGGGGATGGTGGCCACGATGGTGTCGAGGAGAGCCGACAGGTCGGCGTCTTCGGCGGGGACCCCGATCCCTCGCACCGCCCGCCCCATGCGGGCGACCGTGGAGACGATGGGGAATTCGATGTGATGGTCGGCGGCGTCCAGGTCGAAGAACAACTGGTAGACCTCGTCGGCCACCTCCTCGGGCCGGGCGTCGGGCCTGTCGACCTTGTTGATCACCACGACCGCAGGAAGATGACGCTCCAGTGCCTTGGAAAGGACGTACCTGGTCTGGGGCATCGGGCCGTCGGCGGCGTCGACGAGGAGGAGGATGCCGTCGACCATGGCCAATGCCCTCTCCACCTCGCCTCCGAAGTCGGCGTGGCCGGGTGTGTCCACCAGGTTGATCTTGGTGTCGCCCCACTGGATCGAGGCCGCCTTGGCGAGAATGGTGATGCCGCGCTCCCGTTCCTGATCGGTCGAGTCCATGACCCGGTCGACCCTGGTCTCGTGTGAGGCGAACACCCCTGCCGCGGAGAGCATCGAGTCGACCAGGGTGGTCTTGCCATGGTCGACGTGCGCCACGAGCGCGACGTTACGAACGGATGAGGGGGGCAGCATCGCCAATGGTATCGGTGACCGGGTCGCTAGCTACAGCCGCCCGGGGCCGCTGCCAGAGGATTGTCAGAGGGTGGTGACTGGCGAGGTCATTACGCTGCTGCGACGGCCCGGCGAGGATCCCGGGCGGGCGGCGATTCCCATGACCGACCTCGACAACACTCAGACACGACGGACCGCCATGGCGGTGGCGTACGCCGTCACCTTCATCGCCTTCCTCGACACTTTCGCCCTGCTCCCAACCATCGGCCCATACGCCGAGGCCCTGGGAGCCAGTGGCCTGGGGATGGGCCTGGCCCTCGGCGCCTACTCGGTGACCAACCTAATGTTCAACGTCGTCGGTGGCGTCATGCTCGATAGGGCGGGGAGGCGCCGGCTGGCAATCATCGGCTTCGCACTGGTCGCCCTGGCCATCCTCGCCTACCCGCTGGCCAACTCGGTGTCGACGCTGATCGTGGTGCGCCTACTCCACGGTATCGGCGGAGGGATCCTGATCCCGGCCGTCTACACCCTGATCGGCGACATGGCCGCCACCGGCAGCAAGGGCAGGGCGATGGGCCGAGTGGGAGCGGCCATCGGTGCCGCCGCGGTGATAGCCCCCGGAGTAGCCGGCACCGCCCGGGGCCGGTTCGGCTTCGAAGCGGTGTTCATCGGGCTGGCGGCGGTCATGGCGGTCGGTCTGGTGATCACCTCCGCCGCCGTGCGCGAGACCGCCGGTCGATCGGTCACCGCCCAGGCCCGAACCACCTCGATGCGGTCGCTTCTCGCCTCTCCAGACCTGCAGGTGGCCTACATCGCAACCTTCGGCTTCACCTTCGGGTTCGGGGCACTCGGCGCCTTCCTCCCCAGCCGTATCGAGGCCACCGGGGCGGGCCCAGCGGTGAGCGGGGGCCTGTTCACCCTGCTCTCGCTGGTCGCCGCGGTCCTCATGCTCACCCGGGTGGCGGGACGGGTCGACGACCAAGGACCGCGTCGTCCGATCCTCATCGGTCTCCCCGCCGTGGCAGCCGGGTTGGTCGTGATCGGGCTGGGCGAGGCTGTCGGGACGATGGCCGTGGGCGTCGCCCTGTTCGGGTTCGGGTTTGGCATCGTTTACCCGGCCGCCAGCGGGGCCACCGCCATCGCCGCAGCCGCCTCGGGTCGTGGACGGGCCTTCGGCCTGTTCAACGTGGCCTACAGCCTCGGCTTCGTCATCGGCCCGCCTCTCTCCGGTTACCTCAGCGACCGGATCGGGGCGTCACCCTTCCTGACCGCCGCCGTGGTGTGTGCAGCGGCGACCGTCACCGTGGCGACACGACAGAGAGCCTTGCAAACCCCACCGTTCTAGTGCGCCGAAACCCCCTCAGGAGTTCGATGCGGGATCTCGGGCTACGGGACCCGGCGAGGTGAGGCAGTGGCACTGGCATGTACGGCGAAAGGGGTATCGTCACCGGTGAAGACCCCAAGAAGGCCCAACTCGAGGGACCCACGGATGGCGACGGTGACCGAAGAGCCGTCGGGCGACACGGTCACCAGCACATCCGTGAGATCGACACCCTGGAAGTCGATCATCGCCGTGGCAAGACCGTGGGCCCGAGCAGAGTCCAGGACTATCTCCCCGGTGGAGCGATAGCGGCCCTCGTCGATGCCGGAGGCTGCGGCTATCGCCGCAGAGTCGGCGACCGCCGCCAGCTCGCGTTGCAACGCCAGCCCCCGCCAGTAGTCCAGCGCAAGCCCTCCAAAAAGGAGAAGCAACAGCGACAGCCCGAGCATCCAGATCGTCGTCGAGCCTTGCTCCGAACTCACGGGATGCTCCGATAGAGGTCGATCGGCTCGGCGTGGACACCGGTCGCCCACAGCCCCCCGACATCCCCCCAAGGGGTGTGGACCATGGGAACCCAAACCTGGACGGTGGCGGTGACGACACTCCCGCGCGTCAGGGGACAGCCGCCCGAGAGATCGGCGAGCGGACGCACCTCTTCGCCGCACCAAGATGCCCTCACCTGATCCAGCCCGAGACCGTGGCCCTGGACCATGGAGGCGATCACCTCGGAACCTGCCCGATGGTCCAACGCGAGGACCACGGCTCGGGCGGCCTCCGCTGCGGCAGCATCAGCGAGAACCCGACGCTCCGACCACGGCCCGAACGCCGTCACCACCAGTGCGACGGGAAGCATGAGAACCGCAACCGCGAGGGCGAGCTCCACCGCGGCATGGCCCCGGTCGATCACGGATCCCACTCCAGGGTGGCCCGGGCCTCCAAGGCCACCTCGAAGTCGGGAGTCAGCACCGTCCATGACTCGAAGACGGCACGGGCAACGGCCACCACCTGGTCGGGCCCGACAGCACAGGACAGTTCGATCCGCTCCGACATCCGCCCACCGAGCAGCTGGCCGATCACGTCCAGCGCCTTGCGCTCGCACTCGATCGCGTCGCCGCTGATCGACGCGGAGCGGGCTCCCTGCTCCAGCGCCGACCTGATGGCGCCCCTTCCGTACTGGACCACTACCAGGTTGGCCAGCGCCAGGAAGAGGATCAACGCCATAGCCGCCGCAAGGACGAACTGGATCGAGCTGACCCCCCCTTCGCTCAACCCCCTACGAGCTGACCCCTGATCCATCCGACAATGTCCAGCCCGAGAGTCTGGAGAGCACCCCAGATCACAACCAGGGCGGCGATCGCCAGGGCAGCGTTGCCCATGAGCTCGGCAGTGTTCAGTCCCCGGTCGTCGTCCCTCAGGGCGTAGGCCCATCGGCGTATTGCTGGCAGCATGGTGTTTGCCTCCCTTCTATCGCCAGCTCGTTATCAGGTACGGGAGGGGCGCCACCACGAAGAGGATCAGCACCGGCGCGAGGATGGCGATGGTGGGCACCAGCATCGCCGCCCTCCGCTTGGTGGCCGTCCTCTTGACGGACTCCCTCCGGGTCTCACGAACATCCTCGGACAGCGAGAGCAGGGCTCCGGCCAGGTCGGCTCCCCTCTCCTCAGCAGCAGCAAGCAACCGATAGGTCCTGGAGCAGAAGGGCTCCGGAGTGATTTCGGCAACCCGACGAAAGGCGTCACCGGCCGGCCACCCTGAGCGATGCAGCCGGAGCGCTTCTTCCAGCTCAGAGACCACCTCGCCTGTGCCGCGCTGCACGATCGACCTGACCGCATGGATGACACCGCCGCCGGCACGGACTCGCATCGCCATCAACTGGTTGACCGTGTAGATCTCGGTGGTCGCCGTATCATTAAAAAACTCGATCGCCCGGTCGAGGCGCCCTCGGTTGCGGGATGTTCCGGCGACAAGGCCCATGACTACCAGCACCACCAACACGATGGGGCTTCCAGACACCACTATTCCGAGCGCCAGCCCGATCAGGACACCCGACACCATCGACCTCAACTGAACCATCCGATATCGCGCCAGCATCTCCTCCTCTGAAATGCCTTTGAACCACCCCGACTGCCGCAGCTTCAAGCCAATGGCATCCCGCCCCGAGCGGTCCACCAGCGATCCGACACGGTTGGCGACGTCGTGGACAATCGGTCCGAACACCGATCCGACGGCACCTCCCCTCCAGTGGGACACCTGGGGCACCTGGTTCGAGAGATATGGGCCCAGTCGGGACCTGAGCCGACGGGGAGGCGGGACCAGCGACCTCATCAGCACACCGACCGAGATGGCGGTGGTGGCCGAAGCCAGCACGAACATAGGGCCCAGTTCCAATGTCATCGTCCCGCGAACACCCTCGGTTCATCCGGCATCGACGAGAGGCGCGACGCCATCGCCATACCGACCAGGCTCATCACCCCTCCGACCGCCACGACCAGGACGCCGCCGGTGGTGGAGTAGAACTCGCGGAAGGCGTCGCTCCTCGAAGTCATGGCCACCAGCACCAACCAAGGCAACACGAACACCACCCGGGCGTTGATCTTGTTCTCAAGGGCTTCGGTCCTCACTTGTTCCATCGCCCAGAGGTCCCGGGTGGTCGCCTCTGCCAGGTCGCTCAGGATGTCTGCCACGGCACTTCCCCCGCGCTCGTAGGCAAGGATGAGCACCTCCAGGACCCTGTCCGAGGTGGGGTCTGCGAGATCTTCCTTGATGGTCTCCAAAGCCGGCACCACGCCGAGGCTGCGTGCATAGACGGCGAAGCCCTGGAACGCCTCTCTCAGAGGGCCGGGACCAAATGAAGCAAGGCTCTCGAGAGCCGACGGCAGGGAGGAACCGGCTCTGATCGAGGACAGGATGTCACGCAACCCGTCGGGCCAGGCCTCCTGAACCACTGCTGTCCGCCGGGCACGGCTTCGCGTCAGGTAGGCCCTGGGGAGTGTGGCGACGACCAGCGCTGGGACCGCTGAGACCACGATCAGGCCGGTGAGACCGTAAACCAAGGCAAAGGTTGACACGGCAACCCCGAGAACCACAGACCAGAACTGTCGGGTGGTCACGTCCAGCCCATGCACTCGTCGAGGGCCGCTCACCCTCCGACCGAATTCCCCCGGAGATCCGGCCAGCAACCATGCCAGGCCACCCGCGGCGAAGGCGGTGACAGCGGCGGCCAGGGTCACCAATCCGGACCCCCTCCCCTGAGCATCAACGAGGTACGACCCACACCGCCCAGAACCTGGTCGATCCTTCTGCACAGGGCCTCCGGTGGCTGAGCTCCCGTCCACTCCATGGTGGCGCCGATGCCCTCGCGGGCGAAGATGGCCTCGGTGGAGAAGTCGTCGTGGAGGGATGGCACCACGGCGCGGATCTCCATCGTCTGCCGCACGATCCGTGAGTCGTCGGCGTCGATCGAACGGTCGAGATGCACCAGGAGGTCGATCGACGACGAGAACACCTTGCGGACGACCCGGTCCGGGACATTCTCCCCGGCCATCAGGGCTGCGTTGACCAGGGCGTCGAGTGCATCGACCGCAGAGTTGGCGTGGACGGTGCATGCCATGCCACAACCGGCGTTGGCAGCTCTTGTCAACTCGAAGGCCTCCGCGCCCCGTACCTCACCGACGACGATCAGATCGGGCCGCATTGCAAGAGTGACCTTGACCAGATCTCGGAGCGTCACCTCGCCTCCACCACCCAAGGCCGGAGGGCGAGCCTCGTAGTAGGACCCGTGGACCAGGGGTACATGCAACTCCCGGACTTCCTCACACGCCCTGATGCAGTGATCGATCGGGACTGCAGCCAGCAGAGCGGAAAGAAAGGAGGTCTTGCCCGACCCGGGCGGGCCGGACACCACTATCGAAGCAGACGCCGCCACAGCAGCGGCCAGGAACCCTGCGGCGGTGTCCGGAAGGGAGTCGAGGGCCACCAGAGAGTCGAGGGTCTGCCGCCTCAGGGCGTACTTCCGGACGGTCGCCGAGAGTCGATCGGCAATCGGCGGTATCACCGCCGTGAGCCGGGCGGATCCCCCCAGTACCCTCGCCTGGACGATCGGGCTGGAGGCATCGAGTCGCCTGTCGGTCGCCGACACCAGCTGTTGGATTGCCTGCCGGTTCTCCTCCTCGGTGGTTGGCACGTCGGCGATCCGGAGAGCGCCACCCGCCTCGATGAACATGATCTTCTCTCCCTCGACGAAGACCTCCTCGATGTCAGGCGAGTCGATGAGTCTCGCCAAGGGCCCCTGGCCGGTGACCGACAGAGCCAGGCGCTCGACGGTTGCCTCGGGATCGACGAGCGAGCGCACCTCGCCGAGATGCGCCTTTTGCTGGTACTCGTCAACGGTCGACCGGAGCAGCTCACGAACCTCCCGAGGCTGCTGCAGCGGATCGATCCCGCGGCCGTCGATACGGGCGAGGGCCTCCCTACGCAGCTCCTCGTATGCGTCGACGGTCATCCCACTACCGCTCTCGAGACCAGTTCGGCGACACGGTCGATCTCCCGAATGAAGTGACCGCGGGTGACCATGCGACCATCCCAGGCAGAGCCCTCTATCGAGGGGTCGAACGGCAACAGGGCGAGTGGGTCGCCTGCCAGCACCGACGAGATCTCGCTCCGGATCTCGGCTCGGTAGAACCTGCGTTGTGGGACACGGTTGACCACCACCAGGAGATGGCTGCGCTCGACGGTCTGTGTCAACCTGTCCCGGACCCTCACCATACGTGAGAGGCCGACGGGGTCTGCCCCCGAGACCAGGATCACCGACTCGAAGCCGGCCAGAAGAGAGCGGTCGACCCTCGACTCCGCCCCCAGGTCCCCGATCACGAGCTGGCTCGATTCTGCCAGTGCCTCGACAGCCATCCTCATCTCGTGCGGAGCGATGGGAGTCGGCGACGGCTCGCTGACAGTCCCGACCACCACCGATAGGGCGCCAACGCTCTGAAGCGCCTGGGCAAGCTCGCCGCGGTGGAGCGTGATGTCGACCAGAGTCCGAAGATTGGGGTATGGGGCGAGGTCGAGTCTTTGCGCGGTGCTCGGCCAGGTGGGATCCAGGTCGATGAGGATCGTCTGTGTCCTGAGAGCCGTGCTCACAGCGACCGAGAGGGCAACCTCGGTCGCTCCCACTCCGTCGGTGACTCCCATCACACCGATTGTGCGGGCAGTGGGGCGCTCGACGGTCGGCGGAGGCATGGCCGGTCGCAGCACATGGACCGCAGCTGCTGCTCGCTCGAGAAGCTCTGGCGGGGTCGCGTCGCTCTCGATCACATCGCTGATACCGCACTCCAACAGCCGTCGCTTGGCGTCGACGCTGTCGACCGGGTCGAACACGCCGACCACCGCCCTCCCTCGCTGGCGAAGGAGGTTCACCAACCGTGGGGATAGGTATGAGCAGACGTCGTCGATGAGGATCACGTCGAACTCGGTCTCCAGACACTGCGTTGGGCCCATGAGCCTGCCCACAACCCGGGCTCCCCCGTGATCGAGTACATGCCGATGGAAACGGTCTGGCCAGGAACGGGCCGAGGCCGCAACCGCGACATCGAGAGTCACGGGCCGACCCCCTCGTCTACCGGTGGGGCGCCGGTAGACCTGACCACGTCCACCGGCCCGGCCGCCATCGCCTCTGCCAGTGAGATCGCCTGCTGTGCTGTCACCGCCACCACCAGGTGAAAGTCCATCGAGGAGAACCCGGTTCCTCCACCCCCCACCGACAGTACCGCTACATCGCTGGCAACAAACCGCCCCTCGCCGTCGCGAACGGAGATGACGTCCACTCGATCCCCGGGGCGAAGGCCCCCACCGCTGGCGCGCGCCATCGCCACCGGGATACTCATCGATCGCAGCCCGGCGGCGGCCGGCTCGGCGAGGTTGGAGCGCTCGATGAGCCCCCCTTCGGGCAGTGGGCGCTGCACCAGCCATCCCGTCAGGGACTCGATCTCGGAATGCAGGATCAGAGATGGGAGCCCTTCGAAGCTCGCCGACACCGGAATCAGCTTCACCATCGTCGGCGAGAAGGGCTCACCTGCGGAGATCGGCTGCCCGGCGACGGCCACCATCACCGTGTCACCTCTCCCTTGCAGGGCCAGGAGGTTGAGGATGAAGGCCAGGACCACCGCAAGGCCGACCAGTAGGTGCGAGGCGGCCGGACGGCGTCGGTGGCGACTGCCGTTCATCGAGGTTCCCGCTTCCCTCGCACCGAGAGAGGTCGACTGGACCAAGACCGGGAACCTATCCTCTCACCAGTACTCGATGTCGAGAGCGCGAAATATGGACCAGACATTCGAACACGACCCAGAACTCGCATCCGAGCTGCGTGACGGAGCGGGGCGGGAGATCAACGAGGAAGCCGCCGAGGACGAACGGCTCACGGCCCTGCACGACCGCCGACGGTTCACCATGAGCGAGGCGGCCAAGGAGATGGCCAACCGGGGCGACCGGGTGACAGTCGAGTGCCCCGGCCACAGCTTCAGCGGTGCACTGATCAGCGCCGGAGCCGACTACGCCGTCGTCGAGGGCTCCGGGCTCAGGTCTGAGGTAAGGCTGGACGCCGGGTACTGGTCCCTCATACCGGCAGCGCAAGGCGCCTCCCCCGGCACCACCACCAACGAGACCCTGGCTGCGCGTCTCAGGGAGCACGCCGACACGGGAACCATGCTGCGGATCGCGGTGGCCGGAGGAGAACTGGTCATCGGCAAGGTCACAGTTGTCGCCGAAGACCACGTCGAAATCGACGACGCCGACGGGAGGCGGATCTACGTGCCGATGCGGATGATCCTGGCTGTCACGAAGTCTGTCGAGTTTCACTGACCCCATCCTCTGCTACTGCAGGGTGGGCTCTGAGAAACTCGTATATCTCGTCCCTGAAGAACTTGAAGGTCCGGCCGCCGGGGAGTCGGTAGGCGGGAAGCCTCCCCTCCTTGGCGTAGCGCCTGACCATCTGCACGTTCATCCCGAGCAACTCGGCCACCTGGGCCGCATCGAGAATCGGCGGAAAGTCCTCAGCCATGGGTCGTCCTCTTGATCACACCCTGATCGTAGAGCTTCTCCCAAGGCATGTGTAGGGGGTCGATCAACAATCACCCGAAGTCTGTCAACCGCGACCTGGTGTTGTGCGTGTTATCTGTATGACCACATCCGCTTCGGCCGCGAGGAGCACCGCCATCAGACAAGAGGAGCCCGGATATGCGGGACCATTCGAGGCCTTCTACAGGGAGGAGT
The DNA here is from genome assembly GCA_964454615.1 of uncultured Acidimicrobiaceae bacterium. Lineage (GTDB taxonomy): Bacteria > Actinomycetota > Acidimicrobiia > Spongiisociales > ZC4RG35 > ZC4RG35. The sequence continues at coordinate 3,182 of CAYVTP010000050.1, read as the reverse complement.
ACGGGCGGATGGTGGCCATCGCACGCGCCTTCGTCCCGGACCGGGCTACAGCCGAGGACATCGCCCAGGATTCGTTCGCCGCGGCCCACCGAAACTGGTCCAGGGTGTCCCGCTACGACCAGCCGACGGCTTGGGTCCGCCGGGTGATGATCAACCGGGCGACTTCGATGCGACGGCGGCTCGGGGCGGAGATGAGGGCACTGGCACGCTCCGGTCATGACCCGACGAGGGGCCGGACCGGTGACCTGAGCCCGCCCACCGACGAGTTGTGGGACGAGGTGCGCCAGCTCCCCAGACGCCAGCAACAGGCGCTGGTCCTCCACTACGTGGGACAACTGAGCACCGAGGAGATAGGTGCCGCCATGAGTTGCTCGCCGGGCACCGTGAAAACACATCTTCATAGAGGGAGAGAGGCATTGAGAGGCCGACTCTCCGACTGGAACCAGGAGTGAGACAAATGGACGACTTCGAAAACAGGATTCAGGACGCCGCAGAGGAGCTGCGGCAGACCACCAAACTCCTCACCCCGCCACCGATCCGGCGATCTTTGGTCGGCATCCCCATCCGGTGGACAGCCTTTGCCGTTGGAGTCGGCGCGGTGCTGGTGGCGCTGGTGGCCGTACCTACCCTGTTCGACGGTCGCCTCCCGGTCGGTGCGCCCGACACGACGGTCCCCGGGCCGGTTCCCACCACGGATTGGGAACCGGTCGATCCGACCGTAACCACCCTGCCTCCTGCCACATGCTCGGGGACCGGTGCCGTGCCGTTCGTCGCCATGCAAGAACTTCCCCCGGCCGTCGCTCAGACTCGGAGCACGATCATCGACGATGCGATCATGTGCCGGTTCCCCGAGCTAACAGCACTCGCAGGGCCGGGGTTCACCACCGACTTCGGCGGTGGCGGAGCTGAGATGTTCGCCGAGTGGGAGGCCGCCGGGGAAGGGAAGTTGGGCATCCTGGCGAAAATCCTCAACATGACCCCTGTCGAGCTCCAGTCGGGCAACGGTCAGACATATCACGCCTGGCCCAGCGCCTTCGCTTACGACAGCTGGGACGACATTCCCCAGGCCGCACTCGACGAACTGCTCGCCATATACACACAGGCCGAGTTGGATGAGCTGTCAGGGTTCGGCAGCTACGCCGGCTGGCGGACGGGTATCGACTCCGAGGGCAACTGGATGTTCTTCGTCGCCGGGGACTGAGGTCACAGGAGATCGGGGAGTTCGGCCATGTCGGTGAAGACGACTCCACCGGCCTCCTCCAGGCGCTGTGGGTCGACAAGGGCGGCGTAGGCGAGGACACGCATGCCTGCCGCCCGTCCCGCCTCCACCCCGGGGACGGTGTCCTCCACCACAGTCGTCTGCGACGGCTCGAAGCCCATCGACCGGGCGGCGTGGAGGAAGAGGTCCGGAGCCGGCTTGCCCCTGAGGACCTCGGTGGCGCTGAAGATCCGGCCCTCGAACCTGGGCAGCAGGCCGGTGAGACCGAGCGTGAGCCTGATCCTCTCGTGGTCGCCGCTGGAGGCGACACAGTAGGGAAGTTCGATCCGATCCAAGGCGTCGACGACGCCCGACACGGGCGACAGGGCGGCCTCCCAGGCGGCGACCACATCCTCCCAATATCGCTGACGGAAATCCGCCGGGGGATCGGCCCCGATCTCAGAAGCCACCCTCGCCTCGATGGATCCCCAGGAGAGCCCCATGTACCGGGCTATCGACTCCTCGGTGGAGGTGGGCAAGCCCATCTCGGTGACCAACCCCGCAAGGACGGTGTTGGCGACCACCTCGGAGTCGACCAGGACACCATCACAGTCGAAGATCAACCCACGGCTGTCGGTCGGAGTATTCACAGGGAGGTTGATCATGGCAGTCGGCGCGCCCGACGGCCTCAGCCTGCCGCGGCAGGGCTGGGACCGGGCTGTCACCGTCGCCCACAGCCGCGATCACGAAAGTCGCCACCAGAGCGCCAAGGGCATTCGCCATCAGGTCGAGGGCGTTGTTCAGGTGGTCGCCGACGATGCCATCCCCGATCCGCGAGCCGACCATCTCGGCCATCTCCACCACCGCCCCTCCCCCTGGACCACAAGCCAGGTCAGGAGCAGCAGGCCGAGGTTGTCGCGGTGTACAGGTTCGCAAGTGGGCTTCCAACGGTCCGCCCGTAGACGAACAGGACGAGCGTGTAGCCAAGGGTGGAGATAAAGACCGGTGCCATCAGCCCTACCTCTCGAGCCGGAGACCACCGCCCCGCGGGCCAGGAGCCTAGGACGAGATGCCGGGTTAGTGTCCCCTGGTATGGAAGAAGTGTTGAAACCGGACGCCGTCGAAGGAACGGACGACACCGCTGAAGAGCAGGCTGCGATAAGCGAGCCGGGGAAACTGATACGGATCGCCACCATGACCAGGGCCATGCTCGACGAGGCCCGCCAGGCGCCCCTGGACGAAGGCGGCAGGTTGAGGCTCTCCGAGGTCCACTCCCGGTCGGTGGAGGAGTTGAGACCGGTGCTCTCCCCGGAGCTCCAGGAGGAGTTCAACGAGATCATGATCCCCCTCAACGACGAGAACGTGACCGAGTCTGAGCTTAGGGTGGCACAGGCCCAGCTGATCGGATGGCTGGAGGGCCTGTTCCACGGGATCCAGGCCTCCCTTTGGAGCCAGCAGGTGTTGGCGCAATCCCAGCTCGCCGAGATGCAACGGCGCGCGATCACAGCAGGCAAGAAGTCCGAACGCGACGACGCGTCCGGCCTCTATCTCTGACTCGTCCTCAGCCGACCTTGCGCTGGCCTACGGCCCGCTCCCGACGCACCCGTCTGCGCTCACGCTCGCTCAGGCCACCCCAGATGCCGAACTTCTCGCCCATGTCGATGGCGTAGTCCAAGCATTGGGCCTTGACCTCACAAGCGCCGCAGATCGACTTGGCCTTCCGGGTAGAAGCCCCCCGCTCTGGGAAGAACAGATCAGCGTCGGCGCCACGGCAGTTGGCGTAGTCCTGCCAGGAAAGCTCACCAATGGCTAACGCTTCGATGAGCTTGCTCCTCATTCAGGTCTCCTCACAACCGTGTAATTACAAGCATGACATTATGGCAAGCAGCGCGCGCCGTCAACCCCGGGCGCTCAGCAGGGCTCAGCGCGTACCCGCGCTCCGCTCACCAGGCGGGGAGTGAAACCTGCGCGAGACCTGTCCCCC
>CAYVTP010000049.1:0-13837 GCA_964454615.1 uncultured Acidimicrobiaceae bacterium | reverse complement strand
CCACCGGGTGGTGGGCGGCCCCACTCATACCGAGATGACCGACCGGAAGAGGACGCTTCCTTGAGCGAGCTCCAGAGCATCGTCTTCGGCGCGCTCACCGGAAGCTTCTTCGCCCTGGTTGCACTGGGGCTCTCACTCACCTGGGGCTTCCTCAAGGTGATCAACCTGTCGCACTTCGGGCTGGTCCTGCTCGGGTGCTATGGAACCTTCCAGATCGCCACCAGCACCGGGATGAACCCGATCCTGACCGTGGTGATCACAGCACCCATCCTCTTCGTCCTGGCAGCCCTGACCCAGTGGGGGTTCGAGAGGTTCGAGGTGTCGGAGCTGAACTCCCTGCTGATCAGCTACGGCCTCCTGATCATCATCGTCCAGGTGGTCCAGAACACCTGGAGTGCCGACTTCCAGCGAATGGACCCGAGTGTGAATCCCTACTTCACGTTGTCGGTCGGTTTGGGCCCTCTGCGCTTCCCCGTCGCCACTCTGATCTCATTCGGAATCCTGGTGTTGCTCGTCGTCGCCACTCATCTGGTCCTGGAGCGGACCTACTCAGGCCGTGCTCTCAGGGCTTTCGGTCAGGATCGGCAGATCGCTTCGGCCTTCGGAATCGACCACCGCACGCTTGGAGTGGTCCTCGCCGGACTGGCAGGCGCCTCGGCGGCCCTCGCCGGGATGTCCTACGCCCTGGGGCAAACCCTGTCGCCCGACGCCCCCTTCGAGTGGATCGGAAGGGTATTCGCCATCGTCATTCTCGGAGGCATAGGGAACGTGGCCGGGACCCTCTACGCCGGGGTCCTGGTGGGCGTGGTGTCCGGAGTGGTGACCTATTACTGGTCCGCTTCGACCGCCCCCCTGGTGGTGTTCACCCTCGTGGTGTTGGCCCTGATCTTCCGACCTCAAGGCCTGTTTCCCCGTAAGGCAGGTCACTGATGAAGGATCGGGGATGGCTGATCCTGACCATCGCCTCACTAGGCCTGCTGGCGCTGCCTTTCCTGAGGGACCAGTTCGGGTTCTCGCTCTTCTACCTGGTGTTCCTCTCAGGAGTGTTCTTCTGGACTGCCCAGGCCACCAGCTGGAACATTCTCTCGGGTTACAGCGGGTACTTCAGCTTCGGCCAGGGGGCGTTCTACGGTGTCGGCGTCTACTCGCTGGCCTTCTTCTTCGCCCGCAGGGGTCTGGAGTGGTGGGTGGGCATCATGGTGGGGGCCCTGCTCTCAATGGCCCTGGCCTTGTTCCTGGGGACCATCGCTTTCAGGCTGAGGAAACTGAGAGGCGAGATCTTCGCCTTGCTGACGTTGGCCATCCCCTTCATCCTCAGCGCCATCGTCCGACTCAACCGGGGGATCGACGGCGGCCAGGGTGTGAACATCCCGGTCCCCGACTATCCGGACTTCCTCCGCCCCTTCCAACACTTCTACTTCGTCCTGTCTGCGTTGGTAGCCCTTCTCGCCGTGGCCATCGCCCTGTGGATGCAGCGATCCAGGTACGGATGGGCCCTGTTCGCCATACACGACGACGAGGAGGTGGCCGAAGGCCTCGGCGTTCCTACCTTCCGACACAAGATGATCGCCATCGGGATCACCGGCTTCATCGGCGGGCTCTCGGGCGCGGTGTTCGCCTTGAACCTGGGGCACATCAGCCCGGAAGGGACCTTCAACCTGAGGGTGCCCCTCTTCGTCATCGTCATGGCAGCCCTGGGAGGACGCCGCCATTGGGCCGGCCCCTTCGTCGGAGCCCTCTACATCCACACCCTCCAGAACCGGCTCTCCGCGGCAGGCTACGAGGGGTGGAGCCTGATCATCCTCGGTGTGATCCTGGTGCTGCTGGTGCTGTTTGCTCCCGAGGGCCTGATGTCGAGGTTCACCCGTCGACCCTGGACGATCGTCGGGGTGATCGCCTCGGTGGTGGCCGTCATGGCCGTCTTCCGATTGGGTGTCCCGGTCGACCGGCTCGCCGTCGGCCTCCTGCTGGCGGCCCTGGTTGCCTTCCTCCCCGGCGGGAACAAGCGGCCCGTCCGGTCGGAGACATCGGAACAGGCCGACAGCGGTGTCCTGCCGGCGGAGGAGGATCTCGAGGCTCCTCCAATCGGGAGGGATCTGGTGGCGGTCGGGGAGGTGACCAAGAACTTCGGCGGTGTGCAAGCGCTACGCGGGGTGTCCATGATCGTGGCCGAGGGTGAGCTGGTCGGGCTGGTCGGGCCCAACGGCTCCGGCAAGACCACGCTGGTCAACCTGATAGCGGGGACGTTCCCGCCGACGTCGGGGGCCATTTCCCTCGACGGAGTCGACATCGTGGAGATGAAGCCCCACAAGATCGCCCATCTCGGGCTTGCTCGGACCTATCAGATCCCCAGACCCTTCTCCTCCTTGACGGTGAGGGACAACGTGGCCATCGCCATCATGTTCGGGCGCGATCCGAAGGGCCTGGACTCTTCGCGCGAGGCCGCCGGCGAGTTCCTCGGTCTCGTCGGCCTCGGGGACCTCACCGAGTCGCTGCCGGGGGAGATCAACCTCCATGAGCGACAGCTGCTCGAGATGGCGAGGGCCATGGCCACCCGGCCCAAGGTGCTGCTCCTGGACGAGGCCCTCGCCGGGCTGAACCCGGTCGAGATCGACAATGCCGTGGAGGTGGTGCGACGAATACACCGCTCCGGAGTCTCCATCGTCCTGGTCGAGCACCTGCTCCGGGTGGTCAACCAGCTGTCGACCCGGATGGTGGTCCTCGATCAGGGTGCCCAGTTGGCCGCCGGATCGCCGTCCGAAGTCCTTCAGGACCCGGCAGTGGTGACCGCCTATCTGGGGAAGCGTGGCCGAGATGCTTGAAGTCTCCGACATCGACGTCTTCTACGGCGATGCCCAGGCTCTTTGGGGAGTCTCGTTGAGGATCGATGCGGCCGAGGTGGTGTGCGTCGTCGGCTCCAACGGGGCAGGCAAGTCGACTCTGGTCAACGCCATCATGGGAATCAACCCGCCGCGGCGTGGGCGGGTCTCCATGGACGGGTCCGACCTCGCCGGCGTGGCCGGCCACCGCATATGCCGTGCCGGAGTGGCCATAGTCCCCGAGGGTCGCCGCCTCTTCCCGGCCCTGACGGTCAGGGACAATCTCGACCTGGGTGCCTTCAACCAGGCGGCCAGGGAGCATCATGCCGAGTCCTTGGACTGGGTCCACACCCTGTTTCCCCGCCTTGCCGAGCGGCCGGACCAGCTGGCGGGGAGCCTCAGCGGCGGCGAGCAGCAGATGGTTGCCATCGGGCGAGCCCTCATGGCGCGACCCCGGCTCCTCCTCATGGATGAGCCGTCTCTGGGGCTTGCACCTGTCATCGTCGACGAAGTCTTCGAGGTCATCGAGACGGTCAGGCGGGGAGGGGTCGGTGTCCTCCTGGTCGAGCAGAACGTGCAGCGGGCACTGGAGATCTCGGCCCGTGCCTGTCTGCTCTCGGAGGGCCGGATCGTCATGGAGGGCCCGGCATCTGACCTGGCGGAGAGCCCCGAGATTCGCCGGGCCGTTCTCGGCGTCTGACGGTTGTGCCGTAATCTGGCGCCGGCTCCGATTCCAAACGGGTTCCCGGCCACATATGGCCGACCAATCCTAAGGAACGCGGGTAGATAGAGAAAGGGAGGGCCTTCTGCTGGAGACGTTTGGCGCCGCCTCGCATGATGAGGTGCTCCAGCTGGTGGTCCAGGTCGCGGGGCTGCTCTTCGCCGCCCGGCTGCTGGGTGGCGTCGCCGCCCGGCTCGGCCAGCCGACGGTGGTGGGCGAAATCCTGGCCGGAGTCCTGCTGGGCCCTTCGCTCCTGTCCACCCTGGTCCCGGCGGTGGGGAGGTGGATTGTCCCTCAGACCGCGGTCCAGGGACACATGCTGGAAGTGGTCGCGCTGCTCGGGGTGATGCTGCTCCTGATAGTGACCGGGCTGGAGACCGACCTGGCGCTGATCCGCCGGAGGATAGGCGTGGCCTCCGGGGTGGCCATCGGTGGATTGCTGATCCCTTTCGCGTCGGGACTGGTCCTGGGAGTGATGCTCCCCGATTCGCTTCTCGCCGATCCTGGCCGACGGACCATCTTCGCCCTCTTCCTGGCAACCGCGATGTCGATCTCGGCCATCCCGGTCCTGGCCAAGGTTCTCATCGATCTGGGCCTGATGCGACGCGAGTTCGGTCAGACGGTCCTCGCCGCCGGGATGATCGACGACATCACCGGATGGGTCATGCTCGGCCTGGTCACAGCGATGGCCAGCGCCGCCGTCCTCACCGGGGCAACCGTCCTGGGCACTTTCGGCATGGTCGCCCTGTTCGTCATCGCCACCCTCACGGTCGCCCGGTTTGTCGTCGGCCGGGGCCTCGCTTTCGTCCAGAACCGTTTTCGGGGCCCCGACCACGTCCTCACCCTGGTCGTGGTCCTGGCCTTCGCCTGGGGGGCGTTCAGCCAGGCTCTTCGGCTGGAGCCTGTGATCGGCGCCTTCGCCATCGGCATCCTCTTCGGCCGCCTTCCCGCCATGCCGGCCGAGACCATCCGAAAGCTCGAGTCTCTGACCTTCGGGATCTTCGCCCCCATCTTCTTTGGGGTGGTGGGGCTCAAACTCGACATCAGGGCGGTCTTCGACCCGCAGCTGGCGGCGATAACGCTGTTGGTGATCGCAGTTGCCACTTTCGGCAAGGTCTTCGGCGCCTACGTCGGAGCTCGCTTCCTGTCCAAGCAGGACCACTGGTCGGCTCTGGCGTACGGGTCCGGGCTGAATGCCAGAGGGGTCTTGGGGATCATCGTGGCCACCATTGGGCTCTCCCTCGGCATCCTCAGCCAGGAAATGTTCTCGGTGATCGTGGTCATGTCTGTGACCACTTCGATCATGGCTCCGTTCGCCATCCGCTTCTGTATCGCCCGGGTCGAGCCCGGTGAGGAGGAGAAGGACCGCCTGGCCAAGGAGGCGCTTCTCAGCAAGAGCTTTGCCGCCGGGATACGCCGGATCCTCCTGCCTGTCCGACCACGCCAGGACCCGACAGGGACTCAGACCGTCCAAGCCGAGGTGGTGTCCCGTCTCGCCCGGTCCGGGGAGCTCTCCACCACCCTGCTGGCGGTGTACTCCAACGGCGAGCGGTCGCTGGCCAGCAAGTATCTGAACGGCCTGGAGAAGATGTTCGACAGGGGGAGGACCTCGACGCGGGCGATTGCCGGTGAGGAAGCGGTGGGCGCGATCCTCGCGGAGGCGGGCGCCGACTACGACCTCCTGGTCATTGGCGCTCCCGAACTGGCGGATGACGACGAGACCATCTTCGGCCCGCACATCGACGACCTGATCAAGCTGTCCACCTGCCCCACCCTCGTGGTCAGGGGCAGGGAGGTGCCACCCGATTGGCGGCCGAGTCGGATCCTGATCCCGGTGAGCGGGAGCACCAGCTCCCGCAACGCCGCGGACCTGGCCCTAGCCATCGCGGGAACCGACTCGGTGGTCACCGGGATCCATGTCGTGGTGCCCACCATGGTGCCGATCTCCGGGCTGGGCCTGGGCGGCGACGTCACCGCCGAGTTGGAGACAGTTGCCTCACAACTCGGACAGCGGATCGAGACCATGGTCCGGGAGGCTCCCGACGTGGGCTCGGGCATCCTCGACGCCATCGTCGAGACGGGTGCCGACCTGATGATCCTCGGCACCAGTGTCAGGGCCGGCACCAGGAGGCTCTACCTGGGGCCGCGGGTCGAGCAGATCCTCCGAGCGGCCCCCTGCCCGGTGGTCATCCTCAACAGCTGAGCCAGGTTCCGGCGAGGTAGGGATAGTCTTGCCCGGTGCGAACAGGCAACCTGCTGATGGCGATCGGTGCCCTCATAGTCCTGGTCGGGGCTGTGGTCCGATACTTTCCCGGAGCTGTGTCGTGGTTCGGGAACCTTCCCGGCGACATACGCATCGAGAGGGAAGGGTCCCGGGTGTTCATCCCCATCACCTCGATGATCCTGATCAGTGTGGCCCTCACCATTCTCGCCAACCTCGTGGGTGCCGCGTTCCGGGACCGGTGACGATGGCCTCAGCGATCGCCATGCGACGGTGAGGCGCACGTAGGATCCTCCCGTGTTTCCGATCAGGGACATCAATCCGGTCGCCATCAAGCCCTGGGTGAAGTTGGTCTTCATCGCCGTCTGCATCGCCGTCTTCTTTGGCTTCCAGAGTTACGACACCGTTCAGGAGGCCGAGGAGTTCCTGTTCAGTAGGGCGGTCATAAGCTGTGAGGTGATCACCGGGCAGCCACTCAGCCGCACCCAGATCGTCAACCAGGACTGCTCCGCCCCTTCGGAACCGCCGTTGTTCCCCGACAAGGACCCCTGGCTGGCGGTGCTGACCTCGATGTTCCTCCACGGTGGCATTGCCCACCTGCTCTTCAACATGTGGTTCCTCTGGATCTTCGGCAACAACGTCGAAGAGGCCTATGGCCATGTGCGGTTCTTCGTCTTCTACATGGTGGGAGGAGTTGCGGCAACCCTGGCCTTCGTAGCCGCCAACCCGGACTCGACCGTCCCCCTGGTTGGCGCTTCGGGGGCGATCGCCGCGGTGCTCGGATCCTATGCCGTGCTCTATCCCACCCACAGGGTGGTGACGCTCCTCGGGTGGATACTCGTGCCCATCCCCGCATTCCTCTTCCTGGGCATGTGGTTTCTCCTCCAGTTCGGGATCGCAGACGGCAACATCGCCTGGGAGGCCCATGTCGGTGGTTTCGTCTTCGGGTTCCTGGTGACCCTCGTCTTCCGGCGCAGCCTGCTCGCCAGAGTCGGCTGACAGGCATCACGGGCCCGGGGTTCACCGGGCCCCGTCCCTGCACCGCCGGCTGGCTCAGGCGAGATGACGGGCTAGCCAGTCGAGGACTATCTTGAATCGCTCTGCCCGATGGCGGGGCTTGCCGCTCCTGGTCAGCTCGTGTCCCTCCCCGGGGAACCGGACCATCTCGGTCGGGGTGCCGTTCCGGAGAAGGGCCGTGAAGTACTGCTCGCCCTGCTCGATGGGGCAACGGAAGTCGTTCTCGGAGTGGATGACCAGTGTCGGGGTGGTGACCCGGTCGACGTAGGCCAGCGGGCTCTTCGACCACCATGTCTCCCAGTCCGGGTAGTCGGCCCTGGTGTAGAAGTAGGGGAAGGTCCCCGCTATGTCGGATGTGCCCCCGAAACTGACGAAGTTGGTCAGTGCCCTCTCCACTATCGCCGCATTCCAACGGTCTTCGTGGGCGATCATCCAGGATGTCATGAAACCGCCGTAGGAGCCGCCCATGACCCCCATGCGATTGGGGTCGAGCCGGGGATAGAGGTCGAGGGCGGCCGCCACCACCGAGCCGATGTCGGCCATGTCGACCGATCCCCAACCGTCGCCTATGACCGCCCGGACGAAGTCGAGCCCACGCCCCGACGAACCGCGGGGGTTGCAGGCGATGACCCCGTAACCGGCCGAGGCGTAGACCTGGAACTCGTCGAAGAAGCCGAACCCGTACTGGGAGGCCGGTCCACCGTGGATGTTGAGCAGCAGCGGCAGCGGGCCGTCTCCGTCGGGGATGACCGCCCATGCGTCGATCTCGTGGCCGTCGGACTCGACCCGGAAGTGCTCCGGTTGGATCAGGCCCAGATCATCGGTGTTGAGCCCGGTCCATGACTCCTCCTCGCCCTCCGAATCGAAGCAGGAGACCTCCCCCGGATTGTCCCAGGAGGTCCTGACGGCGACCACCCGTCCTCCCGCCGAGTCGGCGCCGGTCATGACCCGGTCCCCTTCGGTGATGGTGCCCACCGATCCGTCGGGTTGGACCCGGATCAGGTTCACACGGCCAGAGTCCTCCAGTGCGACCACCGCGGCGTCTCCGTCCCAGGCGAGGAACGGTGGGCCCCCACTGAGCGAAACCGAGCTCCGGTCCACGTGGCCGGTCAGGTCGGTCAACGACCCGTCTTCCTCCCGGCGGTGGAGGGTGGAGAGAATCGGGAAGTCGAGGTCGGGAGATCCGAGGAGGTGAAGGGCCCCATCGGAGCGGTAGGAGACCAGCGCCCAGAACCCACGTGGCACTGCTCTGGTCTGCTCCCCTGAGGCCACCTCGACCTCGTAGACGTCGTTCCCGGCAGAGAGCCCCCGCGCTGGGTCGCGATCGGTGAGGAAGGCGATCCGTGAGCCGTCGGGAGCCCAGGACGGGAGGGTCTCGTTGGAGTCGCCAGGGGTGAGGCACCGCGGCTTGGTATCACCCGTCGGGTCGACCAGCCAGATGTGGCGCTTGCGGTCGTCGGTCCAGCCCATGTTGTCGAAGCGATAAGGGACCGACGTGAACCGGCGTGGGCGGCGTTTCCGCTCGTCGTCGTCGAGAGTCTCCCACTCTTCGTCCGGGGTGATGCCCGAGACGGCGATGGTCGAGCCATCCGGGGACCATTCCAAAGACTCGACCCCGTACTCGAAGTCCGACACCACCCGTGGTTCGCCTCCGGCCACAGGCATCACCGCCACCTGGGCGGGTTTGCCGTCCTCGGGTGACCTGAGGAAGGCGAGTCGGCTGCCGTCGGGGGACCACCTCGGCGAGGAGTCTCTGGGCCCCGAGGTGAACTGGATGGTCTCGGTGCCGTCGGAGATCCAGATGGCCCGTCGATATGTGTCCTCGTCGACGTCCGGGGTGCTCACCGCGAAGGCCACCCGTGAGCCGGTGGGGTCGAGGGTTGGCGGACCGGGTTGGCGCAGCCTGGACAGGTCGGCGGGGATCACAGGCGACCGATCCGGTCGACCAGGAGGTCGAAGAACCTGTCGGAGTCGATCTGGTTCATGACCATCGCATTGGGATCCTTCCCGGTCACGCCCCACCAGTCCACCACCGTCATCCCGTGGGCAGGCCCGGGACCGATGTCGATCTCGACGTTGACCAACCGCCCTCCGAACATGTCAGGGTCGAGGAGGAAGGCTGTCACCGTGGCGTCATGGACCGGTGCTCCCTCGGTCCCGTACTTGGCGGTGTCCCACCTGTCGTAGAAGTCGAGCATTCCGAACACCGAGTTGCCGGCAGGTGTCCCCATGGCCCTGAACCGTTCCAGACGCTCGGGGGTGGCAAGGGCCTTGTGGGTGACGTCCAGGGGCATCATGGTGATCGGGATCCCGCTGGTGAATACGAGGTGGGCGGCGTGCGGGTCGACGAGGACATTGAACTCCGCTGCCGGAGTCGTGTTGCCCCCCTCGAAGAAGCCGCCTCCCATCATGACCAGCTCCCTCACCCTGGGGGCGATGGAGGGCTCCTTCACCAGGGCCAGGCCGATGTTGGTCAGGGGCCCGAGTGTGCACAGGGTCACGTCCTCGGTGGTCATCACCAGTTCGATGATTCGGTCGACAGCGTGTCCCTCACTCTCCGAGAGTGTGGGTGGGGGAAGGCCGGCACCGTCGAGACCGGTGGGGCCGTGCACGTACTCCGCGGTCCGGAGGCGGTTCACCATGGGCCGGCTGGCGCCCCGGTAGACCGGGATCTCCTGTCTTCCGGCCAGCTCGACCAGGGCCAGGCTGTTGGTGACGGTGCGGTCTATGGGGACGTTTCCTGCAACCGCGGTGATGGCCAGGACGTCGAGCTCTTCAGGGGAGGCGAGGGCCACCAGGATGGCGACTGCGTCGTCCTGTCCGGGATCGGTGTCGATGACTATTGGTCTGGCGATCGGTGGATCGTAATCCCTGCATCATCTGGTCGAAGGCGGAAGGCCGTTGGCCGAGACGAAAGCTTCGACCTCGGCTTTCGTCGGCATCGACGTCTGGGCTCCCGGGACCGTGGTGGCCAGGGCCCCGGAGACCATCGCCCAACGCACCGCTTCCACCAGGGGCTCCCCGCGGGCCAGGGCCAGTGCCAGGGCCCCGCAGAAGGCGTCGCCGGCTCCGGTGGTGTCCACCGCGCTCACCGCAGCCGCGCCTATGTGGTGGCTCTCACCGTCTTCCACAATCAGGGCGCCCTCCGCCCCCAGGGTCACCACCACCGCCCCCGGGCCCTCGATCATCCGGGCCGAGGCCAGGGCCATCCCGGGGTTGTCGGAGGCGATACCGCTGATCACGGCGAGCTCGCTTCGGTTGGGTATGAGGACGTCGACCTGGGCCAGCAGCTCGGGTGGCAACTCCATGCCTGGAGCAGGGTTGAGACAGAAGATCCCGCGGCTCAAGCCGGCGGCGGAGATGACCGATTCGAGGGGGATCTCCAGCTGGCAGAGGACGACCCGCGCCGACCCGATCACCACGCCCGAGCGTTCCACTTGGTAGGTGTCGAGTCTCGAGTTGGCGCCCGGACTGACCACGATCGTGTTCTCCGCCGCCTCGTCCACCGTGATCAGGGCGAGGCCGGTGGCCGAGCCCGGATCGACCATCACCTGGGAGATGCCCACTCCTTCGCCGGCCAGGTTCGATCGAAGTGTCTCTCCGTAGCTGTCGGAGCCGACACGACCCACCATCTCGACCGACCCGCCGAGGCGTGCCACGGCCACGGCCTGGTTCGCCCCCTTGCCCCCGCCCCCGGAGAAGTGCCCGGTCCCCAGCACCGTCTCACCGGGCAGTGGATGTCGGGGAGTCATCACGATGAGGTCGTGGTTTATCGAGCCCACGACTACGACATCGGCCATTCTCCGGCAGGGTAGGTGGGAGGCACGGGCCGTGTCCTCACACCTGGCAGAATTGAGCCCATCAGCTACAGGGCGACCTTCCGACGCCTCGCCGAGGAGACACCCGACACGAGGAACCGCGTCGTCGACTTGATGCGGGTCGCCTCCATCATGGTGGTCATCTTCGGTCACTGGCTCATGGCCGCGGTCACCATCGAGAATGGGCAACTGCAGGCAGGACATCTGCTGGAGCTGGCGACCTGGACGCACCCGTTCACCTGGATGCTCCAGGTGATGCCCATCTTCTTCTTCGTGGGCGGCTACTCCAACGCCCTCTCCTGGAGGTCGGCGCGGCGCCACGGCGAGCTATATGGCTCCTGGCTGAGGGCCCGGCTCAGGCGTCTCATTCTCCCGGTGATCCCTCTACTGGTGGTCTGGATGCTGGGCGGCTGGTTGGCCCTACGGGCCGGGCTCGACTGGAACATCCTCCAACTCGGCTCGCGTGCCGCACTGGTCCCGACCTGGTTCCTCGCCGCCTATGTGGTCATCGTCACCCTCGCCCCCGTCTTCCTCATGCTCTGGGAGAGGTTCGGCTGGTGGACCATCGTGGTGGGAACGGCGGCAGCCGGTTTGTGCGACTACCTCTCGATCTCCCAGGGGATCGTCTGGGTCGGGTTCCTCAACTACGTCTTCGTGTGGGGAACCGTGCACCAGCTGGGGTATGCCTGGTGCGACGGAGACCTGACCGGCCGTCTCCGCAGGGCGACCCTTGCAATGCTCGGCCTTGCTGCCACTTTCGTCCTGGTCCGGTATGGCCCCTATCCGATCGCCATGGTCGGCCTCGACACCGCCCAGGTCACCAACTCCTATCCGCCACGGGTGACCCTCGCCTTCCTGGCGATGTTCCAGGCCGGGTTGGTCCTCCTCGCCGAGCCACTTCTCGCCCGGTGGATGAGGCGTCTCCGGCCATGGACCGTTGTGGTGGCGGTGAGCAGCCTGATCATGACCCTCTATCTGTGGCACCTCACCGCGATGGTGATGGTCATAGCAATCGGCATGTTCACCGGCGGCGTCGGGTTCGGCATCGAGCCGCTGAGTGCCCTGTGGTGGTGGACCCGACCGGTCTGGTTCGTCGTCCTCATCCTCCTGACCCTCTGTCTCGCCTTGATCTTCGGACGATGGGAGCGCCCGGCGAAGGACGAGCGGCCGGCCCCACCGTGGTGGCGTCCCGTGCTGGCTGTCTTGCTGGTCTGTGCCGGTCTCGGTTTCCTGGCCGCCCTCGGGATCGCCGACGAGGACGGGCTCAACGGGCTGATCCTCACCCTTCCCATCGCCGGGGTCGTGCTCGGCGGCGTCGCCAGGCTCCCGCGTCGGTTGACTCGGGCCGTCTAGGAGGCCCCGCCGGATGACCCAGACGTTCCGTTCGCTGTCCATCCACAACTACCGGCTCTACTTCACAGGCCAGGTGGTGTCACTCTGCGGCACCTGGATGCAGAGGGTGGCGATGGCCTGGCTGGTGCTCGAGGTCACCGGCTCGGGCACAGCTGTCGGAACGGTGACCGCGGTCCAGTTCCTGCCCCTCCTCTTCCTCGCTCCGATAGGCGGGCTCATCGCTGACCGCCATGACAACCGCCGGATCCTGTATGCCACTCAGACCCTGGCCGCTTTGACCGCCCTTGCCCTGGGGCTGGTGGTGATGGCGGGGGTGGTCTCGATGTGGATGGTCTATGTCGCCGCGCTCCTAGGTGGCCTGGCAGCGGCCTTCGATGCCCCCGCCAGGCAGACCTTCGTCCTCGAGATGGTGGGCAGGGAGCAGCTGACCAACGCGGTCAGCCTCAACTCCACGGCCGTCAACGCCGCCCGGATCGTCGGGCCCGCCCTTGCGGGCGTCCTCATCGTGACCGTCGGGACCGCCTGGTGCTTCATCATCAACGCTGCCACCTACACAGCTCTGATCGTGGCGTTGCGGATGATGCGTCGGGAGGAGCTGCAGCCGGCCGATGTCAGTCCTAGGACTCCCAATCAGATCCTGGAAGGGTTTCGATACGCCCTCCGCACGCCTTCGGTGAGGACCCCATTGATCCTGCTCGCCGTGGCAGGGACCTTTGCCTACAACTTCCAGGTGGTCCTCCCGCTGCTCGCCCGGTTCGCATTCGACGGGGGAGCCAGGGCATACGGGGTCATGTCGTCGGCGATGGGTGTGGGCGCGGTGGCAGGAGGGCTGTTGGCCGCCTCCCGTGCCAATCGCCCGCCGGAAGCCCTGGCCAAAGCCGGGCTGGTCTTCGGTTCGGTGGCGATCGTGACCTCGCTGACACCCAACCTCTGGACTGCGATCGTCTCCCTGGTGGTGCTGGGAGCGTCGAGCGTCACCTTCATCGCTCTGGGCAACGCCACCCTTCAGCTGGCGGCGGCGCCGTCAATGCGGGGGAGGGTGATGGGCATGTACACCATGGCCTTCCTGGGGACGACGCCCATAGGGGGCCCGACCATGGGATGGGTCGGGGAGCACTTCGGGGCCCGATGGGCGATGGGGCTCGGTGGCGCCGCCGTCCTGGTGGCCGGCCTTCTCGTCCTCCGGCCGCTCCTCGCGCTCCGGGTGCCGGATGAGCCGGACCTCCCCATCGAGGGCCTCCCGGCCGAGAAGGCGTGACCTCCGGAGCCGGGGGGTCTGGGTCGGAGGTGGGACAGACCCGTCGTGCCTGGCCTGGACTCGAAGGGGTACGGTCAACGTAGGGGTTTGGGCTCAGGTCTGCTCGGTCGGGAAGGCGTTGGAGTCGGCTGGGTCATGGTGGGAGTGCGTCTCTTGAGGCAGGGAGATGGCCACGGATGGGGGGACTAGTCCGCATGGTGTATGTCCCTTTGGTTCTGGGGGAGAGCGGCGCCCCGGCCTACCCTGTGCCACGGGTGGTAGCTAAAGGGAGGATTTGGTGAGCCAGTGGCCGAGATTCGGCCGGTCCGGCATGGGCCGGTGCAGCCACGACAGGGTCGTCACCACGGTCACCGCCGGGCTGGAACGGTCTGTTTGTGAGAGCTGCGGGAACGTTTCTGTCGGTTTCGTGGAGGAGGCGGTGAAGCTCCACAACGAGCTGGCCGCCAAACAGGCCCAACCGTCGCGCCGCTCGTCGTGTTTCCAATGCGACCGTCCTGCCACGTTCATAGTGCCCTCGGGTGTCGCCTGCGGGGTGCACGCCTGGGCGCTGGCCGCCCGCCACGGAGAGATCGGCGCCGAGCTCTGGATCCCGATCAGGATCGACCAGGCGCCGAAGCCGACCGCCTGACC
>CAYVTP010000048.1:0-14664 GCA_964454615.1 uncultured Acidimicrobiaceae bacterium | reverse complement strand
TGAGGGCGGGCGAGTACACCGCGCCCCCCGCACAGGGGCCCATGATCACCGAGAGCTCGGGGACCACCCCCGACGCTCTCACGTTGCGCTCGAAGATACGGCCGTACCCGTCGAGGGACGCCACCCCCTCCTGGATGCGGGCACCCCCGGAGTCTTTCAGCCCGATCACCGGATTGCCGGTCTCCAAAGCCATGTCGAGGATCTTGCAGATCTTGTCGGCGACCACCTTGCCGAGGCTGCCCCCGAAAACCGTGAAGTCCTCGGCGAACACGAACACCGGTCGCCCTTCGATGGTCCCGTGCCCGGTCACGACAGCGTCTCCGAGCGGCTTCCTGTCCTCCGTTCCGAACCCGGACGACTGGTGTTTGACGAACTGGTCGATCTCCTGGAACGATCCGTGGTCGAGGAGGGCATCGATCCGCTCTCGGGCGGTCAGTTTCCCGGCCTCGTGCTGGCGGGCCACGGCGCGTTCGTTGCCCGCGTTGAGCGCCTGCTCGCGCATCCGCCTCAGTTGCTCGATCCGCGCTTCGGTGCCCAAGACTCCTCCGTATCCTCCAATGTCAGACTCTCAGGGAGAGATGATGGCTACACCATATCTACAGGTCCGGTTGGCATCGGTAGGGTCGACCCAGGATGAGGCCAGGGCCAGGCTGGAGGACCTCCCGGTATTGGTGCTGGCTCCCGTCCAGACCGCAGGGAGAGGTAGGTCGGGCACCACGTGGGAGACGGCACCGCGGGCGCTGGCGGCCTCACTGGCTCTCCGGCTTCCCGTCTCCGACCAGCGTCCCTTCTCGCTCATGGCCGGCGTGGCGGCCGTCAGGGCGGTCGAGGGTGTTCGC
Source organism: uncultured Acidimicrobiaceae bacterium (assembly GCA_964454615.1). GTDB lineage: Bacteria > Actinomycetota > Acidimicrobiia > Spongiisociales > ZC4RG35 > ZC4RG35. The sequence continues at coordinate 13,825 of CAYVTP010000048.1, read as the reverse complement.
CTGAAGTGGCCGAACGACGTCATGGTCGGGCCCGACAAGTGCGGCGGGATCCTCGTCGAGCGCGCCGACGAGGTGGTTGTCGTGGGCCTCGGCTTGAACCTCTGGTGGCCTTCACCACCCGAAGGCTTCGGCAGCCTCCTCTCCGACGACCCTGGCCAGGACCGCCACACCGAGATCGGAGCCCTTTGGGGGGCGGAGCTGATGAGGCTCGTCGACTCCCCGGGATGGCCGATCGAGGAGTACACGTCCCACTGCTCCACACTGGGCCGGGACATCACCTGGGACCCGGACGGCTCGGGCCGCGCCGTCGGCATCGGGGAGGATGGCGGTCTGATCGTCGAAACCTCCCATGGTCGTCGGGTGATCGACTCCGGCGCAATCCGCCACGTGCGGTAGCCGGTACCCCGTACCCCGACAGACGTGTCCCCCCGTGGAAACGGGGGGACCGCCCGCGAAAGCTAAGTGACGACTTCGGCCTTCGGCCTCAGGCCCCCCTCGATCTCACTGTGTTCGATCGGTCCCCCCACAAGTGGGGGGACACGCCCGTGGCCGCCTCGGGCCCCCCTCGATCTCACTCGTGCCGAGGGACCGTTACATCCCCTCAGCACACCGGAGGTCTTCGCCATTTGTCAAACACTGTCACCAACCTGGTGGCCGAGTACAACAAGTGGGGGGACACCACAGCGAGCGGGGTACCAGGTATGAGAGCGAAGCGACCTCTCCAAGTACCAAGTACCAAGTACAAAGTACCAGTCACGAAGTGACTGCTATCCCAAGTCTTCCACTGTCGCCTTGGGGAGGGTGGCCTGGAAGAAGGCGATGATCCGTGCCACGGCGTCGTCGGCAGCAGCCTGGTCGTATCCGTCGGCGGTGGGGTCGAGGAACCCGTGGCCGACTCCCTCGTATAGGAGCCATTGGCCGTGGTCGTTCCTCCGTTGGGCTTCGTCGACGGTCGACGGGTCGATCAGGTCGTCGTCGGCGCCGTACAGGCCGAGGACCGGGATCGGTAGGTGTGCCAGGTCATCGGCAACCTGATGTTCCCGCTGTTCGTCTCCGGTCAGCGGGGTGTATGCCACCGCCAGCGATCCCGCCCAGGGTCGTCGGGCCGCCTGGAGGATGGCGAGTCGGCCACCGACGTCGATCCCGAGCAACCCCACCTTGCTCCCCGCATTCCAGTCGATGTCGTCCGACGCCACGAACTCGTAGACCTCTTCGATGTCGGAGAGGGCCTGTGCGTCCGTCAGGGCGTTGTATGCCAGCAGGGGCTCATCGGGGGACCGGTAGAGGTCGAGGGCCACTGCAGCGATACCGGAGCGGGCCAGTCGGCGACTGAGGTCTTTCTCGAAGCTGTCCAGGCCCCCGAGGTCGGGAACGATGATGACCACAGGGAATGTGCCCGACTCGTCTGGCCGGGCAAGGTAGCCGGTCCGATGCCTCGCCCCCATTGGCAGGGCGATCGGGCCGAACATGATGGGATAGGTGCCCTCGTGGGCAAGAACAGCCACCTCTTCAGGGTCCTCCTGGATGAGACGATGCGACATTAGTGGCCGGGCCGACGGTGGCGGAGGTTCCCGTTTGCGGTGGAACCAGGGGTAGCCTGGTGTCGTCAAAGACAAGATGTCCACGGCTCCGACTCCCTCCCCTGCGCCCAAGCATCGAAAGCCGTCCCGATGGTTCAAGGTGACGGTGATCTCTGTTCTGGTCGTCGCCAATCTGGCGGCGGGCTTTGTCCTGTGGGCGCTGCTCACCGGTCAGAGCTTCCTCTCTTCGGCGGGTGCCGACCGGGATGTGACGGAGGTGCTCGACCGGCAGACGGGGCGCGAGCTCACCTTCCTGCTGGTCGGCTCGGACTCTCGGGAGGGCCTCTCCGACCTCGAGCACTTCGGCGCTTTCGGGGGTGCGAGGGCCGACGTTGTCATGCTGGTCCGTGTCGACGGTGGGTCCTCCAGGATCCAGATGCTGTCGATTCCGAGAGACCTCTGGGTGGAGATCCCGGGAAGCGGGGAAAACAGGATCAATGCCGCCTATGCGATCGGGGGCAGCCGCAAGCTGGTGGAGACGGTCAAGCACAATCTCCGGGTGGACATAAACCACTACGTGGAGATCGACTTCGTCGGTTTCAGGGGGCTTATCGACGAGCTCGGAGGCATCCAGCTCACCTTCCCCTACCCCGCCAGGGACATCAAGTCCGGTTTGAACGTGGAGGCGGGGACCCAGACTGTCGACGGTTCGACGGCCCTGGCCTATGCCAGATCGCGCTACTACCAGGAGTACCGGAACGGTCGGTGGGTCTCGGTGGACGCCAACGATCTTGGCCGGACAGAGCGTCAGCAGGAAGTGATGCGGGCCATGTTCGCCAAGCTGAAGTCGCCGTCTTCGATCACCGAGGCCGGTGCTCTGAGCAGAGCATTGGCCAAGCACATGACCATCGACTCCCGCCTCGCCGCGTCCTCGGTGGGCTCCCTCGCCTGGGACTTCCGCGGGGTCCTAACAGGGGCCATCGAAGGGGCAACCCTCCCTGTCGTCGGCAGGAACATCGGGGGAAGGTCTGTGGTGGTGGCACGCCAGCCGGAAGCCGATGCCATGCTGGCGAACTTCAGGGCCGGTAGGCAGCTGGCCGAGCGTGCTCTGGAGCTGGTCGGGTTAGACCCCCGAACAGCAGGTCTCGGCAACGGTTAGCCTCCCCTCCTGTGCCGTCGACCGGCCCGGCTCCCACATGCCATGGTACGCAGGATCTATTCCTTTCAACCCGCTCAGATTCTGGCAAACTGAAAGTGTCGACCGCACAGATCTGGAGCAGGGGTCGAACATGACAGTCAGTACGATCGGGGGCCCTCGAACATGAACATTGCCGTCATCGGCGCCGGTTATGTGGGTCTGGTGACCGCTGCCGGGCTGGCAAGTCTCGGCCATGCGGTCAGAGTCGGTGAAGCCGATTCCCACCGGGTGGCCGCTCTCCGCGCCGGGGAGACCCCTATCTTCGAGGCGGGCCTGCCCGAGCTTCTCGGGGAGGGTGTCGCTTCCGGACGCATCACCTTCCACGAGTCGAACCTGGACGCCTCCGCCGATGCTCGGCTGATCTTTCTCTGCCTGCCCACCCCTGAAGGGGAGAGGGGCAGGGCCGATCTCTCGTTCATCGAGACCGTGGTCGACGAGCTCGCCTCCCATGTCGGCGAGGGGACGATCTTCGTGGTCAAGTCGACGGTCCCACCGGGGACCGTCGCCAACCTTCGCAAACGTCTGGCCGACAGAGGCTCATCGGGTCGCGTCGCCTCCCACCCGGAATTCCTCCGCGAAGGTCGTGCCGTGGCCGACTTCCTCGACCCCGACCGGATAGTCGTCGGCGCCTTCGACCCGGCCGACGCCGCCGTTGTGGCAGGACTCTACGAGGGACTCGACACCGAAGTGGTGGTCACCGACCCGACCTCGGCGGAGATGATCAAGTACGCCTCGAACTCGTACCTGGCCACCCGCCTCACCTTCGTCAACACTCTCGCCAACCTTTGCGAGGCGGTGGGGGCCGATGTCATGGATGTGATCGTGGGCATGGGCCTCGACCACAGGATCGGGCCTCATTTCCTCCAGCCGGGCCCCGGCTACGGCGGATCGTGCTTCCCGAAAGACACCGCGGCTCTGATCGGAGTGGCCGAGGACGCCGGCTACGACTTCGGGCTGCTCCGGTCTGTCATCGAGGCCGACGAAGGTCAGCGGCGCAGGCTGGCCGAACGTGTTCGCCAGGCCGCCGGTGGGGGCCTGATGGGCCGTCGGGTGGCACTGTGGGGGGTGGCCTTCAAGGCTGGGACCGATGACGTGAGAGAGTCACCGGCGCTCCGGGTGGCGAGGCTGCTCCAGCAGGAGGGCGCCGACGTCGTCGCCTATGACCCCGAGGCGGCGTCCGACGAAGTGACCATGGCCACCACTCCCATCGATGCCGCCCGCGGGGCGGATGTGCTCCTGGTTGCCACAGAGTGGCCCCAATTCACCGAAGTGGACATGGCCGAGGTTGCCCGGGTCATGAAGGGCTTCCGTGTGGTCGACTCACGGAACCTGCTCGATCCGGCCGTGGTCCGGGCTGCGGGCCTCGACTACTGGGGTCTCGGCCGCCCGGGAGCTTGAAGCAGTCGCTTCGCTCCTGTACTGAGTATTTGGTACCTGGTATTTGGACCCCTTGCTGCCCTATGGTCCACCGCACCAGGGGTTTCCCAGTACCCAGTACCCAGTACCAAATACAGCCCGAGCGAATGCGAGGGCTCACCTGAACAGGTCTTCTCCGGGGGGACGCACCAGGTCGCGGCCTCTGCCCTCTCCGGGCGGGAACTCGTACCCGCGCACCAACGCCGCCGGGATGCCTTCAGCCTTGCCCATCACCAGGTCGGCGGCGGCAGCCAGCTCGTCGGCGACCGCGATCTCCGACACCTCGAGTTCCCTTCCCGCCCGGTCGAAGGTTCCCCGCAGGTCGAGGATCGGGCTCATACCCGACACCCCGATGGCTATGTCGGTCAGACCGCGACGCCACGGCCTCCCGAATGTGTCGGAGATGATCACTGCCGGGTCGGCGCCGAAGTGGCGATGGAGCTTGGCCCTTATCCGATGTGCCGAGCGGTCGGGGTCGTCGGGGAGGAGGACCATGGTTCCCGGTTCGGCGTTGGAGCGGTCTACGCCGGCGTTGGCGCAGATGAAGCCGTGCTTGGTCTCGGCGATGATCAGATCACCCCGTCGGCGAATTATGGCCGCCGCCTCGCTCTCGACCAGGGCTCGTTTGAACTCCTCCTCGTCGCCTTCGATCACCACCACCGCCCCTTCGGCCTTCGACACGATCTTGTGGGTGACCACCACAACGTCTCCCGGGAGGAGGCCTCCGGCCGCTGCCAGCGGGGGGACCAGCAGCGAGGCGACGTCGTCACCCCGGCGCACTTCGCCCAAGCCTTCGAGGGGGATGACCTCGAGTCTCACAGTTCGAGGATCTCTCGTGCCAGAGAGGTAGCCCGGTCCACCTCCGAGATTCTGGTGTCCCGGGCCACGATCCGCACCTCTTCGGTGAGGGAGGTGTCGGCGGAGTCGGCGATGTCGACGATGAGGGCGTCCAGCAGCCCCTGGTAGGCGTGGAGGATCCCCTCGGTCCCCGACGGGAGGCCCAGCGAACGCATCACCCTGTCTGCCGGCCCCTTCAGCGCCTTACCTCCGAAGAGGGGGCTCACTGCGATCACCCGGGGATGGTCGGCGATCGCCTCCCGTATGCCGGGTATGGCCAGGATCGGCCACACCGACAGGGGCGGGTTGGAAGGTGCGATCACCACCAGGTCGGCTGACCGCAAGGCTTCCATGACCCCTGGTGCGGGCGAGGACTCGTCGGAGCCCTGGTAGTCGAGGTCGAGGACCTCCTCCCGGTTGCCGCCCAGCACGAAGTATTCCTGGAAGGTCCTCCAGCCTCCTTCGGTGAGAACCCTGGTGCGAAGACGATCGTCGGTCGCAGGCAGGACCCTCGCCCCGACTCCGAAGGCCGAGCAAACCTCGGCGCACACCTTCGAGAGGGGGACGCCGGCGTCGAGCCGCCCCGTTCGGTAGAGCTTCAGGGCAAGGTCGGTGTCCCCGAGTTGGAAGCGATTGTCCACCCCGAACCGGGCCAGCTCGTCGTTCATCCGGAATGTGTCGCCGGCACGGCCCCAGCCGAGCGGCCCCTCCACCCCGGCCAGGGTGTAGACAACGGTGTCGACGTCGGGGGAGACGTGCAGGCCGTGGATGGTGTCGTCGTCGCCGACGTTGACCACCACCGTCAGGTCCACCTCCTGGAGGCCGTGCAGACCCCTTGCCATGCGCGCTCCACCCACGCCTCCGGAGATCTCTACCACTCTCATTTCGACAGACGATATTGCCGAGTCGGGCGGTCCGGTTCACAATGCCAGTCGCATGACATCGCCTTCGACCCCGCCAACGGCGGGTCACCCCATGGATGCGCCCACCGCCGGACCGGTGCGTGTCATGGTCCTTCTGACGGTTGTGGAGGGATCCGATCTGGAAGCGGCGCTTGCCGTGGCCGGCCGTCAGGTCTACCAGCCCGAGCCGGAGGTGGCCATCGTGGGGGAGTGGGCCGGTACCGCGGAGGGAGTGGTCCGGTTCGACTCGTTGGAATCTGCGATCGCTTCCGCCGGTGAAGACGTCGACTACCTGTGGATCCTCCACTCGGACGCCAGGCCCAGGCCGGACGCTCTCGCCGCGCTGGTCCGGGAGTCAGACCGGCACGACGCCTCGCTGGCCGGATCCAAGCTGCTGGTGGCGGGCAGCCGGGACGTCCTCGAAGAGGTGGGCAGCGCCACCGACGTGTTCGGCGAGCCGTACTCGGGCCTCGAGGAAGGCGAGATCGATCTCCAGCAGTACGACGTCGTCCGCGAGGTGGCATTCGTGCGCTCCGCGTCGCTGCTGGTGAGACGTGACCTGGCGCAAGGCCTGAGGGGACTCGACGACCGTCTTCCTCCCGTCGCCGCCGGCCTCGACTTCTCCCAGAGGGCCCGACTGGCAGGAGGGTCGGTCATCAGCGTCCCCTCATCCGAGGTGTATCACCAGGCCCGCTGTAACGAGGGCCTCCCTGGCTGGAGGGAGCAGGCAGGTCGTCTCCGGGCGATGCTGGTGGCCTACAGGCCGTTGACGTTGGCCTGGTTCATCCCATACGACATCCTCGTCTCCCTCGTCGACTCCCTGGCCAACCTGCTGCTCCTCAGGTGGCGGCCGGTGGCCAGGCACCTCCTTTCCTGGCTGTGGAACCTGGCCCACCTGCCGTCGACGATCTCTCGCCGCAGGCGGTTGAATAGGGTCAGGGTGTCCGGGGACGAGGAGCTGTTCCGCTTCCAGGCCCGGGGCTCGGTCAGGTTGCGAGAAGTCGGCTCCGAGATGGTGGCGCGGGTGATGACCGTGTTCGACGATGACGAGAGACTGGCTACCCGAAGCCGTCTCCTGCTGGCTGCCCCCGGGGTATGGGGCGGGGTGATCGCCGTGGCCATCGCCCTGGTCTCGGCCCGGTCCCTGGTGTTCTCCGGGGTCCCCGGGGCCGGCTTCTCCTTCCCCTTCGAGCCGCCCGTCACCCTGCTCGACCGGTGGCTTGGCGGATGGAACGGCTCCGGTCTCGGATCTCCTGCCGCGGTCCACCCCTCCGCACTCACCATCGGGATCGCCGGGCTGCTCGCCTTCGGGGCGACCGGCTTCGCCAGGGCGACCCTCACCATCCTGCTGGCAGTGGTCGGTATCGTCGGGATGGGTCGCCTCGGGGGTCGCCTCGGGCTCCGGGGCCCTGGTCGCTACCTGGCGGGCCTGGTGTTGATGGCCGGTCCCGGGACCGCCCTGGTGGTCGCCTCGGGGTCGTGGCTCTCGCTCGCCGGCGCCGCCTTCCTCCCGTGGGCGGTGAGGGCGGTGCTTGCCCTCGGCACCTCGCGTTGGAGGTGGGGCCAGGCAGGCTGGGCCATCGTGGTGGGCATGGTGGTGGCGAGCTTCTCACCGCTGCTGGTCGTTGTGCCCCTGATGATGGTGCTGCTGTATCCGGTGGCGGGGCTGCAGAGGAGGCGTCTCCTGCTCGGCCTTGCCTGCCTGTCGTCGGTGGTCGTGGCCCTGCCCTTCCTTCTCGGCGACCCGGGGTGGCTGGTCGACCCTTCCCGGCGATTGGCCCTGGTCCCGGCCCAGATCTGGGTCATCCTGCTCGGCGCAGCCTTCGTCACACTGACGATGCTGCCCAGGCCATGGGTGCGGATCGGGAGTCTGGGAGTGATCGTCGCCCTGGGCTCGATCGTCGCCCTCCACCTGCCCTTCGGCGGCCCAGGGGTGGAGGAGGCAACTCTCATCCTGGCCTCGTTCGGAGCCGCCCTGGCCACCGCCTCCGGCCTCGACCGACTCCAGGCCGACGTCCGGCGGCTGATGGCGGTGGCTCTTGCCGCGGCCATGCTGGTGCTCTCGATCGGGACGTTCGGCAACGGCCGTTACGGGCTACCGGAAGGTGATGTCTCCCAGCGAATCGGCTTTGCCTCTGCCCTGGCCGGCCAGCATGGGCCGGGACGGATTCTCCTTGCCTCAACGGCACGGAGTGACATCCCCGGTGAAGCTCGAGCCGGGCCCGGGTTCTGGTACCGCGTGGTGGACGGGAAAGGGATGACCCAGGACCAGGCCTGGTTGCCTGCGGCGAGAGAGGGGGATGATGCCCTGGCCGAGGCACTTCGGACCATCGCCGCCGGATCCACTCTGCGTCCCGGCGAGGTTCTCGCCCCCTTTGCCGTGGAGTGGGTGATATTGAGCGGTCCCGAGTTCAGCCTGGACCAGGCTATGTCGGGCCAGCTCGATCTGGTCAGGACCCCCCTCGACCCCACCACCCGGGTCTTCGACAACTCTGCGGAGGCGCCGCTGGCTGCGGGAAGCGGCGTGACCTGGGGCCGGGAAGGTCCGGGCTTCTCCGGTGACGCGGTGGCCGGATCGGTGAGACTCGCGGTCAACCATGACCCGGGCTGGTCTCCGGCCGGCACCCCCGACGGTTGGGCGGTGGCCATAGACGGCAGCGCCGGCAGGGCCACCTATCGGGGAACGCCCCTGGCACTCGTGTCTTCCGCTCTCGGAGGCCTGGTGCTCATCCTCGGGCTCGTCCTGATGGGGATCGGCAGGGCCAGGCGATGACCCGCGCCCTCTCCACCGTCGCCGTTGTGTTCCTGGTCGCCGCCACCTTCTTGCTCCCTGGGCCCAGGCACCAGTCGCTGGGCCCTGCCCCCGACATCGACGCTGTCGGCCACGCCGTCTGCCTGGTGGACGAAGGCGTCGGCCGGACCACCGAGATCGCCACGGCCTCCCTCGATCCGGGAGCGGTGAGGATGACCCTCTTCACCGCGGGCCGTGCCGCCGGGACCATGGGGGTCGAGCTCGAGCCTGAGGGCTCGACGGTGATACCGATCGTCGACATAGCCGCGGTGGGCACGGTGGGCGCCCTGGTGGAGTTCCCCTCCCGCCGAGGCGCGGCAGGCTCGGGGATCAGGGGTGCCGGGAGTCTCGCAGCCGAGGCGTGTGTGTCATTGCCGGCCGTCGAGGTGTACCTCACAGGTGGCAGGACGGTCTCTCCCGAGCGCTTCGAGGTCCATCTGCTCAATCCGTGGGCGAGTGACGCAGTTGTCAGCCTCAGTGTCACTTCCGAGATCGGCACGGAATCGAACGACCGCTTCAACTCTGTGGTGGTCCGCGCCATGTCGAACGTGGTCATCGACATGACCCAATTGACGCCCGGGCGTGAGAGGTTGTCGGTCCGCGTCGAGTCGCAGACCGGTCGGGTGACGGTGATCGGGCGTCAGAGCGGCCCTGAGGAGGGGGCCATCTGGAACGCGGTGGTACCGGCCGCCGACTGGTTCATTCCCCTGATCGGCATGAGCGGTGATGTTCTCATCGGGAATCCCTATCCAACCGAGGTCGAGTACCAGGTGGACGTTTACGGGAGCCTCGGGCTCGAGCCGGCGCTCCTCTCGGGGACGGTGGGCCGAGGCGGCCAGGTCGTACTCGACCTCTCCGTGCTGGAGGATCCCGATGTCCACGGTGTCCGGGTGATCGCCACCACCCCGGTGGTCGCCGGGGTCAGACAGGGGGCCGACCCGGCATGGGCCACCACCGCGGCCGCGGTGCCGGCCCTGGAGTGGTTGGTTCCCATCGCCACCCATGCTTCGCCCGGCGACGAGGAGGACGAGGAGCCGGCGGCGCCCGAGTCCGGGTTCCTCTTGATCTTCAACCCGGGCATCGACCATGCCGAAATCTCGATATCGGCCCTCGGGGTGTCGGGTCGGCCTTCGGCCCTGGTCCTCCTGGCAGAGGACGCGGTGGCCGTGCCTGTCAGCCCTGCCGACGGATACCTGGTCCGATCCGACCGCCCGGTGGTCGTGTTCTGGCTGGGAGGGACCGAAAGAAGGGGAGCGATCCTCGTCGGGGTGGCCGTGGACGATGGATGAGCCTTGGCTGCGCCTGGTGGTCATCCTGCTGGCGGCGGGGGTGGTGGCCGGCTTCTCGCTGATCTCGAAGAGGAGAAGGGTCCGTGCCAGTCGGCGTATTGAGTCGACCGGCCTCGCCCCGGGGGTGTACCTGCTGACCGCGGCGACATGCGGTGAGTGCGAGACGGCGCGACGGTTGATGGGGGATGTGGAAGGGCTGGTGTACCGGGAGGTCACCTGGGAGGAAGACAGCGAGGTCTTCGGCCGGCTGGAGGTTGCGGACGTCCCGAGCACCCTGATCGTGGCGTCCGACGCTTCCGCCCACTGGTACCGCGGGGTTCCCCTCGCCATTCTCGAGTCCCGCAATCCTTGAATCGGGTACCGCCGACTCCTAGCGTGGCGCCGATGACTGTCAGCTGTGCCAGATGCGGTGCCCCGTCGGCTTCGGTGATGAGCTTCGCCTACACCGAGTCTCTGGTGTGGCTGGACGACTTGCTTGATGCGGTCGAGCCGTACGGATATCCGCTGTGCGCCGACCACGCCGACCGGATGACCCCCCCGCTGGGGTGGACCCTGACAGACCGGCGATCCGTCACCCGGCTGTTCGCTCCCGTCCACGTGGCCTGATGGCCCTCGACCGCGATCTCCTCGACGCGGTCAGGGAGTTGGACGCACACGAGCTGCGCCGGCTCCAGATCCTCACCAACGCCCAGCTCGCCAGGGAAGCCCCGGGGGCCGTCACCGAGCCCAGAGTGAGCCTGAGGAGCCAGATGGTCCGTTGCGGCAAGGTCGGCTGCACCAAGTGCCCCCATGGGCCCTACTGGTACGCCTATTGGACAGAGGAGGGCCGGAGGAGGAGCCGATACGTGGGCCGACTGCTCGACGACGGGTCGTTGGAGTAGGTCTGGCACGCGACGTACTATGTCGATTCCCCCCATGCCCAACACCGATATGGACTGCCCCCGCTGCTCACGGAAGGATGTGCTCGAGATCGACCATGTGCTTCCGGACGGCACCGAAGTCAGGTTCTTCTGGTGCCATTCGTGTGAGGAGAAGTGGTGGAACCGTGAGGGTGTCGACATCGATGTCGCCCAGGTGCTCGAGATAGTTCGACAGAATCGAGCATGACAACACTCTGGGGGAGGCTGAAGCGGCCCCTGCCCCTGTCCGCAATCGTCATCGCAGTCGCCGCGCTGGTCGTGTTCGTCGTCATGCAGCCAGGGTTCATGCTGTCGGCGACCACCCCGACCGGTGGCGACATGGGGTCCCATGTGTTCGGGCCGGCGTACCTCCGCGACGTTCTCCTCCCACAGGGCCGGGTGATCGGGTGGTCTCAGGACTGGTTCGCCGGGTTCCCCGTCTTCTACTTCTACTTCCCCCTCCCCTCACTGGTCATAGTCATGCTCGACCTGGTCATCCCGTATGGGGTTGCGTTCAAGCTGGTCACCAGCTTCGGGCTCCTGGCCATGCCCGCAGCCGTCTACTTCCACGCCAGGGCGATCAAGCTGGGCCGGACGGTGGCGACGGTTTCGGCAGGTGCCGCAGTCGTCTTCATCTTCTTCGAGAGCTTCTCGATCTACGGGGGAAACCTCGCCTCCACGCTCGCCGGTGAGTTCTCCTTCGCCTGGTCGTTCTCGCTTTCGCTGGTCTATCTGGGGCTCCTGGTCAAGGCCGTGACCGAGGACTTCAAGTGTGTGAAGTGGGCTGCCCTGGCCCTGGCGCTGACTGCCCTGACCCACATCCTGACCACGATCGTGGCCGTGTTCGCCTCCCTCTTCGTGCTCGCCTGGAAGAAGGCCCTCTGGAAGTCGGTTGTGATCTGGGTCTGGGGTTTCGCCATCGCTGGGTTCTGGGCCCTCCCGCTACTGATACGCATCGGGCTCACTTCTGACATGAGTTGGCAGCCGTTGCGCGCCTGGAGCCAGATCTTCCCCATCGAGGTGTGGCTCCTCCTCCCACTGGCCATCCCCGGCGCCATCTGGGCGATGAGGGTGGGGCGGCGGGCAGGCCCCATGATCGGGGCGACCCTGCTCCCTGTGATCTACTACCCCCTGCCCAACATCCTCCCCGAGCTGCTGCCCGGCGTCTTCGACGGCGAGCGGTGGAAGCTCTGGAACGGGAGGCTCCTCCCTTATTGGTACTTCGGGTTGGCCTTCTTTGCCGCGGTTGCGCTCGGCGCTGCCGTGGTATGGCTGTCCCGCCGATTGCCGGCGAGGATTTCCACTCATTGGGCGCGCGCCCTGATCGCCCTCACCACGGCTGTGGCCACAGGGCTGGTGGCGGTCTCCCACAAGCTCCCAGGGCTGTCCTGGGTGCTCGTGCTGATGCTCGGAGCGGTCATCTTCGGGCTGAGCTTCGGCTTCCCGACTGCGGTGCCCAGCCGGGACTTTCTCGCCGTCACCGCGGCTGCGCTGCTCATTCTCGGGGCCGCGTCGAGCGTCACCTTCGTCGACGCATGGTCGCGCCATAACTTCCAGGGGTACGAGGCGAAGGAGCCCTGGCCCGAGTACGAGCGGCTGATGATCACCATCGACGGCCTACCCGACGGACGGGTCATGTGGGAGGCGAATTCCGACTGGGGCCGCTACGGGACTCCCATGTCGCCGATGTTGATCCCCTACTGGACACAGGGAACACACCAGTCCATGGAGGGGCTCTTCTTCGAGTCCTCGATCACCACCCCCTTCCACTTCATCAACCACTCCGAGATGTCCTTCCGGCCTTCCAACCCAATCCCTGGGTTGCGGTATCACACTTTCAACATGGAGCGGGGCCTGCAGCACATGGCCGTGTTCGGCGTCGACTACTACGTGTCGATCACACCCGAGGCCGCCGACAAGGCCCAGCAGATCGATGGTTTCGAGCTTCTTGCCGCCCCCGAGCCCTTCCATGTGTTCCGGCTCCCGGCCACACAGCTCGTCGAGGTGGCGACCCACCTTCCCGCGGTGTACGACGTTCCCGAGCGAGGCCTCCTCTCCTCTCTGATCGGGTCGGAGACCGTCTACGGCCCCGACGGCGAGCCTCTCCGCTCGTTCCACGACATGGCCCTCGACTGGTACGAGGACATCGACAACATGCACCGTCTGGTGGTTGCCGACGGCCCCGACGACTGGCCCCGTATCCAGGACCTGACCCAACGCCCCGACCAGGCCCTCGGCGTGACCGGAGCGGTGTCCGACGTCGCGATCGAGGATCACCGGATTTCTTTCACCACCACCGCCGTCGGGGTCCCGCACCTCGTGAAGGTGTCATATTTCCCCAACTGGAAGGCCACCGGGGCCGAAGGCCCCTGGCGCTCGACACCGTCACTGATGGTCGTCGTCCCCACGGAGAACGAGGTCGTGCTGGAGTTCACCGACACCTGGGTGGAGACCGGTGGCCGCTACCTGACCCTGTTCGGCATCCTCGGCCTGGGTGCAGCGGTCATCCTGGCCCGGAGGCGGACTCCTCTCGGAGCAGCCGCCTGATGGTGAACAGCCCGGCCACCGTTCGGGGCACCCGCTTCACCAGCGACGACCGGGCAGCTCTCATCTCGACCACTTCGACCGGGGTCTCGACGATCCCGTAGCCGGCACGCTCGGCCCTGATCACCAGCTCGGTGTCGAACAGGTCCTTCGTGCTGACCACAGAACGGGCCAGATCGTCGACCAGCGCCCGTCGGAAGCCTTTCATCCCGTGGGTGTCGGTCACGCCGGATCCGAGGATGGCCCGCAATAGCAGGTTGAAAATCCTCGTCGCCAACCGACGGATCAGGGGCCGGCGATCGTTTGACTCCGGGTCTCTCTTCGAGGCGATCACCAGATCGACCCCGGCAGGCTGCCCGAGGACGGTCCTCAGGAAGTCTGCCGAGAAGTAGTCGATGTCGAAGTTGACCACCCATTCGGCATCGGCCT
>CAYVTP010000047.1:7192-14667 GCA_964454615.1 uncultured Acidimicrobiaceae bacterium | reverse complement strand
AGGGATCAAGAGGGTCCTCGAGGCCAATGTCGGTCGCACCACCGAGGAGGCCCTCGACTTCGTCGCACGCTGGAACTCCGATCGCCTCATCTCCCGGGATTTGTACGAGGCCATCGCCGCCTACTTCGAGAAGCGGCCACCGGTGTTCACAGGGGAGTAGCCGGGGGCTTTTCCTCCCTTTCTGTGAAGGTCTCTGGCGGAGGGGTCGCCACAGATCTTCACAGAACGCAAAGAGGGGGACTTATGGCCCCCACACCGGGACCTAGGGCCCTTGTGAAACAGTTCACAAAGTCCGATGCTGTGGGAATGGGCAGGTCGCCCAGCTAGACGAAATGGAGAAATGAGATGACCGCCACCATCGAAACAAGAGAAGTACGCACAGAAGCCCCCAGCGTCAAGAAGAGCTGGCTGCTCCTGGTCGCCGGGATCCTCGCCCTCTCAGTAGGGCTCGGGTCAGTGGTCGGAGGCGCCTTCGGCGCCTGGTTCACCTGGAATCAGGCCGTCGTGCAGGACGTCACCACCCCCGGCGATGCAACCATCCCCGAAACCCCCGTCCGTGGCCCGCTGACCATGTGGTCCCAGATTGACATCATCAATCACCACCAGCTGGCCAACACAGACGGCCTCTACTTCGCCCAGATGCCCCGACTGATCCCCCAGCTCGACGAGGCCGGACAGCCGGTCATCGGCGAGAACGGCGAGCCGGTGATGATCCCCAACGCTGCTCGTGGCAGCTGGTTCAACGCAACCACGCTGACCACGGCACTCAGCCTCGGGATCATCTCCTACGCACTGGCCGCGATGGCCATGGCCGTTGGCCTGGTTCTGGTCTTCACGGGACTCGTCTTCCTGCACATCAGGAAGCACGCCATCCTCGTCTAGCGGAAGGGCGCAGCGGGAAAGGGGGGCCGAAAGGCCCCCCTTCTCTTTGTGCTCCAGGGCGGCGCCGGCCACGCTGGATGCACCGCATCTGCAGAATGGGAGGGGAACCCCTCCTCTTTCGGCCACAATCACCGGTAGATGAGCGAGTTCGACGCCACCGTGGTCGGCGCCGGCCCCAACGGGTTGGCCGCCGCCCTGGAGCTCGCCCGAAGCGGCCGGAAGGTGCTGGTCCTCGAGGGGACGGACAGGATCGGCGGAGGCGCCCGCACCGAGGAACTGACCCTCCCCGGGTTCAAACACGATGTCTGCTCGGCGATCCACCCCTCCGGAATCGCCTCACCGTTCCTACGCCAGATCGGGTTGGAGGTCGACTGGGTCGATCCTCCGATCCCGGTCTCCCACCCGATCGGCGACGGCCGGGCGGCGGTCATGTACCGGTCGGTGGAGGGGACGGCCAACATGCTGGGTGACGATGGCGATCGCTACCGACGTGTCATGCAGCCGATGGTCGACCGCATCGAGGACCTCGTCGCCATGCTCTTTGGCCCGGTGCTCCCCATTCCGCTCCACCCGGGACCGATGGCCAGGGCAACCCTCCAGGGAGGGCCCCCGGCGTCGCTCCGAGGTCGCATGTTCCGCACTCCAGAGGCCAGGGCCCTCTATGCCGGCCTGGCCGCCCACAGCATCGCCCCTTTCAGCGGCCTTGCCACCTCGGGCGTGGGGTTGGTGCTGGGAGCGATCGGGCATGCCATGGGCTGGCCGATGGCCCGCGGCGGCTCGCAGGCCATTGCCGACGCCATGGCGGGCCGGCTCGAGGAGCTGGGAGTCTCGATCGAGACAGGCCGGATGGTCGACAGCGCCAACGAGCTTCCCGGCAACCTTGCCATTCTCGACGTGATGCCACCGGCCGCCGTCCGCATCGCAGGCGCCCGCCTCCATCCCGGTGCGCGCCGACGCCTCGGCCGCTGGAAACCCGGCGCGGCGGTGTTCAAGGTCGATTGGGCCCTCGACGGCCCGGTCCCGTGGGCCGACCCCTACAGCTCCCAGGCGGGCACGGTCCACATCGGAGGCACCTTCGAGGAGATCGAGGCTGCGGAACGGACGGTGTTCCGGGGAGGGCACCCCGAGAGGCCTTTCGTCCTGGTCGCCCAACAGTCCCTGTTCGACGACTCTCGTGCCCCGGAGGGCCAACACACGCTGTGGGGTTACTGCCACGTGCCCTCCGGTTCGACGGTCGACATGACCGAGGCGATAGAGAGCCAGATCGAGCGTTTCGCCCCGGGCTTTCGGGATCGGATCATCGGGCGCAGCACTATGCACTCGCTCCAGTACGAGGCGTACAACCCGAACCTGATCGGTGGTGACATCGGTGGAGGAAGGTTTGGGGTCGGCAAGATCCTCCAGATCGGGGCCGACCGTCCATACACACTGGGAGGCGGGCTGTACCTGTGTTCCTCGGCGACGCCGCCGGGGGCCGGAGTGCACGGGATGTGTGGGTACAACGCGGCGCGGGCCGCTCTCCGGCAGGCGGACCCCGTCTAGAACTCGACGGCGGCAGCCGCCCAATGGAACCCTGCCCCGAAGGCGGTCAGGACCACCAGGTCGCCTTCCTTGATTCGACGCTCCTCCACCGCCTCCCAGAGGGCGAATGGGACCGTGGCCGACCCGATGTTCCCGTACTCGTGGACGTTCACGTACATCTGCTCGTCGCTGAGGCCGAGCCGCCTCTTGACTGCGTCGATGATCCGCAGGTTGGCCTGATGGGGGATGACCAGGGCGACTTCGGACAGGTTGCTGCCCACCTTGGCCAGGACCTCCTCGGCGGCCTCGCTCATCCGTTTGACCGCGTCGGTGAAGACCCGCTTCCCATCCATGATCAGGCGGTTGTAGTCGCCGTTCTCCAGGGTCCGCTGGTTGAACGGGTTGCGGGTCCCTCCCGCGGCAAGCGTCAGGATCTCGGCGGCGCCTCCGTCTGTCCCCGAGGTGACCTCCAGGACCCGAGCACGCCCGCCTTCAGACCCCATGACCACCGCGCCGGCGCCATCCCCGAACAGGACTGCGGTGCTTCGGTCCTCGAGGGAGATGAGTCTTGTGATCACCTCCACACCGATCACCAGGATGTTCCGCGCCCTGACCGCTATCCGGGACGTGGCGACGTCGATTGCCTGGATGAACCCCGCACAGCCACTCCCTCCCAGGTCGTAGGTGGGGATGTTCCTGCAGCCGAGCTGGTGCTGGACCAGGGCCGCGGTGTCGGGGGTCATCATCTCCGGGGTGTCGGTGGCGAGGATGATCTCGTCGATGTCCCCGGCTGTCATGCCGGCGTCCTTTATGGCGATCTCGGATGCAGCGACAGCCATTGTCATGGTCGACTCGTGGTCGGCGGCGAACCGTCTCCTCTTGATACCGGTGCGTTGAGTGATCCACTCGTCGGACGTGTCGAGCTTCTCGGCCCACTCGTCGTTGGTGACCACCCGTTCCGGAACGTATCCGCCGAAACCGAGGATGTGTGACATGCAGGCCGCACACTAGGCATTTGGCACGGAAAGGGCCCTCACCGGGCCCCCACATGGTCGAGCCGTGATCCCTGACCCGGTACCGGGTCACGGCGCCGGCGAGCCTGGAGTTCCGCGCGGTGCAGGGTTCCTGAGAAGCTGGAACGTGCCGTCCAGCTCGATCGTCCATCCGGCTTCGATCAACTCCTCCGGGAGCTGGCCGATCTCATGACGCCCGTGACGCTTGTCCCAGGCGAAATACTCGATCGTCGCCGGGTCATGGGAGGGTGGCAACCCCTCGGCACCCCAGAACCGAGGCTGATAGGGGTTTGGCAGCATGTAGATGTGCCGCCTGTGAGTGAGACGTGAGGCCAGGTTCCAGCTGGCCGAGACGACCGCATCGGGGGGAACCGCTTCGAGGAGCGCAGCCAACTCGGCACCCTGCTGCTCGGACAAGCCGCCCCACCGGCCGCCCCGTGTCGTCAGGTCCGGGCCCAACGCCGCCATTCCAACCACAGCCGCAAGCAGCCCGACCGCGACAATTCCGTTGCCTCCACCAGGGAAGCTCCACCGGCTGTCGGGGTCTAGGATCCTGGACCGCAGGTTTGCCGTCCCCAGGGGAACCGCCACGGCAAGGACCCCTAGGAGGTAGGCGGTGTAGTGCCACCTGATCTCATGCTGGTAGACGTGGGTGCTGAGCAGGTTGGCCACGGTGATGGGGAGACCTATCAGCAGGAAGCGGGGAGCCCACAGCGCCATCACGCCGGGAAGGACCATGGACGGTATGTAGGCCGCCCTGGACCAGGTGGTCAGCCGTTCCCAGTCGAGGTCGTACCGGCCGCTGTAGATGAGCTCTCCCGTCGGCGACAGCCCGGGGAGGACGACCAGCAGTGAGAAAGCCTGGACTGCCACCGCCAGCCCGGCGAGGAGGTAGGCGTGCTGCCGAGCCTCCTTCCATCTGAGCCAGATGAAGAAGGCGTAGGGAACCACCACCAGACCGGAGTCCTCCTTGACGAGAAGGATCGCCGCGGCCAGGGCCAGGGCCAGGGTGAATCGTCCCTTTCGAGCAGCCAGGTAACTGGCCGGGAGCAGGGCGATGGCGAAGGTCTCGGGATGGAACGAGTCCCAAGGGGTCCATGCCATGGCCGGCATGAGCAACACCGTGGCCCCCACGACCACGGCAGCCCATGGGCCCAGCCCTTCTACGCGGGCTATACGGAAGCTGAGCCATCCGGCGACGGCGGGCACCACCGTACCCAGAACAACCAGAACCGTGGTGCTGGGGAACACCCAGTAGATGGGCGCCATGAGGATGAGGATGTAGGAGGCGTGGTCGGCGAACAGGTGAAGACCGCGGAGAGTGATGAACGGGTCCTCGAACCGGGACAGGAGCCACAGGCCCTGGTCGAAGATGCCCAGGTCGAACACTCCTATGTTGATGTTGTAGAAGCGGTGCAGTGCAAGCATCCCGAACCTGGTTGCCCACACCGCGACTATGACGGCCATCACCAGCTCTGCGGCTCGTCGGTAGAGGAGGGAGTCTTGGTTCACTCTGGATCCTTGAGGTCGAAGGACACTACCCAGCCGCACTCATAAGTTCGAGTGGTGCGCCCGGATCGCCCCCAGGATGCCAATCGGTTTACCCTTGTGGTGTATCCGGTCATACAACCTTGCATCCCTAATGGAGGAAACAATGAACAAGAACCTGCGCCTGGTGGCCCTGCTGGCCACCTTCGCCCTGGTGCTCGCCGCATGTGGCGATGACGGGGCCAACGGCGACACTGACGCTCTCGAGCTGGTCACCGCTGGAACCCTGACCGTCTGCACCGACACCCCGTACTACCCGATGGAGTACATCGACGAGACGGGCAACTACACAGGGTTCGATATCGAGTTGATGCGGGCCATAGCCGAGGACCTAGGACTTGCCTTCGAGGTGGACGAACCAGGCTGGGACGCGATAACCAGTGGGCTGGCCTTCGACTCGGGGGACTGCGATGTTGCCGCGGCATCGATCACCATCACGGCCGAGCGGGCCCAAGTGATCGACTTCTCCGCTCCTTACTTCCGCAGCGAGCAGTCGCTTTTGGTGAGGGACGACTCCGGGATCACCTCCCTGGGCGACACGGTGGGCAAGCAGATCGCGGTCCAGACCGGGACCACCGGGCACTTCTACGCCGAGGACGAGGCCCCGGAAGGGACCATCATCGTCGAGTTCGCTGACGCAGACGCCCCATGGCTGGCACTCGAAGCGGGGGACGTAGACGGGTTCATGACCGACCTCGTCGTCACCCAGGCGTGGGTCGACGCCCGCACCGGGTACAGCATCGCCGGCATATTCGAGCCCGAGGAGTATGGGCTGGCCACCAAGGGCACTCCCAACCTGCTTGCCGCCATCAACGCCTCGTTGACCAAACTCCGCGGCGACGGCACCTACGATCGGATCTTCCAAGACTTCTTCGGCGTCGACTGAGTTCACAGTTCGCAGTAGTAGACAGAAGGGCGACTCGCTAGGGTCGCCCTTCTCTATGGCGATGACCCGCCGTCAACGAAGCCGCCTGATCAACGGGCTTCTCTACCTGCTCGCCGTCCTGATCGTGGTGGCGGCTCTGCTGAGCGCTGACTGGGAGCGGATCGGGCGCAACTTCTTCAACCTGGGGACCGTCAGAGTGATGCTGCCCGAAGTGCTCACGGTTGCAGCGAAGAACACTGTCTACTACGCCGTTCTCTCCTTCGGGATCGGCCTGGTCTTCGCCCTGATACTCGCGTTGATGCGGATGTCGACCCTCCTCCCGTATCGCGCCTTTGCCCTTGCCTACATCGAGCTGTTCCGGGGCCTGCCCGCCCTGGTGACACTGATACTCTTCGGATTCGGCATACCGATCGCCTTCGATTTCCGACTTCCCGGCGGACGGGTGGGGGCGGCTGTTCTTGGCCTGTCCGTTGTCGCCGGCGCCTACATGGCCGAGACCATCCGGGGGGGAATCGAAGCTGTACCCCGTGGCCAGGCAGAAGCAGCCCGGTCGCTGGGGATGTCGCAGGGAAGGACCATGGCGACCATCATCCTGCCCCAGGCCTTTCGGATCATGATCCCACCTCTGACCAACGAAATGGTGCTGTTGATCAAGGACACATCGCTGTTCTTTGTGATCGGTTCGACCCCGGGCACACGAGAGTTGGTCAAGTTCGCCCGCGACTTCATGCAGGGACAGCGGAATGCCACACCGTTGACGGTGATCGCCATCGCCTACCTGATCATCACCCTGCCCCTGACCCAGTTGGTGAGGCGGCTTGAGAAGAGAACCGGGAAAGGACGATGACCACACCGGCCATCCACATCGAAAACCTACACAAGTACTTCGGTGCGCTCGAGGTCCTCAAAGGCATCAACCTGGCGGTCAGCGCCGGGGAGGTGGTTTGCGTCATAGGCCCGTCAGGCTCAGGCAAGTCGACCTTGCTCCGGTGCGTCAACCGTCTTGAGGAACCCACGTCGGGGACCATCCTGATCGACGGGACGGACATCACGAATCCCGATATCGAGATCGACAGGGTCCGGACCAAGATCGGGATGGTCTTCCAGCAGTTCAACCTGTTCCCCCATCTCGACGTGATGAGGAACCTGACCGTGGCCCAGACGAATGTGCTGAAACGCTCCAATCGGGAGGCAAAGGCGGTCGCCATGCGGATGCTCGAAAGGGTGGGGGTGGCCGAAAAGGCCACCGAGTACCCGATCCGGCTGTCCGGGGGCCAGCAGCAGCGGGTGGCCATCGCCCGGGCCCTGTGTATGGACCCCGACATGATGCTGTTCGACGAGCCCACTTCTTCGCTCGACCCGGAACTGGTCGGGGAGGTCCTCGACGTGATGAGGGCTCTGGCCCGTGACGGCATGACGATGATGGTGGTGACCCACGAGATGGGGTTCGCCAGGGATGTCGCCGACCGGGTGGTGTTCATGGACGATGGGGTGATCGTGGAGGAGGGCCCACCCCACCAGGTCCTGGTCGACCCCAGGTCTGATCGGGCGCGACGCTTCCTGCGCATGGTCCAGGACAAATAAGACTCGTTCTGTGGGCTGGCTGTCCGAACCCAGGGTTCCCG
>CAYVTP010000047.1:3868-7092 GCA_964454615.1 uncultured Acidimicrobiaceae bacterium | reverse complement strand
CCCCGCAGCCCGAACCCAGGGTTCCAGACCAGCAATGTCCCGGCTGGCAACCCAGGGTTCGGAGCTGAAGCCCGGCCGTCTGAACCCAGGGTTCCAGACCAGCAATATCACGGTAGAGAACCCTGGGTTGCCAGAGATAGGTGCCTGACCCACTCCAGATCCGCCACCCGACGTCGATAGAATCGGCCAGGTTGAAAGTCATCGAGCACTACGAGAGGGCCACCACCCCTCTCATCTCCTATGAGATCGACCCTCCACAGCGTGGCGGCTCAATCGACAGCGCGTTCGCTCTGGTCGAGGCCCTGCTCCCGTTCAACCCTCCGTTCATCGACGTGACCAGCCGGGCTGCCCAGGCCACATACGAGGAGCTTCCGGGGAACGTGATCCGACGGCGTATCAAGAGGAAGCGACCGGGGACCATCGGCCTCTGTGCCGCAATCCAGTATCGCTACGGCGTCGACGCCGTCCCCCACATCCTGTGTCGGGGCTTCACCCGGGAGGAGACCGAGGACGCCCTGATCGAGCTTCATTACCTGGGCATCCGCAACGTCCTCGCCATCAGGGGCGACGACGTCGCCCACCCCAAGCCGGAAAGACCCGACCGTACGGTCAACAGCTACGCCAACGAGCTGGTCAGCCAGATCGCAAACATGAACCAGGGTCGGCTCCTGGAAGACGTCAGCTCGGCGGGGCCCACCGAGTTCAGCATCGGAGTCGCCGGCTACCCGGAGAAACACGCCGAAGCCCCCAACTTCGCCTGGGACATCGCCAACTTGAAGCAAAAGGTCGAGGCGGGGGCCGACTACATCGTCACCCAGATGTTCTTCGACAACGCCCACTACTTCCGGTTCATCGAGCTGTGCCGGGAGGCAGGTATCACCGTGCCCATCGTCCCCGGGCTGAAGGTGCTGGCCACGATGAGCCAGCTCCACAGCCTGCCCAGGGTCTTCGGTGCCGAGATCCCCGCACCCCTCGCCGAGAAGGCGTCGCAGGCCGAGTCCAACGCGGAAGTAGCCGACGTGGGGGTCTCCTGGGCGCGGGACCAGGCAGTCGAGCTCCTCGAGAGAGGGGTTCCCGGAGTCCACTTCTACGTCATGAGCACCGCGGCCCATGTGGTGCGGGTGGTCAAGGAGCTGCAGTAGCCCTCGGCCTCTTGCAGTCCCGGCACTCGGGTACATCCGGCGCCACTGTCGGCTCCGAACATCGGGTGAAAGGATCGAGTCGTGTAGCGATGAGACAGCCACATGTCCCGACACCTACCCTTGCGAGCACAGGTGACACCGGGCGGAATCTCCGAGCGCGAGCGCGATGCTGCCCTGGCCGACGGCATTGCCAGGGGAGACCGCGACTCGCTCGTAGCTGTCTTCAAGGAGGTCTCAGGTGCGGTGAAAACCACCGCGTGGCGGGTCCTCCGCGACGACTCACTGGCTGAAGATGTTGTATAGGACGTATTCGTGACACTCTGGAAAGATCCCCATCGCTTCGATGCGGGGCGCGGCAGCCTGCGCGCCTTCCTGCTGACCATGGCCCATCGTCGCGCCATCGACATCGTCAGGTCCGAACAGGCGCGGGCCAACCGCGAGGAACGGGAGCCGGAGGCGGTCGCCGCCGACATAGACGAAGAGGTCTGGGCCCTGACCGTCGGTGAGAAGGTCAGGACCGCCCTGTCCGGGCTGGCCGACGGCGAGAGACAGGCGATCGCCCTGGCCTACCTGCACGGGCTGACCTATGTGCAGGTCGCCGAGCGTTTGGGCGCTCCAGAGGGAACGGTGAAGAGCCGAATCAGGTCGGGCATGAAGAAACTGTCCGTCTCGTTGAGCGAGGTGAGAGCATGACTCACGAAGAGCTGAACGCCCTGGTAGCCGCCTACGCCATCGACGCCCTCCCGGGCGACGAGCACGACGCCGTAGCGGCCCACCTCGAGACCTGTGCGGGTTGCCGTGCCGAGCTCGATTCCTACCTGGCCGCCATGGCACACCTGACCCCCGACACCACCGCCCCACTGCACGTCTGGGACCGAATAGCGATGGAGATCGCCGAGCCCCTGTCCCAGAGCGGAGAGGAGCCCATTGCCGGGCCCGAAGCCCTGCCGACAAATGGATCAGGATCCGTTGTCGAGCTCGAATCGTGGCGGAGGGCACGGCGCTGGGGTTGGATGGCCTCCGTGGCAGCCGTCGCCGCCCTGGTGCTCGGAGGGCTGGCCATCTTCCAACAGCTGGCCATCACCGACCTGACCGGGCCGGAGGCCATCGCCCTCGCCGCCGAGCGCGCCGAATCCGAGCCGGGGACCTTCAGCGCCAACTTCGAAGTCGACGGGGTCGCCGTGGCGAGAGTCATCCTCACCGCCGACGGACGTGGCTTCGTGGTTCCCTCCGACAACCTGCCGGCGCTTCCGTCGGAGCGCGCCTATCAGCTGTGGGTGATCAACGACCAGGGGGCGGTGATCTCCGCCGGGGTGCTCGGCCATGAGCCCGTCGCTTCCACGTTCACCTGGACCGGCACGGTGTCCGGTTTCGCCCTCACCCGTGAGATAGCCGGAGGCGTCGTCCTCAGCGAAGGCGACGTGGTCTCGGTCATCACCGGCGCCTGATAATGACCAAAGCGGAGGTCCGATCGGGCCTGATGCTCATTGAGAGAGTCCGCGATCGGGTCACCGACGCCGCCAGTCGCCCTTTCCGACACGCCCCCTACCCCCTGGCGGGAACCCTCGAGCATCGGGGTGACCCTGGCCTCCTCGGCCCCGACTCGGTCTCGTGGGCCGTCATGGGCGACGTGGCCACCTTCGTCGGCGGCGTCAGGGCACTGCTCATCCAGGCGGCGCACCCGGAGGTGGTTGCCGGAGTGGGCGACCACTCGCGCTACCGCGACGATCCCCTGGGACGCCTATCCCGAACTTCGGCATATGTGACTGCGACGACATACGGCGCCCGGCCGGAGGTCGAAAGGGCGGTGGCCACCGTGCGAAGGATTCACAACTCGGTGTCCGGGGTTTCCTCCCGGGGTGTCCCCTACAACGCCGGGGATCGCATGCTGTCGGCCTGGGTCCACAACGCCCTGACCGACTCGTTCCTGGCGGCCAACCAGGTGTACGGCGGGCACAGGCTCAGCAGCCGGAACGCCGACCGGTTCGTCGCCGAGCAGACCAGGATCGGAGAGCTCCTCGACGCCAGCCCCCTTCCCAACACGGCCGCCGGCCTTGCCAGGTGGATGGCGGAGCATCCCGA
>CAYVTP010000047.1:0-3768 GCA_964454615.1 uncultured Acidimicrobiaceae bacterium | reverse complement strand
TGCGTGAGCGATTACCAGGTGTTGGAGATGGGCGGTCTCGACGACTGGCGGGACCACTTCGGAGGCTTCCGACCGGAGACCTCACGCGACGGCCGGCGTGTCATAGATCACGACCTCGGCACCAAGTACATCGGCATGACGGCCAACGCCTACGAGCCGGGAGAGGAGGCCGGCTACTGGCACGCCCACTCCCGCGTCGAAGAGCTGTACGTGTTCCTCGCCGGGCGTGGCCAGATGGGTCTGGACGACGACGTCATCGACGTCGGCCCGGGCACGGTTGTGAGGGTCGGCCAGGGTGTGGCCCGCACATGGCGTTGCCTGCCCGACAGCCCCGAGCAGCTGCGATGGCTGTGTATCCGTGGGGGAGGCTACGAGCTGCCCCCCATTCCCGACGACGCCAAGCCCGATAGGGACCGTCCCCCACCTTGGTAGGAGGCCTTGGCCGCCCGCCGGTGAGGCGGTCGATGACCATCCCGGCTGTGGTGATCATGTTCCTGTTGGTCACAGCAGCCTCCCCGGTCCTGCTCACGGCTGCACTCCTGACCGACGCTGCCCGTTGGATGGCCCGCCGGGGCCCCTGGGTGTCGGTCCGGATGACCGGCTTCCTGTGGTGCTACCTGGCGGGTCAGATCTGGGCGCTGGCAGCGCTACTCGTGACCCTCCCCCTCGGAGCCCGGCGGAAGCAAGCCGCCACCTACCGCCTGCAGCAGACCTGGGCGGCGTGGAATCTTGCCGCGGTCAGGACACTGTTCCGTCTCGAGATCGATGTGACCGGCGACGCCGTACTCCAGCCCGGGCCGATCATCGTCCTGTCCCGCCATGCCTCCTTGATCGACACCCTCCTGCCTGCGGTCCTGATCAGCCGCCAGGTGGGGATCCGCCTCCGCTATGTCCTCAAGAAGGAGCTCCTGGTCGATCCTGCCCTCGACATCGCCGGACACCGGACTCCCAACTTCTTCGTGGACAGGGGCTCGGGAGAGTCCGACAGGGAGCGCGCCGGCATCCGGGACCTGGCCACCGGACTGGGGACCGAAGATGGCATCCTGATCTACCCCGAAGGAACCCGGTTCTCGGTGGCGAAGCGCGACCGGTATGCGGCTCCTCTCATCGCCAAGGGTGGCCCGGTCGGTGAACTGGCCGGTGGCTTCCGCTGGGTCCTCCCGCCCCGACCTGGGGGAACCCTGGCAATCTTCGACTCTGCCAGGGCCGACATCGTCGTCCTTGCCCACACCGGGTTGGAGGGATTCGCCACGGTGGCGGACATCTGGAAGGGCGACCTGGTCGGATCACGGATCAAAGTCGACTTCCGGCGGATCCCGGCGTCGGAGATCCCGGGCTCCAGGTCGAACCGCCTCATCTGGCTGTTCCGACAGTGGGCCGAGCTAGACGACTGGGTCGACCGCCGCCGATCCGTGGGCCCACGGTGAAGCAAACCGTCCTCTGGTCCAGACGTGACGCCCGTCTCCACGACAGTCCGATGTGGTCTACAGGACATCAGACAAGAACAAGTTGGCCCCGTCCGGGGTGACTCTCGGAGTCGACTACCCCGAGCCGATCGTCGACCTCTCATTCGCCAGGGAACGGGCCCTGGACGCCTATCGGGAGGCGGGCTCCCGGTAGAGGCTGGCACCGTAGTGGGCGCCGGCCCCGAAGGCGGTGAAGCAAACCAGCGACCCGGAGGTTACCCGGCCCGCCGCACGCATCTCGTGATAGAGGATCGGGAGGGTCCCCGCAGTGGTGTTGCCGTAACGACCTATGTTCGAGGGCACCTGCTCGGGACCGGCCCCCAGCTGTCGGCGCACCCCTTCGAGGATCCGGTCGTTGGCCTGATGGGCAATGACCAGGTCGAGGTCGCCGACCTCGAGCCCGGCGCGGTCGAGGACCGCCCGGACCGCTTCGGGGATGAGCCGTACCGCCCTCCGATAGAGCCCCCCACCGTCCATTACCGGGAGGTGCTCCCCCGCCTCGATCTGGTCGGCCGAAGCGTACGGGCGGTGCTTGGACCCGATCCCGGGCACCCAGATCAGCTCGAAGGACTCGCCTTCTGTGTGGAGGGATGAGGCGAGAAACCCGGACGACTGGTCGTCACCCCGGGCCAGGACCACGGCACCGGCCCCATCCCCGAACAGGACACTCCAGGCCCGGTAGCCGGTATTCCACTCCCGCTCCTGGTCGCTGATGGTGACGTCCTCGCCGAGGACGGCGCGCCAGGTGGTGTCGCTCCACGGGAGGAAACCGGCGTGGACTTCGGCACCGACCACGAGGGCAGTCCTGGCCCGCCCGGCGGACAGGTAGGCGTCGGCGACGTCCAAGCCGTAGAGAAACCCGCTGCACTCCTGGCGGATGTCGATGGCTGCCACTGGCCCGAGCCCGCACCCCACCTGGACCGACCCTGCTATCCCCGGTGCGAAGTGGTCGGGGGTCATGGTCGCGGTGACCAAGAGGTCGATGTCCTCGGGATCCAGCCCGGCGTCCCTGACAGCCGCCATCCCGGCATCGATCGCCAGGTCCGACGAACCCACCCCCGGGTCGGCGAAGCGTCTCTCCCGAACGCCCGTCCTGGAGGCCACCCACTCGTCGCTGGTGTCCATCACACGGGCAAGGTCATCGTTCGTCACCACATTCTTTGGGATGGAGATGCCGGTGCCGACGATGACCGAGCCCAATCTATGCCTCCAACACCGGGATGTCGGACCGGGTCAACTCCACCAACCCCGACCAGAGCCTCGCCCGCGACTCCTCGCTCTCCAGTGTCGAAGCCCGGAAGCGGGTGGGAACCTGCCGGCGGTCGAACCAGAACCGGCCGCTGGAGTCGAGCGGCTCGTCCGCCGAAGCCAGCCAGACCACCGTGTCGGCGCCCTGCTCAGGGGACCTCAGGAAGGGGAACATGACCTTGTTGAATGTTGGCAGGGAGGTCTTGACCCCTTCGGTCTTCACCCAACCGGGATGCATCGAATGAAACACGCTGGTGGAGATCAGCCCCGAGGAATGCCGAAGGCGTCGTAGGAGTCGGCGCCCTGGTCATAGCGGCCCTGCACCTCCAGGGCCCGTTCCACGACCTCCCGGACTTCGAACCGTCCGATGAAAGCACCCATCTCCTGACGGAGGGCCTCGCCCATGGGCACATCTCGGCCCGCCAGCATTACCCCCTTCACGAAAGCAAGGTACCCATCGGGTCGGCCGGCGAGCCAGGCAGCCCAATCGACCGCCGCCTCGAGAGATTCCCCGTCCGCTACGAGCATGTCGACCAAGCCCAGCCTGAAGGCCTCGTCTGCGGAGACCGGTCTGCCGTCTAGCACGAGACGCCGGGCGGTGGACTCTCCAGCGATTCGAGTCACACGGGTGACGCCACCGGCAGTCGGCAACCCGACGAGGACTTCGGGCTGCACGAGGGTCGACACCTCGGAAGCCACCCTGAAGTCACAGGACCAGGCGATCTCCGCCCCACCACCCCACGCCTGACCGTCGATCGCGGCTATCGACACCATGGGACCGGTGTCGAGCTCTTTCTGAATCCTCATAGGCACGCGGCTCACCACGCTGCGGGGGGTTGCCGGTCATGGTCCCGACAATCTCGCCAATGTGGCCGTGAGCTATGAAGTAGCCGGGAACACCCGATGCAATGACGACTACACGCGTCCCCGCCTCCCGCACAGCGATCAGGGCCTCCTCGAGCAGACTGTGGGAGTGCGCTGTGCCGAAGTTCATTGCGCCGTTGTCCATGGTGAGCACGGCGACGCCGTCTTCGGGATGACTCACATCGACCCT
>CAYVTP010000046.1:0-14727 GCA_964454615.1 uncultured Acidimicrobiaceae bacterium | reverse complement strand
AGCTCTGCCAAACCCGGCAGGGTCTTGCCCGGTCCTGCACCGAAGCGGAGACCGCCTACGCGGTACAGGGGCTCGGATCGGTCCCGATACTCCACTTCGGGTCGGGCGAGGCGAAGGCAGAATGGCTTCCGCCGATCCGGGCAGGCACCGCCGTGGCGGCCTTCGCCTTGACCGAGCCGGACGCCGGTTCGGATGCTGCCGCCCTGTCCACCAAGGCCGAGAGGGACGGCGACCACTATCGGATCACCGGCGAGAAGGCCTTCATCTCCAACGCTCCCGAGGCCGATGTGGCCACGGTCTTCGCCCGCACGACTGAAGGAGGAGGTGCACGTGGTGTGACGGCCTTCGCCGTGCCCACCGGCCTGGAAGGGGTGTCGGGGAGCGCCATCGACATGGCGGCCCCCCATCCCATCGGCAGATGGACCTTCGATGGTGTTCGGGTGCCGGCCTCCCACGTGCTCGGGGAGGTGGATCACGGGTTCCAGGTCGCCATGTCGACCCTCGACCTGTTCCGACCCAGTGTCGGAGCTTTTGCCGTCGGGATGGCCGAGGCCGCCCTCCGTATCGCGGTGGACCATGCCGCCGGCCGCCGGGCTTTCGGGTCGCCCATCTCGGAGTTCCAAGGGGTCTCCCATCAGTTGGCGGACGTCCGGATGGCCGTCGAGGCCGCCACCCATCTGGTCTACTCTGCGGCGGCGACCTACGACAGGGGCGACTCCGCCCAGATCACCGGTCGATCGGCCATGGCCAAGCTATTCGCCACCGAGACCGCCCAAAGAGCCGTGGACGTAGCCATACAGGTGCTGGGGGCCAGGGGGTTGGAGTCAGGGTCGCGGCTCGCCCACCTCTACGCCGAAGTCAGGGCAACCCGCATCTACGAGGGGACGTCGGAGATCCAGAGGAACATCATCGCCCGCGAGCTCTTCCGGGGAAGGGTCTAGTACGCCGGGAGGGACCCGCCTACCCGATCGGGCGGGTCTCCACCATCACACAGGCTTCGGCCAGCCAGTCGAAGCCACCCGTCTCGAGCGCCTCGCCCAGTTGCCCCGAGAAGGCCCCGGGCTGGACCCAGATTCGCTCCACTCCGGCCTCGGCGGCGTCGGCGGCGACACGTAGACCCTCCGACGCCGGGACCACCAGTACCGCCATGGTCGGCGTCTCCGGTAGATCGTGCAGACCCGGCCAGGCCGGGTCGCCATCCACCGTCTCCCGGTTGGGGTTGACCGCGAAGACCTTGAAGCCCTTGCGCTTCAGGTCGCGATAGATCCGACCCCCGTACTTCCCTGGCGTGTCGGTCGCACCGACCACGGCGAATGATGTGTCTGGACGGTCGAGGAGCTCTCTCAGCTCACTCAATCGTCCGAGTCCTTCAGGACCTTGGTGGCCACCATGACGCAATCCTCGGCCTTCCAATCGAAACCGCCCTTGTCGAGGGCCTTGCCGAGCTTGCCGGAGAACGCCCCGGGCTGCACCCAGATTCGACTGACCCCGGCCTCGGCAGCCTGGTCGAGTACCGCCAGACCCCGTGGGGCGGGGATCACCAGCACGGCAACCGTGGGCGTCTCGGGGAGGTCGGTGAGTTTGGACCACGCCTTGTCGCCGTCCACGTCCTCAGCGCCTGGGTTGACGGCGAACACCTTGTAGCCCTTGCCCCTAAGATTCCGATAGATGCGGTTTCCGTACTTCGAAGGATCGCTGGAAGCCCCCACAACCGCGAAGGTGGTGTCAGGATCCCTCACCAACTGGGATAGATCGCTCATGGGTAATGGAACACTAGGAACCAGGCATGGATTCCCCGGCCGCGGCGGCGATCACACGCTCCGGGACGGGGACCGGGCGATGAGTCTCAGGGTCGATGAACACCAGGACCTCACGGCCCTCGGCCACCACCACCCCGTCGCTTAGACGCCTCGTCGAAAGACCCACCACCATCGACGTGTTGCCCACTCGCTCAACACCTATCGATGTCTCCAAGGTGTCACCGAGCCGGGCCGGCGACCTGAAGTCGACCTCCATGCGAGCCGTTACCAATTCCGCCTCCAGCCCGCCCAGGTCGACCCCTCCGAACCCGTTCTCCTCGAACCAGTCGGTTAGTGCGTCGTCCCAGTACTTTGGGTAGTTGGCGTTGAACACGATGGCCTGGGGATCACAGTCTGCGTAGCGGATCTTCTGGCGGGTCGGCATCCCGGGCAAGTTAGCCTCCAGGCCCCCGGATGGAGAGTCGACCGACGCGGTCACCCGGGTTGGCCTCCTTTCCTCTGGTCCCCCTGGCTACCGTCCATGCCGTGGAGACAGTGTGGATCGACGGGGGGCCGCTGACCCCCGAGCAGGTGGTGGCTGTGGCCGAGGGCCGGGCGACCGCCAGGCCTCATGGATCCCTCGAAGAGCGGATGGGGCCGGCCCGGCGCCTGGTGGAGCGGGCCGTCGACTCCGACGAGGTGATCTACGGGATCACCACCGGGTTCGGCGCCCTGGCCGGCACCCACATCGGCCGGGAGCAGGTAGAGACCCTACAGGTCAACCTCCTCCGATCCCATGCCACGGGCGTCGGCGATCCGATGCCAGACGAGATCGTCAGGGCGATGCTGCTCCTCCGCTCCAGGACCCTGGCCCAGGGCCACTCCGGGGTCCGGCCAGTCGTGGTCCATGCACTTCTGAACCTGCTCGAACGGGGGATCCTCCCCGTGGTGCCGTCGCAGGGGTCGGTGGGTGCGTCGGGGGACCTTGCCCCTTTCGCCCATCTCGCCCTCCCGCTGATCGGCGAGGGAAAGGTGCGGGTCGAGGGTCGGGTGGTCACACCCTCCGAGGCCGGGATCGAGCCGATCGAACTGAAGGCCAAGGAGGGGCTCTCCCTGCTCAACGGCACCGAGGGGATGACAGCGATGGGGGTGATCGCCCTGGATCGGGCGCGCCGTCTGGTCTCGGCCGCGGACACAGCCACCTCGCTGAGCGTCGAGGGACTTCTGGGAAGCGCACGACCTTTCCGACCGGAGATCCACGAGCTCCGACCCCACCCCGGTCAGGTGGCCTCGGCGCGACGAATCGCAGCCCTGCTCGCCGGGTCGCCGATCGTCGAGTCCCACTCGGACGACTTCGGACATGCGGTCCAGGACGCCTACTCGCTCCGGTGCGCACCCCAGGTACACGGGGCAGTGTCCGACTCGTTGGACCATCTGGAGGCGGTGCTCATCAAGGAGCTCGGCTCGGTGGTGGACAACCCGATCGTCTTCCCCGAGTTGGGCGAGGTCCTGTCGGGAGGGAACTTTCACGGCCAACCCCTGGCCTTCGCCCTCGACTTCGCCACCATCGCGGTGGCCGAGCTGGCCTCGCTCTCGGAACGGCGGACCGACCGGATGCTCGACCCGGCCAGGTCGCAGGGGCTTCCGGCCTTCCTCTCCCCCGATCCGGGGGTGAACTCCGGCTACATGATCAGCCAATACGTCCAGGCCGCCCTGGTCGCCGAGAACCGCATCCTCGCCCACCCGGCCTCGGTCGACTCGGTCCCCACGTCGGGTAGCCAGGAGGACCATGTGTCGATGGGTTGGGGAGCGGGAAAGAAGCTGCTCACCGTCCTGGACAATGTGCGACGGGTGATAGCCATCGAGGTCCTGTGCGCGGTGCAGGCCATCGAACATCGGGCCCCGCTGGCACCGGGGCCGGCGACCAGGAGGATCGTCGACCTGGTCCGAGAGCACGTCCCACCGCTGACGGTCGACCGGTCCCTCTCCGATGAGATCGAGACCGTCGCCGAGCTCATCGCCGGCGGCTCACTCGTCACGGCCGAGTGATGGAAGACCTGCTCCTCACCGGAATCGGGCATCTCACCACCAATGACGCGGAGCCGATCGAGGGGGCCGCGGTCTCGGTTCGGGACGGCCGGGTCGACTTCGTCGGGGTCGAAGGTGACGCTCCCCAGGCCGACGGCGCCGAGGTGATCGACTGTGGTGGCCGTGCCGTGATCCCCGGCTTCGTCGACTCCCACACCCACCTGGTCTTCGCAGGCGACCGCTCCGGGGAGTTCCGTTCGAGGATGGAGGGGGCCGACTACCGATCGATCGCCGCGGCGGGAGGCGGAATCGCGGCCACCGTCGCCGCCACCCGCTCGACCGACGAGGAGACTCTCGTGCGGGAAGCCTCCGATCGGGCTCTCAGGATGGTTGCCACCGGCACCACGGCCCTGGAGATCAAGTCCGGCTACGGCCTCGACCTGGAGACCGAGTTGAAGATCCTCCGGGTCGCCCGTCGGGTCGGAGACGAGACGGGCATCCCCGTGCGCTGCACCTTCCTTGGGGCTCATGCCATACCCCCCGAGTTCGCCACCGACCGTGACGCCTACATCGAGCTGGTAATCGACACCATGCTCCCCCAGGCCAAGGGGCTGGCCGACGACTGCGACGTCTTCGTCGAGGATGGGGCCTTCACCGTCGATGAGGCGAGCGCCATCCTCACCCGGGCACGGGAGCTCGGCTTTGGGGTACGGGTCCACGCCGAGCAGTTGACACACTCCGGCGGCGCCATGCTCGCCGCCCGGCTGGGGGCCATGTCGGCGGACCACCTAGACAATGCCACCCGGGACGACGCCGAAGCGCTCGCCGAAGCGGGCGTGGCCGCCGTCCTGGTACCCGGGGCCTCTTACACGTTGCGCCGTCCCCAGGCTCCCGGACCGATGTTGTGGGAGGCAGGATGCACGGTGGCCATCGCCACCGACTGCAACCCCGGCACCTCGTACTTCGAGTCGATGGGATTGGTCATATCGCTGGCGGTCGTCCAGATGGGGCTCACCGTGGAGCAGGCCGTCTGGGCCGCAACCCGGGGCGGCGCCCTGGCCCTCGCCTGGGGCGACCGTGGAGTGATCCGTAGAGGCGCCGAAGCCGATCTGGTCGTCCTCGACGCGCCCAGCCCCACCCATCTCGCCTACCGGCCGGCAACCGACCTGGTGGGGCTGACCGTCACCGGAGGAGTTGCCCGGAGTAGGGTCGGCCGACACGAAGTCAGGTGATTGACATGGACCGGGAGCGGATCGAGGCCTTCCTCGACAGGTTCGTTGGCATCGCCGCCGCCAGCGGCACCATCGCCCTGCTCGCAGTGGCGGACAGGACGGGGTTGACTGCCTGGCTGGCACAGAACGGCGGAGGGACCTCCTCCGAGATAGCCGAAGGGAGCGGGCTCGACGAGAGGTATGTCCGGGAGATCTGCTCCGGGCTGGCCGCAGCAGGGGTTATCGAACACCGGGACGGTGGGTTCAGACTCCCCCCGGAACATGCCATGTTCCTGGCCGACGAGGCGAGCCCCTACTTCATGGGTGGCTACATGGACATGATCCCCGCGCTCTACGCCCAGATCGACGGCGTCGCCGCTGCCACCAGGTCGGGTGGGGGTGTTCCATTCGATGCCTTCGGCGAGGGTCTGGTCAAGGGAATCGACAAGGCGAACCGCGCTTCGCAGCAGGTGCTGCTTCCCCGCAAGTGGCTGCCGGCCATACCTTCGCTCCACGAACGCCTCACCGAGGGGATCAGGGTCGCCGACATCGGCTGCGGCTCGGGTGCCGCGGTCATGGCCATGGCCTCCGCCTACCCCAGCTCCACCTTCGTCGGATACGACGTGTCCCCTGAGCTCCTGGCGCTGGCAACCCAACGCTCGGAGGGCATGCCCAACGTGACCTTCGAACAGACCTCCGTCGAGGAGCTCCCCGCCGACACCGGTTACGACCTGGTGACCGCCTTCGACGTGGTTCACGACCTTGTCGATCCACTGTCGGCCCTGAAGCGGATAAGGGAGTCGCTGCGGCCGGGTGGGGTCTTCCTCATGATGGAACCGAACGCCAGCTCCGATCTCGACGACAACCTGGGCGACACGGGAGCGCTCCTCTACGCGGTGTCGGCCCTGTACTGCATGACCCAGTCCCTGGCCCAGGATGGCGCCGGCCTGGGAGCCGCATGGGGACGCCAGGCAGCCGAGGATCTGGCACGTAAGGCCGGCTTTGGCTGGTTCCAGGAGGTGGAGCCGATCAGGAACCGGTTCTCGTCCTTCTACCTGCTCGCTGAATCCGCACCCTGACCGAACAAAGTCCCTGTTCGGCAAGCACTCAGGGTCTGGTGGCCCCCGCTGCCCCGATCCACTCAGGGACCTCGACCGGGCTGGGCCCCCCAGGGCAGCGGGCGAGATCATGGACAAGAGCTCCGGCGGGACCGGCCACAGCCTGGACTTCCTGGGGCAGCCCACAACGGATCAGGTCGGTGCCCACCCAGACGAACTCCCAAGGCTCGGGGTTGGGCCCCTGGTTCTCGACATCGTCCGGATACGAGGGAAGCCACCCGTGGCGTTTGGCAGCCTCGAAGTTCTCCCGGGCCAGCCAGGCGTACCCGGGGGACGCCCTGAAGGTCCCGTAGGTGCCGTCGGGATACCTGAAGTCGATGGCGTATCCACCATGGTGTTTCGACATCCCGGGAGGTGCAGCCCACCGGAGTGCGGTCTCGATGGCGGCGTCGGAGGTCCCGTTGAGCCTCTCGCGGAACATGGTTCGCTGCGTGGCGATGGAGCGGTAGGCCGACCGGGCGACAAAGCCCATCCCGCTCTGTCGGGCGTCCGCTCCGAGAGCCCGCCACCCCTCGGCTGCCAGGGGCTGCATCAGGATCGGAGATGAGACAAGACCCGCAGTGGCCTTTGGCTGAGGGAGGTAGCCACGGGCCAGGGCAAGCTCCCAGATCCGGTCGTCGACCGAGTCGTTGCCGGTGATGGCAGGCCGCTCGGTTGGCATCTCCAGGCCGGGCAGGGTGTTCCGGACCGCATAGGAGTAGAGGGCCTGGAAGTCGGTGCCCGCGTACGTCGGCAGCGGAGGCATCGATTGGCGGTCGTCCTGTGAGGCCAGGGCAGGCACGGCGAAGGCCAGGAGCGCGGCAGTGACGAGGAGCGATACCCGACGCATCCGGGTGAAGTTAGACCGGGTCTCCGGCAAGTCCAGACGGACGGCTGGCCGATGGGGCTGTTACCAGGATCCACCGCCGCCGCCACCACCCCCGCCGCCGCCACCACCCCCGAAGCCTCCTCCCCCGCCTGAGGAGCCCGACGACGGCGGTGAGAAGGCTCCGGAGAGGGCCGAGGTGAGGCCTGCGAAGGCGTTCTCGGTGTGGCCACCCGAATACCCGTAGGTGCCGAACCAGTAGATCGACGACCGCTGCTCCAGTTCGGGCGGCGCCGAAAGACGTGCCTTCTCCAGGACTTCCTCGGCCACGCCGAACGCTATGGCGTAGATCAGGTAGCGATCCCACAGATCGAGGGAGATAGCCGGGGCCTCCTCCAGTCTGGAGAAGTCGCGCAGGTATCTCCGGAATGCCGACCACCGGGCCGCTTCCATGGCACCTTCCGGGGTCCTCTTGACCCGCACCTTGCGGAACATGAGGAAGACGAACAGCGCCAGGGCACCGAAAACCATCCCGGCGATCACGAGGACCACGGTGACCTCCCCGCCGGGCCGGCGTCCCAAGAGTGGGGGGAGACCCATCATGGCGACGAACACCAGCCCCGCCACCAACATGAGGGCCATCACGGTCACCGTCTTGCCCCTGACATCGAGCAGGTGGGCCCTCTTGACCGCCTTCACCACCCGCGTCCTGAAGGTCTGGTAACTCTGGGCGTTGGCGTTGGCGTCGTCCCTGATCCGCTGCCGGAACTCGTGCAACGGGCGCGACTGGCCCCCGAGAACGCGCTTGACGACGGTGAGCACCGACTGCTCGAAGTCACGTAGACCGGTACGGTCCGGCCCCTCGGCGAGCACCAGATCGGAGATCATCTCCCGGCGGAGCCCTCCCCATGTGCTTCTCTCGACCTGGGAAGGGGTGGCGGTGATGGCGCCCTGGCGGATCAAGTCGAAGAGTGTCGCGGTGAACTCCCGCTCGGTGACGGCTCCCTGGGAGAGCAGGGCGCCCACCTCCGCTGGAGTGAGGTCGGTGGGGGGCTCCTGCTCGTACTGGCGGTCGTAATCGACCCTGGGCTCGCGCCCATATCGGAGATACACGAAACCTCCGATCCCGAAGGCGATAAGGAGGGCGAGGGCCG
Source organism: uncultured Acidimicrobiaceae bacterium (assembly GCA_964454615.1). Lineage (GTDB taxonomy): Bacteria > Actinomycetota > Acidimicrobiia > Spongiisociales > ZC4RG35 > ZC4RG35. Next base: position 6,672 of record CAYVTP010000046.1, on the reverse strand, counting down.
ATCCCCAGATGAGACCCAGGCGTGCCGCCCGTGCCGCCTGCTCGGCGTCCTGGAAGAACCTCGCCTCCTCCTCGAGGATGGCCTGGAGCCCTTCCCCTGCCCGCACCCGGGCACCGGCGGTGTTGGCCAGGAGGGCGGTCGGAAATGTGGTGCGCAGCTCGACCCACTGGTTGGGGGGCACGCCGGATGCCTGGAGCGAGGGACTGACCAGGTCATCCCCCAAGGAGGTCGACCCTGAGACGGTCGAGGGGTGGCCCCACACCCTCACCTCGCCGGGATTGGCCCCGGTCGGGATGACTATCCGCGCCGTCAGCCTGCTGACCCCGACCGCCCACTGGTCGCCCCACACCTGGAGGTTGACGTCGACGACATCGTCGTAGGCGGTGGCCACCCCGGTCATCACGTAGGTGATGGTGAACACCCGTCGCTGGTCGCGGCTGCTGTGGTGCCACACCACTCTCTCCGCTCCGGAGACGCTGGTGACACCGTAGATCCCGGAGGGTGAGCTGCACCCGAGGGTCGTGCAGCCCCCGGGTTGCATGGCCCCCGACTCATCGGCGACGGTGAGGACGGTGACCGTCTCGCCTCGTCTCACCCGGATGTCCCTGTACGAACCGGAGTAGGAGCCGGTGAAGTCGATGCTGAGAGTCTCGGTGACGTGGAGCGAACCATCGGGTTGGACCACCACCTCGACGTCGGCGGCGCCCATCCAGAAGGAACGGGCTTGCGCCGGCAACGCCGGGGCCACTGTCAGGACGAGCAGGGTCGCCCCGAGGAGAAGCGACCGGGCTCGCTTCATGTCAGAACTGGACCGAGGGGGCTTCCTGGGCCGACCCGCCGGCTTCGAAGTACTCCCGTGCCTTGAAGCCGAACATCGCAGCAACGAGGTTGGTAGGCACCTGCTGCACCATGTTGTTGTAGGTGAGAACGGTGTCGTTGTAGATCTGGCGGCTCACCGCTATCCGGTTCTCCGCGTCCTGGAGGTCGGCCTGAAGGCTGGCGAAGTTGGAAGAGGCCTTCAGCTCCGGGTAGTTCTCTGCGACCGCGAACAACTGGCGAAGGGCCTGGGTGAGGAAGTTCTCCGCCTGGGCCTGTTCGGCCGGGCCCTGCGCCGCAGAGGCACCCGCACGGGCGGCGGTCACGTTCTCGAATGTCTGGCGCTCGTGGCTGGCGTAGCCCTTGACCGTCTCCACCAGGTTGGGGATCAGGTCATAGCGACGCTTGAGTTGGACATCCACCTGGCTCCAGGCGTTGTCCGCCCGGTTCCGTACCAGGACCAGTCGGTTGTAGATGAGGACGACGAACAGGACGAGAACCGCGACAAGGCCAAAGATGATCCACTCCATGCCGGAAGCTTAGGCGCCGGATCTAAGCCAAGGCTCTCGCCATCGACTCGCCCATGTCGGAGGGAGTCTCGGCGACGACCACGCCGGCGGCCCGAAGAGCTGCGATCTTTGCTTCTGCGGTGCCCGTGCCACCCGACACGATCGCTCCGGCATGGCCCATCCGCTTCCCGGCGGGGGCCGTGGTGCCGGCGATGAAGCCGGCGACCGGCTTGCTCATCGTGGTGATGAACTCGGCCGCCTCTTCCTCGGCGGTGCCTCCGATCTCACCGATCAGGATCACGCCTTCGGTCTCGGGATCCGCTTCGAACATCTCCAGGACGTCGACGAAATTGGTCCCGTTGACCGGGTCCCCCCCTATACCGACCGCGGTCGTCTGGCCGAGCCCCTTGAGCGTCAGCTGGTATACGGCCTCGTAGGTCAGGGTCCCGGAACGGGAGACCACCCCGATGCGTCCCCTTTGGTGGATGTATCCCGGCATGATCCCGATCTTGCACTCCCCGGGGGTTATGACACCCGGGCAGTTGGGCCCTATCAGCCTCGTCCCGGTCCCCTCCAGGTACCGCTTGGCCTTGACCATGTCGGCCACCGGGATCCCCTCGGTGATGGCCACCACCAGGTTGAGACCTGTCGCAACCGACTCCATGATGGCGTCGGCCGCGAACGGAGGCGGCACGTAGACAGCCGAGGCATTGGCCCCGGTCTCCTCCACCGCCTGACGCACCGTGGCGTAGACGGGAAGGTCGACACTGTAGGTGTCGGCGCGCCCCGGAACTCCTGAATGATCTGTGCTGCCCTGGAAGGAGGCCGTCTCACCGGCCCGCGATGGATGTACCGCAGCGACCATGTTGGTCCCGTAGGCGATCGCCTTGTCGGTGTGGAAGTGGCCGGTCTGGCCCAACCCCTGCACCAGGACCCGGGTGTTCTTGTCCACCAGGACGCTCATGCCGTCAGCTCCAGGATTCGCTCGGCCCCGTCCCGGAGGCTCTCGGCGCTCACCACCTCCAGGCCGGATTCGGCCAGGATCTGCCTGCCCTGCTCGACGTTGGTCCCTTCCAATCGGACCACCAGTGGCACCTCGAGCCCGACCCGGTTGACCGCTTCCACGATGCCTCTGGCGATCACATCGCAGCGCATGATTCCCCCGAAGATGTTGACGAAGATCCCTTTTACGTTGGGGTCGCTGGTGATGATCTGAAAACCGGTGGTGACCTGGTCGGCGGTGGCTCCGCCCCCGACGTCGAGGAAGTTGGCCGGCTCCCCGCCGACGTGCTTGATGGTGTCCATGGTGGCCATCGCCAGGCCCGCTCCGTTGACCAGACACCCGATGGTCCCGTCCAGTTTTATGTAGCTGAGACCGGCGTTCTTGGCGGCGATCTCGGCAGGGTCTTCCTCCGACTCGTCCCTCATCCCGGCTATCTCGGGGTGACGGAAAAGGGCGTTGTCGTCGAAGGCCATCTTCCCATCCACGGCCAGCACCTGGCCGTCGGTGGTCACCACCAGGGGGTTGATCTCGATCAGGTCGGTGTCGAGGTCGGTGGCCATCTCGGCCAGGGCGATGACGAACCGCATGAAGTTCTGCGCCGGAGCCCCATCCAGGCCGAGCCCGAAAGCCAGCTCGTTGGCCTGGAAGGCAGCCAGACCGATCGCCGGGTCGATGATCGCCTTCAGGATCTTCTCCGGGGTCTCTTCGGCCACCTTCTCGATCTCCATTCCGCCCTCGGTCGAAGCCATCACCAGGTTCCGGGATGAGCTCCTGTCGAGGAGGACCGCCAGGTACAGCTCCCGGGCTATGTCGATCCCCTGCTCGAGGTAGAGCCTGTTGACCGACTTGCCTTCGTCACCGGTCTGGATGGTGACCAGAGTCGAGCCGAGCATCTTCCCGGCCAGCTCCCGGACCTCGGCCTCGACTGCACCAGGCCCCTCCTGGATGCCGCTGGTGACCACGGTGACCCCTCGCACCTCCGGATACTCCTTGAAGGTCCCTTTTCCCCGTCCCCCGGCGTGGATTTGGGCCTTGAGCACCACCACCGGGTTGTCCGACTCCTCGATCAGGGGACGCACTGCCGAGACCGCCTCCTCCACCGTACGTGCGACCCGTCCTCTCGGGACCGGTATCCCACGGGCGGCCATCAGCTCCTTGGCCTGGTGCTCGTGAATCTTCAACTGTCTCTCTCCTGTCTCGACGGGACGTTGGCTTCGACCCAGCTCGAGATCTCGTCGAGACCGGCGCCGGGCGTGAAGATGGTCCGAATGCCGACCTCTCGCAACTCGGCGATGTCCTGGTCGGGGATGACACCGCCACCGAAGACCACCACGTCGGAGGCATCCCGGGCGGCAAGCTCCTCCACCACCTGTGGGAACAGGGTCATGTGGGCCCCGGAGAGGGAGGACAGGCCGACCCCGTCGACGTCCTCCTGCACTGCTGTCTCGGCGATCTGCGCCGGAGTCTGGTGGAGCCCCGAGTAGATCACCTCGAACCCGGCGTCTCTCAGCGCCCGGGCTATCACCTTGGCGCCTCTGTCGTGTCCGTCGAGGCCAGGTTTTGCTATGAGGATTCTTCTCGACATCAATCGGCGGCAAAGGCTAGTTGTTGTCAACCTGGTGACATCCAGATGGCCATTCGGTCTCGGAGCCCGAAAAGAGCCGGACTCCCTCTACCCTTGGGCCCATGGTGAACTCGAGACTGAAGGGTCTGGCGGCCGCCGGGGTGAGCGTGTGGGTCGACCAGATCTCCCGTCCCATGCTCGAGGCGGGGGAACTGTCACGGATGGTCGAGGAGGACAGCATCACGGGGGTCACCTCCAATCCGACGATCTTTGCCCAGGCCATCGTGGGGACAAACGACTACGACTCCCAGATCGAGGAGGCGGCCCGGGAACGGCTGGAGCCCGAGGAGGCCGTGAAACGGGTGATGACCGGGGATATCCAGGAAGCATGTGATGTGCTTCTTCCGGTGTTCGAATCGACTCTCGGGAGTGATGGCCACGTCTCAGTCGAAGTGTCCCCCACACTCGCGGCTGACACCGAGGCGACCCTGGCCGAAGCCCGGGAGTGGGTTGACCGCATCCAACGTCCCAACCTGCTGGTGAAGGTCCCTGCCACCAAGGAGGGGATCCCGGCGATCCGTCGCCTCACCTCCGAAGGGATCTCGGTGAACGTCACCCTCATCTTCGCCCTGGACAGGTATGCCGAAGTCATGAGGGCCTACATCGAGGGCCTTACCGACCTTGTCGCTCGGGGCGGCGACCCTTCGACGGTCTCGTCCGTCGCGTCGTTCTTCGTCTCCAGGTTTGACACCGAGGTCGACGAACGGCTCGATTCGATCGGATCCGAGGAGGCGCTATCGCTCCGGGGCACTACCGCCGTGGCCAACGCCCGCCTCGCCTACGCCCTCTACCTGGAACGTTTCGAGAGCGACGCTTTCGGCGACCTGAAGGCAGCGGGATGCAGACCACAAAGGCCCCTCTGGGCCTCGACTTCGACCAAGAACCCCGATTACGGCGATCTCCTATACGTCGAGGGACTGGTCGCTCGGGGGACCGTCAACACCATGCCCACCGAGACAATCGAGGCCTACAAGGACCATGGTGACCCCCGTCCCAGGCCTTTCACCGCGGGCGACATTGACGATGCCACAGAGACCGTGAGCCGGCTGTCCTCGGTCGGAGTCGACTACGAAGATGTGGTGGCGACCCTCGAGGAGGAGGGGGTCAGCAAGTTCGCGGCCAGCTGGAACGACCTCATCGACGGAGTGAGTGAAGCCCTCACGGCAGTGCGGGAGCCAACCGCCACCTAGCCTTTCTCGAGAGGCGCCCAGGTGAGGAGGAGTCTCTTCTTCCCGTGGGTGTCGAACATGATCTCCGCCTCGGCCCTGTCCCCCTGGCCGATGACCTCACGGACAGTTCCCAGGCCCCACTTCATGTGGCGGACCCGGTCACCTCTCGAGATCTCCCCTGCATCGACAGTGGTAGGCGGTCCTGAGGCTGCAGCCCGCTCGGCCGGATCCCTCCTCATACGCTTGCCCGCCTTGGTCATCAGTCCATCGGGGATCTCGGCGAGAAAACGCGAAGGTGGGTTGTATGACGACCCACCGAACAGCATCCGCTTCCAGGCGGAGGTCACGTAAAGGTGATCTTGTGCCCTGGTGATCCCCACATAGGCCAGGCGCCTCTCCTCCTCCAGCTCCTCGGGATCTCCAAGGGAGCGCATGTGGGGGAAGACACCGTCCTCCATCCCCACCAGGAAGACCACAGGGAACTCCAGCCCTTTGGCGCTGTGGAGGGTCATGAGGGTGGCCGCACCAGCCCCTTCGTCCCACTCGTCGATGTCGGACACCAGGGCGGTCGACTCGAGGAACAGCTCTAGCCGACGCAGATTGTCGAGCAGGTCGAATTCCTCGTCACCGATCACCGAGCCCTCGTTGGAGCTCTCGAACTCCTTGGCAACGCCGACCAGCTCGCGCAGGTTCTCCACCCGGCCCATGGCCTCGACGGTCTTCTCCATGTCCAACCCCGCCAACAACCCGGTGTCGTCGAGGACCGACTGCACCGCCGCCTCGACCCCTCCCTCGGCCGCCTTCTCCCGCAACGACGAGAGCAGGGCGACGAAGTCGAGGACCTGTCCCTGGGAGCGCTGGTTGAGCTGGGGCACATCGGCTACCCTGACCATCGCCTCGTAGAAGCCGACCCCCTCGCGCTCGGCGAACCTGTCGAGGTGGCCGATGGTGGTGCTGCCGATCCCCCGCCTCGGTTCGTTGATGATCCTCTTCAACGAGACCTCATCTGAGCTGTTGACCATGGCACGGAGATAGGCGAGGGTGTCCTTGATCTCCTTGCGGTCGTAGAACTTGACCGAGCCCACGACGGTGTAGGGGATGCCCCGGCGCACAAAGACGTCCTCGATCACACGCGACATGGCATTGGTCCGGTAGAAGACGGCAAAGTCGGCCAGGTTGTATCCCTCGGCCTGGAGACGCTCGACCTCGTCGATGACGAACCCGGCCTCGTCGTGCTCGTCTTCTGCCTCGTAACGGATGATGGGCACACCCGGCCCGCGGTCCGACCACAGGTTCTTCGGGGACCGGCGGGTGTTGTGCGAGATCACCGAGTTGGCGGCATCGAGGACGGTCTCCGTCGAACGGTAGTTCTGCTCGAGGACGATCACCCTGGCATCGGGGTAGTCCCTCTCGAACTCGGTGATGTTCCGGATGTCAGCCCCCCGGAATTTGTATATCGACTGGTCCGAGTCGCCGACCACGCAAAGGTTCCCGTGGGTGGCTGTGAGCTGTCTGACCAGGGTGTACTGGGCGTGGTTGGTGTCCTGGTAC
>CAYVTP010000045.1:0-14738 GCA_964454615.1 uncultured Acidimicrobiaceae bacterium | reverse complement strand
ATGTGGCACATCTTCATCAGTAACCGCCCGGGCCAGGTGAAGGCGGGGACCCTGGGTCAGGTGGTGCCCGGATTCGAGATCAAGGTCTGCGACGACCACGGCGCCGAGCTCCCGGTCGGGGAGGTGGGCCGACTGTGGGTCAAGGGCGACTCACTGGGCAGGGGATACTGGGAGGACCCGGAGCGCACCGCCGAAGCCTTCAGACCGCCCTGGTTCGTCGGCGGCGACCTGGTCTCGATCGACGAGGAGGGCTATGTGACGCATCGCGGCCGGTCCGACGACGCCATCAAGGTCAAGGGAAAGTGGTTCCGGCCCCAGGAGCTGGAATCGGCCCTCCTCGAGCACCCGGCGGTGGCCCAGTGCGCCGTGGTGGCCATCGATGACGACTCCGGGCTGGCCCGACCTGTCGCCTTCGTCGTGCCCTCCGGGGAGATCGACGAGGCCGGCATCATCGAGTTCTCGGTTGCCCGCCTCGAGCCATACAAGAGGCCCCGCAAGGTCTACTTCCTCGACCGCCTACCCCAGACCCACCTCGGCAAGGTCGATCGGGCTGCCCTCCGTCGGTCGGCGGTCTGAAGGGCCCGGTCAGACCACCTCCATCCGGACAGGGCCGGCCCAGTCGGGTCGGAAGCCGGTCTTGTCCCGGTAGAACTCCTCGGCCACCCACATCAGGTGTGTCGAGTCCTCCAGGTCGGTGACCACGGGCCCGAGCGTCACCGTCTTGGAAGGAGCGTCGAGGGCCGCCATCACTACCGGGACCCCTGCCCCCCGGGCCACGTGGAGGAAGCCGGAGCGCCAGCTCTCAGCCCGCCTCCGGGTTCCCTCGGGAGCGATCAGGAGCACCATCTCGTCTCTCTCCCTGAAGGCGGCCACTGCCTGGCCCACCACTCCTTCGGGCTCCAACCGGCCCACGGGGATGCCGCCCATGGCGTCGAGGAAGCGACCGAATCCCCACTTGAACAATCCGGCTTTCGCCAGGAAGGCGAGCCGGAGGCGGAAGGCGTGCAGGGCCCCCATGAAGATGATGAAGTCCCAGTTGCTGGTGTGCGGCGCGGCGATGATGACCATCTTCGGGTGGTCGGGGACAACTCCTTCGAACTTCCAACCGAGGCGGGTGACGATCCACCATGCCACCCTCAAGGCGCCGTCGCGTACGACTTTCACGGATAGTGTCTAACGGGCCGGGGCCACCCGGAAGCCCGACTCGTCTACCCAAACGTATGAGGACCTGTTATCGACCGCGGCCACGATCGCCTCGGCCATCTCGTCGTCGATGACCCCCACCTCGTCGTCGCGGTAGACCACTCTCAGCCGGGCCTGATCGTGGAAGCGGGTGGTCAGGATCCCCGGGTGAGAGCACACCACGATGACGTCGAAGGGGGCCACCACGTCGCCGGAGGAGAGGTGTTTCTTGTCGGCCGTGTAGGTGGCCAACAGGTGCCACGCGGCCAGGCCGGCGGCAACGGTCAGGCTGATGGTGGTGGGGAACTCGTCGGAGATGCCCCCGACGCCGAGGATCAGTTGGAACACTCCCACCAGAGTGGTGATGAGCGCCGCCGAGCCCATGAGGCCCATGATCACCCCGAGCCCGAGCAGGTAGGTGCGCCGGGGAGGTGAGGCTGCCTCGATCTCCCGGGGCTGTTGTTGCGACCGCTGCCAGTACCGAAACCAGAGGGCCAACCCGAAGACCAGGACCACTCCGGCGGTTATCGCCTCCGCCCCGGCGCCGGCGATGATCGAGCGACGCTCGAAGGCCGCCCTGGCGATGAAGGTGACCGCACCTACCATTGCTCCCATTGCGATCGCCGCTGTCAGGTATTCGTGGAATCTGACCGGATCGGTCCGCTCCAGGCCGAGCCTCCTCCTGTGGTGCCACCAGATGGCCGACCCGGCGATGAGCAGCGACACGGTGGTGGGCAGGAACCTGAAGTGGGCCGCGGCCCCGGCGGTGCTGGTGAGGAGGTAGACCAGGGTGCGGGCCACGATCGCCAGGGTGGAGCCCACCGCCATCACCAGGCCGACCGTGGACACCAGTGAGACCCAGTTGGCCCTGAGGTGGCCGGATCGGGTCGGCCAGGGTCGTAGCCAGCGGTACCACCAGACTACGGCACCCACTACCAAGACCGGGACTGCCGCCAGCCAGGAGTCGCCGGATATGTCGCTGGCGGTGAGCCACCCGTAGAGCGGCTCGAACAGGCTGTCGAGGAGGAGGATGACGCCGGTGGCCGCGGTCACCAGCCCGATCGTCGAGCCGGCGACGCGGGGAAGGTCGGCGCCCTCGGACTGCGGCGGGGTGGCCCTCGAGGCGAACTCGTGGAACACCACCACCCCGAGGAAGACGATCAGGTCGGTCACTTGGGGCTGGCTCCCGTTGGAGATGAGCCAGTCGAGGATCCCAATGGCGGCCACCACCGATGCGGTGAGGAACACCGCCTCCATCACCGTCAGATACAGAGTCCAGCCGGGTGAGCGGGGATGGAGGTCACGACGGGCGCGTTGGCGCCTCCAGAGGATGAAGGCGAAAGGCCCGGCCACGACCAGCCCGGCGAGGGCCGTCGCCACCTGACGCTCCGGTGCCACCACGAAGCCTCCGGTGGGAAAAGCCGCCTGCCCCAGACTGGCCAGCGAGAAGCCGGAGACCCCGACGGCCACCGCGAGAAGGAGGTAGGCGAGCAGGTCGTCGCCACGCCCGGAGGCCAGCGTTCGACCGGAACCGGTCCCCCTTCGGACCAGGGCTACTACCACCGCCCCGATGACCAGGAGGAGCAGGAGGCTGGGGATGATTCCCATCAGCCGAACCTCGCGCACTGCCAGAGAAACCACGGCCATGGAGCCTCGGAGATGTACCAGTGGCGGTCCACCTGGACGAGGGAGAAGGTCGTGTGATGGTCGTAGGTCCCGCCGAACAACCCGCCTCCCTGCTCCCTGATGATCACCTCCACGTAAGTCGTGCTCCCCGACTCATAGGTCCTCTGGTGAATGGCGGTGAACGGAGCGAAGGGCTCGACCATCGATCCGATGTCGCAATCGGCGTACACCTCCGGGTCGAGCGTTGCGGCGGCTTCCTCCCAGCGGTGTTCCTTGACCGCGTTCAGGTACTCCTGAACCGCTCCTTCGGGGGTGGTCGGGTCGAAGCTGGTCTGATCGCGGAGCAGGGCCACGACCACCAGGCTCAAAACCAGTACCGCAATGCCGACGGGGGCGAGCCATGACGGGATGCCGACCGGCCGCGTCTCGGGCTGGTCCTCCTCCAGTGTGCCGGGGTCGTACTCATCGTCTATCTCGGTCATCTCGTCCACTTCACACCCTCTCTGACAAAGAATCCAAGACGTCGGTTACGCCGGCTTCGGCCAGGAGTACCGGTCGGTAGCCGAGGGCGACGAGTAGGGACGCTGCGATCGCGGCCCTGAAGCCCGACTCGCAGAGGACCCACACCGGCCGGGACCGGTCGAGTGTTGCGTCGCTGACGCTGCTGACATCCGGAACATAGACGAGTTGGGACCCCGGGACGGTTCCCGTAGCCCACTCGGAAGGAGCCCTGGTGTCCATCAGTTGTTCGCCGGCCAGGGCTGCATCGGCGAACCCCGCCGCTCCTTCGACTTCCAGTCGGCCCTTTTCCCCCGGCCAGGACCCCACATCTCGGAAGACTCCCCGAATGTCGTCGAATCCGATTCGGGTGAGCTGTCTGACCGCTTCGGCGGAGTCCTGGTCGGGGTCCAGGACTAGGACCAGGGTCGCCCCGAACTCGACCAACCAGCCCACCCAGACTCCGAAGCTCCGGTTGAGGTGGACCGACAGGGAGCCGGCTACGTGCCCTTCGGCGAACCGCTCGGGTGGTCGGCCGTCGACGATCGTCACCGTGTCACCCATGGCCACCAGCTCTGCGGCGTCGATCTCGGGGGGCTCGCCCAGCGTGGCCGGTCCCACCCCTTTGAGGTTCATGGGTCCCATTTGCGCGTAGTAGGCCGGGTACGCAGGCAGGTCTGCCAGCTGGGTCTCCACGAACGACTCCTCGTCGTCGTACAGCAACGCCGGATTGGACACTCGCTCCTGGCCGATCGTCGACTCGTATCTCCCGGCTGGGGCCGCCGTGCAGAAGCTCCCTGCTCCGTGCGTGGGGCACAGGCGGGTGTCCTCCGGGAGCGCGGCGAGACGATGCACCGAACCGTATTGGAGCCGGGCCAGCGACTCGGCGCGGTCCCATCCGAGCAGGTCTGTCCTCCCCGCCGACCCGGTCAGCAGGCTCCCTCCGGAGAACACCGCAACAGTCGAGCCCTCGGCGTTGACCGCATACGAGGTGTGCTCGGGGGTGTGCCCCGGGGTGTGGATCGGCCTGATCGAGAAGCCCGCCCCTTCTATGTCCTCATTGTGGAAGGCGGGGCGATGCCTGAAGACCGGGGCAGCTCCGGCCGGGAAGACCAGTTCCGCCCCTGTGGCCCTGGCCAGCTCCCGACCCCCGGAGAGGTAGTCGTTGTGGACGTGGGTCTCCAGCACGAAACGGACGTCGCCACCAAGCTGGCCGATGACAGCCTCGAACCGGTCGAGATCTCTCTGGGGGTCGACGACGACGACCTGCCCGTCGTGGCTGAGGACGTAGCTGGTGTCGCCTAAGCCGGGGGTCCTGAGGGCGCGGATCTCCATGGGCTAGTCCTGCATCCCGAGGGCTTTGAGACCGCCCTCCATGTTGGCCGCCCGTGCGAAGCCGACGGATCGCAAATAGGCGGCCACCCGGCCCGACCGACTTCCCGAACGGCAGACACAGAGGATCGACCTGTCCTTGGGCAGCTCGTCGATCCGTGAGAGGAGGTCGGTCATCGGGATCAGGACCGAATCGGGCAGTGTCCCGAGTTCCCACTCGAACGGTTGTCGGATGTCGAGGACGATGGCGTCGTTGTCCTCGACCCAGGTTTCCCACTCCGAGTACTCGACAGACTCGCCTCGCCTCATTGCCTCAATCGTAGGCCTCCCCCGGACGGATCCGGCAGGTGGCGACCCTAGACTCCGCACCTGCCGAGCCCGGGAGGGAACATTCACATCGCAGTGCTCGCCTCGGGGTCGGGCACCAACCTCCAAGCCCTTCTCAACGTCGCCGGTATCAGGTCACAGATCGCGGTAGTGGTCTCGGACCGACCGGACGCCGGTGCCCTGATCCGGGCTTCATCGGCGGGCATACCCACTGCCGTCGTTCGCTACCGGGACCACCACGATCGAACCTCTTTCTCGATGGCGGTGGCCGACGTGATCGAGGCCTCTGGGGCCAAGGGCGTGGTCCTGGCGGGGTTCATGCGGATCCTCTCGCCCGAGTTCATCGCCCGCTTCCCCGACCGGATCCTCAATGTCCATCCCTCTATGCTTCCTTCCTTCCCCGGCGCCCGGGCGGTCGAGGATGCTCTGGCCCACGGTGTCAGGGTCACCGGTGTGACAGTCCACTTCGTCGACGAGCAGGTCGACCATGGCCCGGTCATCGCCCAGGTCCCGGTCGAGGTGGAGGAGGGGGATGATGCGGGGTCTCTTCACCGGCGGATCCAGACGGTGGAACACGACCTGTATCCCAGGGTGGTCCAGGCGTTTCTTGCCGGAGACATATACGTGGTCGATGGGCGGGTGGTCTGGGAGTGAGGGCCCTGGTGAGCGTCCATGACAAGAGCGGGCTGGCCCGGTTCGTCGGGCGACTGGTCGACGCCGGATACGCCATCGTTTCCTCTGGCGGAACCGCGGCCCATCTCGAGGAGTCCGGGATCCCGGTGGATAGAGTGAGCGAGGTGACCGGGGCGCCGGAGATCCTCGGCGGCCGTGTCAAGACCCTCCATCCTCGGATCTATGGGGGGATACTGGCCAGGGGTGCAGGGGACGATGCGGAGCTGGCGGCCAACGGCATCGAGAGGTTCGACCTGGTGGTGTGCAACCTCTACCCCTTCCGCGAGGCCCTCGACTCCGGTGCCGAAGAGCAGGCCATCGTGGAGATGATCGACATCGGTGGGCCGGCCATGGTCCGCGCCGCGGCGAAGAACTACCACCACGTGGGCGTGGTGGTCTCGCCCGCCCGGTACGACGAGGTGGCGGCGGCCATCGAGGGAGGTGGGTTGGACGATGGCCTTCGTCGACGGCTGGCCGCCGAGGCCTTCTTCCACACGGCCTCCTACGACGCTGCGATAGCCGGCTGGCTCTCCGACGACCTGGTGCTTCCTCTGCGGCGCAGGGCAACCCTGCGGTACGGGGAGAACCCCCACCAGTCGGCGGGCATCTACCGGATCGAAGGGGCCCGGGCCTGGTGGGACGAGGCTGTGATACACCAGGGCAAGGAGATGTCTTTCAACAACTACGCGGACGCCGAGGCGGCCTGGAAGCTGAGCCACGACCTGGGGGCGGGGTCGGCCGTGGTGGTGAAGCACACCAACGCCTGCGGGGCAGCCATCTCCGACACGATTGCCCGGGCGTTCGAGGAGGCCTGGGCTGGGGACTCCCTGGCTGCCTTCGGGGGCGTGGTGGCACTGTGCGGCGAGTTGGACGGCCCAACGGCCGAAGCGATCGCATCCCGATTCGTCGAGGTGGTTGTCGCCACCTCTGTCTCCGAAGAGGCGCTGGAGTTGCTCCGGCCCCGCACCGGCCTGCGGGTGGTAACCGCAGCGTCACCCGCCCCATCTCCCGACTTCAGGGGAGTGGAGGGTGGCTTCCTCGTCCAGGAGCCGGACAGCTTCGAGGGGGAGGAATGGAAGGTGGTGTCGGCGCGGCGACCGACCGACGCGGAACTCGACGGGCTCCGCTTCGCCTGGGTCGTCGCCGGCCACGCCAAGTCCAACGCCATCGTCCTGGCCAGGGGAAAGCAGGCCGTGGGTATCGGGGCCGGTGACCAGTCCAGGGTGGGGGCGGCGGAGAGGGCCCTGTTCAAGGCGGGAGACCGCGCCCACGGTGCGGTCGCCGCTTCGGACGCCTTCTTTCCCTTCCGCGACGGGCTCGACGCGTTGGCGGGTGCCGGGGTCACCGCGGTGGTCGAGCCGGGCGGGTCCCGTAATGACGCCGAGGTCATCGCCTCCGCCGACGGGCACGGTGTCGCACTGGTGTTCACCGGAGCCCGTCACTTCCGCCACTGAGGGCCTGGGGCCCTTCCCCGTCGGGGAGTTTCGATGCCGGATCGCCACTAGGATGCCCGGGTACCGCACTTCGAGGAGTCTTTGCCATGGGCACACCCATCACCAAGGGGCCGGATGGCCTCAACGTCCCCGACGATCCCGTAATCCCCTTCATCGAGGGCGACGGGATCGGACCCGACATCTGGGCCGCCGCCGTCCGCGTTTTCGACGCGGCCGTCGAGAAGGCCTACGAGGGACGGAGGAAGGTCGCCTGGGAGGAGGTGCTGGCAGGGGAGAGGGCACGGGAGGAGACAGGGTCGTGGCTCCCGGATGCGACGGTCGAGGCCTTCGGCCGCTATCTGGTCGGGATCAAAGGCCCCCTGACCACTCCCGTCGGGGGAGGGATCCGGTCCCTCAACGTGGCCCTTCGTCAGATCCTCGACCTCTACGCATGTGTCCGCCCCGTCCGCTGGTACACCGGAGTGCCGTCCCCGGTGAGAGAGCCGCACCTGGTCGACATGGTCATCTTCCGGGAGAACACCGAGGATGTCTATGCAGGACTCGAGTTGGAGGCAGGCACCGAAGAGGTGAAGAGATTGATCGCCTTCGCCAAGGAGGCCTTCGACTGGGACATCCGCCCCGACTCGGGGGTGGGCCTCAAGCCGATCTCCGCCACCGGATCCAAGCGACTGATCCGCGCTGCCATCGAGTACGCCTTGGGCAACGGACGCAAGTCGGTCACCCTGGTCCACAAGGGCAACATCCAGAAGTTCACCGAGGGGGCTTTCCGCTTGTGGGGCTACGAGCTGGTTCGTGAGGAGTTCTCCGAAGTGGCGGTGTCCTGGGAGGACTGCGGAGGGGATCCGGGCGACCGCCTGCTCGTCCAGGACGTGATCGCCGACGCCATGCTCCAGCAGGTGCTGACCCGCCCTGCCAACTACGACGTGATCGCCACCACCAACCTCAACGGCGACTATCTCTCCGACGCCCTCGCCGCCCAGGTGGGCGGTATCGGAATCGCCCCGGGAGGGAACATCAACTACGACACCGGTGTGGCCGTGTTCGAGGCCACCCACGGGACCGCCCCAAAATACACCGGCCTCGACAAGGTGAACCCGGGCTCGGTGATCCTCTCCGGCGAGATGATGTTCCGATACATGGGCTGGGGTGAGGTCGCCGACCTGATAGTCAAGGGCCTGGAGGGTGCGATCGAGGCCCGAACCGTCACCTACGACTTCGCCCGGCTGACCACGGGCGCCACCGAGGTGAAGACCTCCGAGTTCGGCGACGCCATCATCTCCCACATGTGAGCGGGCCCCCGATGAGGACTCCCGCGAGCCAACCCCCGGTGGTCGGCTAGGCCAATGGCCCGTGTCGTGGACCTCGATGCCCCTCTGGTGGTGGGGGCGGGGATAGCCGGGCTGTCGACTGCCCTGGGGCTCGACAGGGCCTATCTGATCAGCTCGGACATGGGCTCCACCTGGTGGGCCCAGGGCGGGATCGCGGCGGCGGTCGGTCCCGGGGACTCGACCCGGTCCCATGCCCGCGACACCCAGGTCGTCAATGGCGGCATGCCCACGGCCGAGGCCGTAGAGATCCTCACCGCTGGCGGCCCGGAGGCCATCGAGAGACTGGTCGCATTGGGAGCGCTCTTCGACAGGGACCCCGACGGTGAGCTCCTCCTCGGGAGAGAGTCTGGGCACGCCACCAGGCGGGTGGTCAGGTCCGATGGCGATGCAACCGGGGCCGAGTTGATGCGGGTCCTCGACCAGGCGGTCGATTCGGGCGACTCGGTGACCCGTATCGAGTCCCCGGTCGTCGATCTGGTCAGGGCCAGGGGACGGGTGGCCGGGGTGGTCTCCGCTCAGGGCAAGCAGCGAACCGTGTACACCGCTCCCGCGGTGGTGATCGCCACCGGCGGGGCAGGCCAGATCTTCGCCCAGACCACGAACCCTTCGGGTGTCTTGGGGGAGGGGATCGTCATGGCCGCCCGGGCCGGGGCGCGTCTGGCCGACCTCGAGTTCACCCAGTTCCATCCGACGGCACTGATGGTGGGCAAGGACCCCATGCCCTTGGTCCCCGACAGTCTCAGGGACGAGGGTGCTTCGCTGGTCGACGCCCAGGGAAGACGCTTCATGGAGAGATATCACCCGGCGAAGGACCGGGCCCCACGGGAGGTGTTGGCCAGGGCCATCTTCCAGCACTATGCGGAAGGGTCGTCGGTGTACATGGACTTGAGGAAGGTGATCAACATCAATGATCGGCTCCCGACCCTGACCGCCCATGCCCTGTCGGTCGGTCTCGACCCGGTCGAGAACCTCCTTCCCGTGGCCCCGGCTGCCCACTTCCTCATCGGAGGGATCGACGTCGACCTGAGGGGCCGCACTTCGCTCGACGGTCTCTGGGCGGTCGGTGAGAGTGCCGCCAGCGGTGTCCATGGCGCCAACCGCCTCGCCTCGAACTCCCTGCTGGAAGGTCTCGTCTTCGGAGCGCGGGTGGCTGCCGACGTTGCCGGGAGGATCGAAGCGCCGGTAGGCAGGCTGTGGGCCCCGAAGGAGGCCTTGGAGCTTCCGGTTGCTGCGGGGCCGATGCTGGAGGAGATGAGGAAGCTTATGTGGGGGCGAGTCGGGCCGGTGCGCAACGGCGTCGGCCTCGCCGAGGCCCACGATGCCCTCCTCGAGATGGAGTCGGTGATGCAACGGACGATCACCGGGAGGAACGCCCACGGGATGGCGTCGATGATGGTCATCGCGGCCCTGAGGCGATCCGAGTCGCGGGGATGTCACTTCCGGGCGGACCATCCCCGACCCGATCCCATGCAACGCCACCGGATGCTGCTCCAGCCAGGAGCGGTGGAGTCCGTCCAGCTGTGATCGCCCACCCGACTGGTTAGCCTCGATCCCATGAGACCAACCATGAGAGTCGCAGTGACCGGCGCCGCGGGCCAGATCGGTTATGCCCTCCTGTTCAGGATCGCCTCGGGGGAGATGCTCGGGCCCGACCAACCGATGGTCCTCCAGATGCTCGAGATCGAGCCGGCGCTTCCCGCCCTCGAGGGGGTGACCATGGAACTGGACGATTGCGCCTTCCCGCTTCTCGAAGGGACGGTCCGTACCGCAGACCCGGAGGAGGCGTTCGACGGCGTCGAGGTGGCGATGCTGGTGGGGGCGATGCCCCGCAGGCAGGGGATGGAGCGTTCCGACCTACTGTCGGCCAACGGAGCCATTTTCACCATTCAGGGCCGGGCGTTGGCTGCCGCCGCCTCGCCCGAGGTCAAGGTCCTCGTCGTGGGGAACCCGGCCAACACCAACGCCCTGATAGCGGCCAACAACGCCTCAGGGCTCGATCCCTCCAATTTCACCGCCATGACCAGGCTGGACCACAACCGGGCGGTCAGCCAGCTGGCCTCCCGGGTGGGCAAGCCGGTGGGATCGGTCCGCCGTATGACCGTCTGGGGCAACCACTCGGCTTCCATGTACCCGGACCTCTCCCACTGCGAGGTCGGCGGCACACCCGCCACCGACCTGGTCGACCGGGCATGGGTCGAGTCGGAGTTCATCCCCACGGTGGCCCAGCGGGGCGCCGCCATCATCCAGGCGCGCGGGGCATCATCCGCGGCTTCGGCGGCGAATGCCGCCATCGGCCACGTCAGGGACTGGATACACGGCACCGCCGAGGGTGATTGGGTGTCGATGGGGGTGGTGTCCGACGGTTCGTATGGGGTGCCTGAGGGCCTGGTCTCCTCATTCCCCTGCGTCACCAGCGAGGGCCGGTGGGAGGTGGTCCAGGGCCTCGACATCGACGAGTTCTCCCGGGGTCGGATCGATGTCTCGGTCGCCGAGCTGGAAGACGAGCGCCGGGCCGTGACCGAGTTGGGCTTCATCTAGAGGGAATCGGTCAGTCTGAGAAGGCCGACGGTCACGACCGGCATGCTGATCATCGCATAGAACAACCGGTCCATCCGGCGATTCACAGTTTCGATCGCAGCCTTGAGTTCCGCCGTCTCGGAGCGAAGGAGCTGGAAGTGATCGTGGTTGATCAGCTTCTCGGCAGGGACGATTGGGAGCAGTTCCATGAGTCTTGCCGCCTGTTCCTCGCCGATGGTATCGGACACGGCGTTGTACAGATCGAGGCGACGCTTTTCAAGTGATCCCGCTCCCGATCTTGTAGCGGGCAGATCTATCCATGTCCAGGGAGTCGATCCGGACACCAAGAACGGGAACTCCCCGGCTGCATCGGCGGACAGCTAGTACTCCACCTCGAGGTCGCTGACTGCGGCGCCCCACTGCTGGATGGCGCCCTGGTGCATCATCAGCTTGGCCAGGTTGCCGGACACTTTGAGCTTTCCGGTCATGAACGCGGTCTGGGTGTTCATCTCGCCCTTGGAGACGGCTGCGGCAGTGTCGTAGGACTGCTTGACGGTCACGTCCGCATCTTCGAGCTCGCCCAGGGCCATCGTGGCGGAGCCTCCCGAACTGTTCAGGAAGTAGGAGACTTCCCCGTCGGGCCCGTCTTCGGTCACGAACTGGATGGCCAGGTCGGAACTGCCAATTGCATTCTTGAAGCCTTCGTGGTTGGCGAGGGCCTCAGTGACGGCCTCCGCCCAATCGGCGCTGAGGAACTTGGGCACGCTTGTCTCCTTGCTCTGTTGCTCTGCCCGGATCGTAGCCGGACGTCATCTCCTAGCGACCCTGCTCAGACGATCAGCTTGGCGATTGCGGTCTCCGCCCCACGGGGGAGTCTGGTGAGTGGCTCGCGGGGGTAACCGGGCTCGAGCCCGGCAGCTTTGGCAGCCGCCTTGACACCGGGCACGCCATGGGTCTCGACTTCCGCGCTCAGGGAGGTCAGCCGCTTCTGGTCGCGTCGGGCCCGCTCAGGGCCCTCCTTCGCCCTGGTCAGGACCCTGGTGACCAACTCGGGGGCGTAGTTGCCGCTGGCCGTTATCGCCCCGTGGCAACCGACGGCCACCGCAGCGGTTACCGCCCTGGAGGCCCCGTTGTAGAGGATGAACGAGGAGGGCGCGGCGTCGATGATGGACTGGAGCCTGACCACGTCCCCGCTGGAGTCTTTCATCCCGACGATGTTCTGGTGCCGGGCCAATCGCCACACCAGGTCTACGGGCAGGCTGTACCCGGTGTACGGCGGCACCGAGTAGAGGAGCATGGGGACTTTGGCCCGGTCTGCGATGGTCTGGAAGTACCGGTAGACGGCCTCGTCGCGATTGCGAGCCATCGTGGTGGGGGTGAGTACGAGGATCGAGTCGGCGCCGGCGGCCTCGGCCTCGGCGAGCTGGGACATTCCCGCCCTGGTGGTCTCGGCGGCGATCCCGCACATCAGGTGGGCCTTACGTCGGCGGCCGGCCTTCACCAGCCTCTCGCGCTCTCCGGGTTCCAGGTAGGGGCCTTCGCCGGTGGAGCCTCCGAACAGGAATCCTTCGATCCCTCTCTCGGCGAGGACACGCATGTTCCTGGTGTGGGCCTTGAGGTCGATCTCGCCACGCTGGGTGAACGGCGTGATCAGCGCAGGTAGGTACTGGGGTAGATCGGCCACCAGCAGAGATTAGAGCCGACCGGGCCCGGTCGACTGCACGCCGTTGGCCCCCCCTCAGCGGCCCTGCGCCGAGAGGCGCCGGTTCTTGACCTTCGACCTGACGTAGTCCGAGTTCATCATGGCTATGAAGTCGATCGAGATCGACTTCGGGCAAGCTGCCTCGCACTCGGCGTGGTTGGTGCAGGAGCCGAAGTAGCGCTCCATGACATGCACCATCCTCTCCGTCCTCGACCAGCGCTCCGCCTGGCCCTGGGGAAGAAGGTTCAGGTGGCTGATCTTGGCTGCGGTGAACAGGCTGGCGGCACCGTTGGGGCAGGCGGCGACACACGCCCCACAGCCGATGCAGGCGGCCGCGTCGAAAGCGGTGTCGGCCACCGTCTTGGGGACCGGGATCAGGTTGGCATCAGGTGCCGATCCGGTGTCGACCGATATGTAGCCGCCGGCCTCGATGATCCGATCGAAGGCCGAGCGGTCCACCACCAGATCCCTGACCAGGGGAAACCCGGCGGCGCGCCAGGGTTCGACGACGATCGTGGCACCGTCGGCGAACTTGCGCATGTGCAGCTGACAGGTGGCGGTTCCCGCCTGCGGGCCGTGCGCCTGACCGTTGATCATGACCCCGCAGGTCCCGCAGATGCCTTCGCGGCAGTCGTGGTCGAAAGCGACCGGCTCCTCGCCCTGGTTGACCAACCTCTCGTTCAGTACGTCGAGCATCTCGAGGAAGGACATCTCCTCGGAGATCCCGGTCACCTGATAGGTGGCGAACCGGCCGTCGGCCTCGGGCCCGTCCTGTCGCCACACCTGGAGGGTGATGTTCACTGTGTCCCCCCACTTGTGGGGGGACCGCACGGACGAAGTCCGGGCGAGGGGGGTGTGAGCGCAGCGAACTCGTCCGTCACCTCTGCCGCCCTGGAACTGGCACACGACCTCGCCTTCGGCTCGGGCCCCCCTCGATCTCGCTGCCGCTCGATCGGTCCCCCCGTAAACAGGGGGACACAACACTGTGGTAATGCCGAGCGAAGGCGAGGCGACATCACTTGTAGCTCCTGGCTGTCAGCTTCACACTCTCGAACTCCAGCTGCTCCTTGTGCAGTTCCGGCTTGGTCGGCTCCCCGGTCCACTCCCAGGCGGCGACGTGGGCGAAGTTCTCGTCGTCTCTCGATGCTTCACCGTCCTCGGTCTGGTGTTCCTCCCGGAAGTGGCCTCCGCAGGATTCCTCGCGGGCCAATGCGTCGACGCACATGGCCATGGCGAGCTGGAAGAAGTCGTCCAACCGCCCTGCCCGCTCCAGGCTCTGGTTGAGGTTGTCTCCGGTGCCCAGCACCCGCACGTCGGACCGGAACTCTTCGTAGAGAGCCGGGATGTCGGATAGGGCTTTCTGGAGCCCGCTCTGATCGCGTGACATGCCGCAGTAGTCGAGCATGATCTTGCCAAGCTCCTTGTGGAACCAGTCGACCGATCGGCTCCCTCCGCTGGCCAGGAAGCCGTTGACCCGCTCGTCGACGCCCTGCGCCACCTCGTCAAAGACGGGGTCGTCCTCCGGTACCGGTGCCTCGCCGAGAGAGTCGGCGAGGTAGTCGCCGACGGTCGCCGGAAGCACGAAGTAGCCGTCGGCCAGTCCCTGCATGAGGGCCGATGCCCCGAGGCGGTTGGCTCCGTGATCGGAGAAGTTGGCCTCCCCGAGGGCGTACAGGCCGGGGATGGTGGTCATCAGGTTGTAGTCCACCCAGAGGCCGCCCATGGTGTAGTGGGGGGCCGGATAGATCCTCATGGGCACCGTGTAGGGGTCCTCGTCGGTGATCCGGTTGTACATCTCGAACAGGTTGTCGTACCGGCCGGCGATGGTGGCCCGGCCGAGGCGGTCGATCGACTCGGCGAAGTCGAGGTAGACCCCGTTCTTCAGGGGGCCGACACCCTGGCCGGCGTCGACCATTCGCTTGGCCGCCCGGGAGGCGACGTCCCGGGGCACAAGGTTCCCGAAGGCGGGATAGCGACGCTCCAGAAAATAGTCCCTTTCGGCCTCGGGGATCTGGTCGGGGGAGCGGTTGTCGTCGGCCCGCTTGGGCACCCATATCCGGCCGTCGTTGCGGAGCGACTCCGACATGAGGGTGAGCTTCG
>CAYVTP010000044.1:0-14940 GCA_964454615.1 uncultured Acidimicrobiaceae bacterium | reverse complement strand
CGTCCTCTTCCGGTCGGTCATCTCGGTATGAGTGGGGCCGCCCACCACCCGGTGGACGGCCCCATCATCACATCCCTGCGGATCAGTTGCCCCGGAGCTGGGCCGCGGCCCGGTCAGCGGGCCACACCACCACCCAGTCACCATCCTGGACCTGCTTGAGCACCTGGTTGGTCGGCCAGAAGTTGTTATCGGCCCTGGGGAAGGAGACCTGGCCGGCAAAGGTCAGGTTGGCTCCGTTCTCCAACAGGTAGTCGCAGATCTCGCGGTGGTCCAACGACCCTGCGCCGGTGACACCCTGGGTGAGGATGTCCCAAGCGTTCCACGAAGCTGCCGCCTGGGTCTCGAAGACCGTGTACGGCAGACCTGCTGCCTGTGCCCGGGTCGAGAACTCGGCGATGATGTCGCGTACTTCCTCGGACAGGCCGGCCATGATCGGCTCGTTCGGCTCGAACATCGAGACCGAGAGCATCCCCTCGGCTGCCGCTCCCATCCCGAGGACAGCACCTGGGGCCGGGAACAGGGCGAACATCATCCTGGGCGAGTAGTTCAACTGGCCCATCGCATCGATCAGCTGGTTCGCCTCGATCCCCAGACCGTTGACCATGACGAAGTCGGGGTTGGCGTCCCGGATGGCCACCGCGATCGGTCCCCACTCGGTGTTGCCGGGCGGGTACTGCTCATCGGCGACGACCTGATATCCCCTCTCAGGGAATACTTCGAGGGCGCCGCGGGAGCCCGGGACGTTGGGTACGCCGTAGCTCACGAAGGCGGTGGACCCGCTGGAGTTGGTGACCAGTGCGACGGTGCTTATGTCCCCCAGGCTGTCGAGCGCATCGGCGACCTGGTTAGGGATGAACACGTTGGGCTCAGGCCCGATGGACCATGCCGGGAACTGGCACTCGTAGGTCATGCTGGGGGCCAACACCGAGGTGTGGTGGGGCAGCACCAGGCCGTGCCTCTCAGCAACCGGTTGGGCGGCCAGGATCCACGGTGTTGCGTAGGGCCCCATGATCAGGTCGACCTCGTCCTGGGTGATCAACTGCTCGTAGAGGTCAGCCACAGCTGCCGGGCTGGACTCGTCATCGAGCGGCTCGAACACCACCTCACGGCCCAGAAGGCCGCCTCTGGCATTGAGTCGCTCCACATACAGCTCACCCGCGATCCGGTGGATCTGTCCGGTGGCGCCGACCGCGCCGGTCAACGCCAGCGAACCGCCGACGACAATCGGGCCTTCTTCTGCTCCATCGTCCCCGCAGGCGGCCACGACCAAAGCCATCACCATGAGTACCGGGAGAATCTTCGCTCGTCTCCTCACATGTTCCTCCTCACTGTTTCAGACTCCGACCCCCTGGTCGAGCCTGTAGTTCCGCTCCGTGGAGCGCCTTGTCCACCTTCGGCAGTATACGAATACTGAACACCTCGTGCCGTGGATCGTAAGAGAGGCTAAACGCGACCCGGCCGGGGTTGGCCTGCTCTCGGGTGGGCTCGGACGGGATGGTGCCAGGATGGGGTCGGATGGACAGGAAGAACAACCGGCTGGGTTGGGGTGTTGGAGACATCTCCGACCTGACCGGCAAGACAGCGGTGGTGACCGGCGCCAATGGCGGCCTCGGCCTGGAGACCGCAAGGGCGCTCGCCGGCGCCGGGGCCCACGTCTTCATGGCTGCCCGGGACCAGGACAGGGCCAGGGCAGCAGCAGGCAGCATCCGGGATGAGATCCCCACGGCCAGCACCGACCTCGTCACCCTCGACCTGGCATCACTGGCCTCCGTCGCCGGGGCCGCAGCCACCATCAGGGCGGCAACGGACACGGTGGACATCCTGATCAACAACGCCGGACTGATGGCGATGCCGGAGCGACGGACGGTCGACGGCTTCGAGATGCAACTCGGAGTCAACCACCTGGGCCACTGGGCGCTCACCGCACATCTAATGCCAGCGCTACTGGCGGCCGGCTCGGGGCGTGTGGTGACGGTGACCAGTTTCGCCCGGCTGATGGGCACGCCGGTGAGCTCCGCCAATCCTCACATGGACCACGAATACGACCCGTGGAAGGCCTACGGCAGGTCGAAGCTGGCAAACCTGCTCTTCGCAACGGGTCTTCACATGGAGTTCCGCAGGAGGGCGCTGGAGGCGTCCAGTATTGCTGCGCACCCGGGCCTGGCCCACACCGGCCTCCAGGTGCGCACCGTCGACGAGGGAGGCACCGGGATGGCCGGCAGGTTCTGGAAGTGGGCGGCCCGAACTGTGGGCATGAGCCAGAAAACGGCCTGCCTCCCCCAGCTTCGGGCAGCCACCGACCCCACCGCCAGGAGCGGGGAGCTCTACGGCCCGCGATACATGCTCTCCGGGCCTGCAGTGAGGAGAACGGTACTCCGAAGGGGCCTGGCCCGAGATGTATCGCTTCTCTGGGAGATGTCCGAGGCCGAAACAGGGCTGTCGCTCTTCCAGTTCGTCGACTGAGGCCCGGCCCCGCCAAAGGGGCTGCCTAGTAGACTGGTCACCGTGACCTCCAACAGCCACCCGAACGAGAGTGACGAAGAACGGTCCGAGCGTCAGGAGCGGGAGCGTACGGCGGACAGTGAGCGTCACGAGCGGGAACGCAAGGAGTCGTCCGACCGGCACGAGAAGGAACTGCGGGAACGGCGCGAGCGCGGCGAGAGCTGACTCCGGCGAAACAGTAATTCAGAACTGACAGGGTCGGGTACGTGCCAGAATCCTGCGTCCCGTGAGCGCACCCGTCGTAGTCACCGACCTCCGCAAGGTCTTCAAAGTTCCCGTCAGGGAAGGCGGACTCAAGGAGTCGGTGAAGAGCCTGTTCAACCGTCAGTTCCGCCATGTGGTGGCGGTCGACGACGTCTCCTTCCAGCTCGATCCCGGGGAGATCGTCGGATTCCTGGGGCCCAACGGGGCCGGCAAGACCACCACCATCAAGATGCTCACCGGCCTGCTCCACCCCGACGGTGGCGACGCCAGGGTCCTCGACTTCCAGCCATGGCACCGGGAGAAGGCCCTCCTCTCACGGATCTCCCTCGTCATGGGTCAACGCAACAGCCTCGCCTGGGACCTCCCCGCCATCGACTCCTACATGCTCCACCAGGCCATCTATCAGGTGCCCAAGCCCGACTTCGACAGGAGGCTCACCGAGTACACCGAGATCCTCGACGTCGTCGACCTCCTCCAGAAGCCGGTCCGGAATCTCTCCCTCGGTGAGCGCATGAAGATGGAGATCGTCGGCCAGCTTCTCCACGGCCCCGACGTACTGTTCCTCGACGAGCCCACGCTCGGACTCGACGTGACCATGCAGAAGCGCCTCCGCAACTTCATCCGCGCCTACAACCAAGAGTCGGGAGCGACCGTGCTGCTCACCTCCCACTACATGGCCGACATGGAGGCATTGGCGGATAGGGTCATAGTCATCCACCACGGCTCGATCCTCCACGACGGGCCCCTGGAAAGCCTGTCCGATCGCTTCTCCTCGGAGAAGACGATCACGGTCACAGCAGACGACATGCCTGCTGACATGTCGCGCTTCGGGCGGGTCTTGGAGACCGAGCCAGGAGAGGTCACGCTCGAAGTTGACCGTGAGCTCGTGCCCAAGGTGGCGGCCGCCCTGCTGCAGTCGATGACCGTCACCGACCTGACCATCGAAGACCTGCCCCTGGAAGACGTGATCGACCGGATCTTCACCGCCGAGCAGGAGACTCCGGAGAAGCCGGAGCACACGGCCACTTGAGCCAGCTCAGCGACTACTACCGGGCCGGTATCCGCCTCGGGGTACAGCGTGACGTGCAGTACCGGGGCGGCATGGTGGTCTCACTGCTCGGCTTCCTCATCGAGCCTGTGGTCTACCTCACCGTGTGGACCACCGTCGCCGAGTCCCAGGGGGGTGCCATAGGCGGATTCACCACCGGCGAGCTGGCCGCCTACTACATCGTCTGGACCCTGGTCCGCGTCTACAACCTGGCCCACGCCCCGACCGCATGGGAGTGGCGGATCCGAGGTGGGCGCCTCAACGAGTTCCTCTCCGCTCCCATCCACCCTTTCCATCGGGACATGACCTTCTTCATCGGCGGGAAATTCATGTGGACGATCGCCTGGGTTCCGGTGGCTGCACTCCTCACCCTGGCGTTCCGGCCGACCTTCAGCTTCAGCGTCGTCGGCGTCATCGGCTTCGTCATCGCCATCTGGGGCGGGTTCCTGGTCCGGTTCGTCCTGCTCTACCTGATGGGAATGATCACCTTCTGGACAACCAGGGCCACCGCCATGTTCGAGATCATCGTCGCCATGGAACTGATCCTGTCCGGGAGGCTGGTACCACTCTCCCTCCTCCCCGAGTGGGCTCAGGGGGTTGCCGGCTGGATGCCCTTCCGGTGGTACTTCGAGTTCCCCATTCAGGTGATGATCGGACGGGTGGACACTCCGCAGATCATCACCGGGATCCTGGCCCAGTTAGCCTGGGCAGCAGGGCTGGGACTCGCCTTCTACTACGTCTGGAAGAGGGCGATCCGTCGCTACTCGGCGGTCGGCGGATGAGCCGCCCCCAGGAGACACAGATAGGGCCGATGCGGCTCGCCGCCCTCCACATGCGGATGGGGGCCCTCCACGAGCTCCAGTACCGGGCGAACTTCTGGGTGCAGCTGGGCAACTCGGTGATAGTCCTGGCGACCGGGATAGTCGCCATCGCCCTGGTCTTCTATCAAACCGACACCCTGGGAGGCTGGACACGGCCGGAGCTGATCGCCCTCATGGGCATCCACATCATGATCGGCGGAGTCATACGAACCCTCATCCAGCCGAACGTGACCCGCCTGCTCGAGGAAGTCCAGGAGGGCAAGCTCGACTACGCCCTGATACGCCCCATCGACTCCCAGCTCCTGGTCAGTGTCCGGGAGATCTCGCTGTGGAGCATGATCGACGTTGTCATGGGGCTCGGCGTGGTCGTCTGGGCGGCGTTCGACATGACAGGGGTGGTGGGGGTTGGCCAGGTGCTGGCCTTCCTGGTCACGGCCGCCTGCGGGATCGTGATCATGTACTGCATATGGATGGCGATGGCCACCATCACCTTCAAGCTGGTCGACATCTACCGGTCGGTCCAGGTCCTCGGGGGCATCTACGACGCAGCTCGGTGGCCGGTCTCCATCTACCCCGGTTGGCTCCGGGGCGCCCTCACATTCATCATCCCCCTCGCCTTCGCGGTCACCGTTCCCGCGGAGGCCGTTTCGGCCCGCCTCGACTGGACGATGCTGGTCTGGGCTCTGGTGGTGACCGCCATCGCCGCGGCCCTCACCCGACGTCTGTGGAGATGGGGAGTCAGGGGCTACTCCGGAGCATCGGCCTGAGCGGCCTGCCGGGCCGCCCGACAGGGCCGGCTTGCGTCCCCGGCTGAGGGGCATACCATCGGAGGATGGCCGAAGGCTCCTACTACATCGACGACGAGACCTTGCGGGACCGCCCCACCGATGAGGCCGAGGCGCGCAGGCGGGTGGCCGAACTGGAGGAGCTGGGCGAGGAGGGAGACATCGAGCGGGTCTCGCTGCTCCGCATGCTCGGCGACCTGGACGAGGCCGAGAAGCTGGCCTGGGTGGTGGTTGAGCGGGATGGAGGGCCAGGGTCCCGCGAGGCCGCGCTGATGACCGGCGTACTACCCATGGAGGCCGTGGCAAGCTCGATACGCCTGGCTCATGTCCTCCACTGGAAGGAGGACTACCAGGCCGCCTCCGACCTCTATTCGGCCTGTCTCAGGTCGATCGAGAACGCCCGCATGCACGGGGATGAGAGGGTGCCGAAGCTGGAAGCGTTCACCCACCAGCACCTCGGCAAGCTGCGCTTCGACGAGGGGAAGGTACCCACCGCTTTGCTCCACTTCGAGCAGGCGCTGAAGATACGCGAGGAGATCGGAGCCCCCCAGGACCAGATCGACTCATCCCGGAAGGCCGTGGAACGGGCCGAGACGGTCATCGCCGGATCCTGACCGGGTGCCGGAACCGGTCAGTTCATCCGATCCGGCCCCGGCAGTTCGCAGCCCCGCATCCGCATTCGAAGGGTGCTGAGATGTCCGATTCGGTCGTCAGGTAGTCCCAGGTGACCTCCTCGCCCTTCTTGATGTCTCTCTTCGCCCGGAAGTAGACCGCCTCGGGGACTGCATCGTCGCCTTCGACCACCAGCTCGAGGTTCGGATCGCAGGAGTGGTTGATGTAGTCGTCGGTGTCGTCGGTGAAGGCCTGATGCAACCCGGGACGGACTTCGATGCTGTAGAAGTCCCGGTCCTGGGTGTAGACCCCGGGGAGAATGAACACGATCTCCCCAGCCGCGATGTCCCGGTCGGCCCGTACCTGACGGGAGATGGAGATCGGGGTGTCGGTTCGCCGATCGGAAGCCGCCTCGGTCATGCCGGCCACACTAGGAGTAGGGCGGATGTACCCATACCGCGCGCGCTCCCGGCCAGATATGGCCGACCGATCCTAAGGAAGCCCATCAGAGCTTGGGGAGACGGAACCCCGACCGCTCGATCACCCTATCCCGCGCTTCCATGGCGGCTGTGCGGACGGCCGGCCAGTCGACGTGGAGGAGGCGACCTTTGTGTTTCAGGGTGCGGCCGGCGATCAAGACCGTGTCGACGTTGCCGGTGTCCATCGCCACCACCACCGCGGTGTAGGGGTCGTTCAGCGGGGTGACGTTCATCCGGTCGGTGCGGAGCAGAACGATGTCGGCCTGCTTCCCCGGTGTCAGGGTCCCCACCTTGTCCTCCAGCCCATTGGCCCGGGCCCCCTCCACCGTGGCGTACTCCAGGACCTCCCGCGGCGACACCGGGTCCTTGCCCGAATCGCCGGCCAGGGCCCTCTGCAGGGCCAGGACCGAGCGCATCTGGTTGAACATGTCGGCAGGAACATTGGTCTCCACATCGACGCTCAGGCTGGGCCGCAGCCCCCGGTCGAGGAACTTCTGGATCGGCGGCATGCCGTGGCCCATCATCATCTCGACCGGCGACGCCAGGGACACGGTCCCGCCGGTGTCCACGATCATCTGGATCTCGGTGTCGTTGAGCGTGGTGCAGTGGATGTATGTGGTGTCGGGGCCCATGACCCCACCCTCGCCGAACCTCTGGACCTTGCCCGCCTGGCCGTAGCTGCCGACGCCGACGTGCGTGGTGATCCTGGCCCCCGCCTCCCGCGCCAGCTTCCAGTGGTCACGGGTCGTCTCGAAGTCGGTGAACTCCGGCCCTGGGGCAGCCAGGGCGAGGGTGAGCAGCTGATCCCGGCTGGAGAAGTGCTCATTGGCACAGCGGACGAACCAGCTCGGCTGGCGTTCCTCCCACTTGCCCCACCAGGGGAAGCCGTATGCGAAGACAGCCCGCAGGCCCGAGTCCTGGAGGGCCTGGACGACGGCGTCGGTGTGCGCCGGGGAACCCTGGATGTGGGACCAGTCGAGCAGCGTGGTGACCCCGGCGTCGATCGCCCCCAGGGACGACACCAGATTGCCCACGTATGCGTCTTCGGGGCGGAATGCCGGAGCCAGCTTGTGCAAGACGTGGGAGATGTAGGAGGTTCGGCCCTCCAGGGGGACGTCGGTCCCGATGTTTCTCAGGAGGCCCTCCCAGATATGGCGGTGGGTGTCGACGAAGCCCGGGATGACGATCATCCCAGAGGCGTCGACCACCTCGGCGTCGCTCGCCGTCAGTCCCCGGCCGACGGCCACGATCTTGCCGCCCTCGATGGCAATGTCCCCCACTTCGAAGTCCCCAACGGCGGGGTCCATCGAAAGCACCAAGCCGCCCTGGATCAGCTTCCGGCCCGTGGGGACCACCTGGAGGTCGGTGTCGTCCGGGTAGAACTCCGGCAACACGGTCGGCTTGGACGGTCGGCCGCGCTGGTAGACACGTTTCGCCTTGCGGTACCCGTTCTTGACCAGTTCCTTGAGCTCCCCCATCTGGAAGAGGATGATCCCCACCAGCACCAGGGCCCCGACCAGCATCTGGCCGTCGCTATTGGGAAGATTCAGGTAGGGGAGCACCGTCAACACTGTGGCGAGGAGGACCGCGGCCACGGTGCCACCCAGGAACGTCGCCCGCCCGCCGAGGAGCGAGGCCCCTCCGAGGACCGCCGCGGTGATGCTGGCCAGGGCGAAGGTCTCCCCGATCCGTGCGTTTCCGGTGGGCCTGTCCGCCATGATCATCACCGCGGCCAGGGCGGCGAGGACCCCGGAGAACATCAGGGCGCGGACCCGTATCCAGGTGGTCCGCATCCCGCTGCGTCGAGCCGAGCGGTCGTCGAATCCGGTTGCCCTCACCCTCAGGCCGGAACCGGTTCCGTGCAGCCAGGTGTCGAGGAGGGCGGCGCCGAGGACGAGGACCAGGAACAACACCGGAAACGGCCCGACCCGCGTGCGCATCAGGTCCACCAGAGTGGAGCTGATGGCGCCCTGGGCGGTGGGGCGCATAGTGAGCGCTATGCCGCTGAGGATGCTCATCGTGCCCAGGGTGGCCACTATCGAGGGCATCTTCACGCCCCGGACCAGACCGGCGTTGACCAGGCCGACAACCGCACCGACGAGCAGGATCACGGACAGCCCGAGGAGGATCTGCCCTGCGCCGGCATCCCTGGGCATCAGCTCGGAGCCGATGACGACACCGAAGCTGATCATCCCGGCGACCGACAGATCGAGGTATCCGACCAGGATGGCGTGTGTCTGGGCCCATGTCGCCACGATCAACGGCAGGGCGAGCAGGAGGATCCGGTAGATGTTGTTCTGGCTGAGGAAGGTGGGGAACTCCGAGGCGGTGTAGACGAGCAGGCCCGTCACCAGGACGATCTGGAGGGCGACAGGCATCCAGAGACGGACCTTGACGATCTTTCGCCAGCGGTTCTTGTCCCTTGCCTCGCGCCAGAACTTGCGCCACAGCCGCCTGGACTCGTCCACCCGGGTGGTGGTCATGAGGCGTTCCCGCCCGACGGGGCCTTGGGCATGGCCACCCCCAACGGGGACCTACCCGCCTTCGACAGACCCGGTCCCCTGACGATCGACTCGGTGATGCGCACCTCACTCAGCTCGTCGCCGGGGATCTCCTCGATGATCTGGCCGCGGGACATGACCAGGACCCGGTCGCAGAGCCCGGTCAGCTCGATCGGGTCGGAGGACTTGATGAGGAGCGCCGCGCCCTGGTCCGTCTTCTGCCGGAGCGCCCGGTAGATGTCGAGCCGGGCGCCCACATCGACACCCTGAGTCGGCTCGTAGGCAAGCACCACGACAGGCTCACGAAGGAAAGTGCGCGACAGGGAAACCTTCTGCTGGTTGCCCCCGGAGAGGAACTCGACGGGTTGCTCGAGGGACGGGGTGCGGATCTCCAGCTCCTCGACGAGGCGGGATACCTCCCTGCCTTCTTGCCTCCGCCGGAGAACTCCAAGGAGACTGAACCTCCGCAGCGACTGGATGGTGGAGTTGACCCTGACACCGAGCACCGGGAACAGGGCCGCTTGCTTTCGGTCTCCGGGAAGCAACATCATCCCGGCACGGACCGCCTCCGACGTGGAGACCAGAGTGAGCGCCTTTCCGTCGCAGGTCACGTTTCCCGCCTTCGGCGGCGTACGTCCCGAAAGGCAGTCGAAGAGCTGTGCCTGACCGTTCCCCTCGGCGCCGGCGACCCCGACCGTCTCACCCGCGGTCAGGGTGAAGCTCACCGGCCCGAAGGTCTGTGCCTGCAGGCCGTCGACCACGAGGACCTCACGGCGTTCGAACCGTCCCGGGTCGGGCTGCGGGAAGGCAGCCTCGAAGGGCCGCCCGACGATCACCTCCACCAGAGCGTGCTCGCTGGTCGTCCCCGCGTCGAAGGTCCCCACGTTCCTACCGTCACGGAGGACGGTTATGCGATCGGCGATCTCGAGGATCTCGGGCAGGCGGTGGCTCACGTAGACCACCCCGACTCCCCGCTCACGGCAAGCCCTCACCGTCCTGTGGAGGGCTTCGACCTCGTCCGGCCCGAGGGCCGTCGTCGGCTCGTCGAGCAACAGCACTTTGGGGTTGGAGACAAGGGCCCTGGCCACCTCGAAGAGCTGCCGCTCGGCCAGGGAGAGGAAACCGGCGGGCACATCGGGGAAGATCTCGAGATCGAGGTCGAAACCGGCGAGGACCTTGCGGGCCCACTTCTTACGGCCGCGGTAAGGGGGCCGCTGACCAGACCTTGCCGCCATGTACAGATTGTTCTTTACCGGCTCCATGGGCACCAGGGAGGTGTCCTGGTATGCCATGGACAGGCCCAGCCGCCTGGCGGTGGCCGGGGAGTCGGTCTTGAGCGGCTTCCCGCCGATCCGGACGTGACCGGTGTCGGGCTCCACGAACCCGCTGGCGATCCCGAGGAGGGTCGACTTCCCCGAACCGTTCTCCCCTACGAGTGCGTGCACTTCGCCGGGCCGACAGTCGAAGCTGACGTTGGTCAGGGCGCGGACCGCCCCGAACTGGCGGGACACGCCAGCCAGTTCGAGGACCAGATCCGTTGGACCCCCTCGTGGATCGCCTTTGGTCATTCGATGGTTGCGCCGATCAGTTGCCGAACATCCGCCTCATGACGCTGTCGGGCACCAGCGAGGTGCCAGACGCCTCCGGGTTGGCGCGATCCGGGTTGCAGTCATCGGCGGTGACCTGCCTCATGACATGAGGAACCACGATCTCTCCGGGGATCGTGCCGCCTTTGATGTGGATCATCGCCGCGGTCACCGCCACCCTGGTCTGGAAGTTGCCACCGGCCGAGTACCAGATGTCCCAGGTCGGTTCGTTGGCGTCGCTCCACTCGCAGAACAGGTTTTGCTCGTCGGTGCGGAGCGCCATCGTCTGGTTCTGGACCGGGATATTGAGCGCCCTGAACTCGTTGAGCCCTATGTACATGCCGTCGGCGTACTCGTACGCCCATCCATGGATGTCGCTGTCCGCAGCCAGCAGGCCCTGGAACTGGGCCGTGATGAGCGGCCCGAACCAGTAGGTGTCACCGGTCGTGGTGTCCCGGTTGGGTGGGGGGTTGACCAGCTCGATGCTGCCTGAGAGGCCGTCGATGGTGCAACGCTGCCAGCCGAGGGACAGTGCGTTGTTCGGGGTTCCGCCGAGCAAAGCGACCTTGCCATCGCCGACACCGGCGTTGAGCACGTCGGCAAAGCTCTGGCCAAGGGCGCAGAGATCCTCACCGACCACCGTCAGATAGTCCGTGCCTGGCACGAGTGCTCCATCCTGGTCGGGCAGGCCCACCCATCCCGCTGAGAACGACAGGTAGGGGATGCCGGCAGCCGTCGCCTCCCGGATGGCATCGGCTAGGAGGATCCCCATGTCCGGATAGCCGACGATGAAATCAACTCCCCGATCGACGAGAAACCGGATGTCGTTGATGTGGACCGCGGGATCCTGATCGAAGTTAGCCGCCCGGAACACGATCGTCCCGATCTCCGGATAGGTGAGCGCCTGGAGGATGGCCTCCATCTGGCTCACCGCACGCCACACGTTGACTCCCGGGCCACCACCGTCGGCATAGCCCATGACCATCTCGCCACCGCTGCCTGTCTGGCACTCCGTGGCGTTGAAGCACTCGAGCGCCTTGGCGATCATCGCCTCGCTGGGGTTCTGGTCCGCTCTGGCGATCGCCGCCAGGATGATGTTCCAGCTCGCCTCGTCCGAAGGCTCGACCGGGCCGAGCGCTCGGTCGATCAAGGCGGGATCGGCGTCGGTGGTCTCCCCGTACTCGGCGAGCGGGTCGTCGCCCGGGTCACCGGACGTGGTGGTCTCCCCTGGTGCCTGGGTCGTGGCCGGGGCCGCCGTGGTCGTGGTCGGAACGGTGTCCGCCGGGCCACACGCAGCCGCGATCAGTGCAAGCACTGCCAGGATCCCGATCATTCGTATTCGTCTCATTTTCCTCCTCCGTTGGGCACGTTGCCCTCTGCTTTCATCGTCATGCGTAGGTCGGGTCGTGTCGGGCGTCTCCTTTCTCAACCTTTCCCGCTGGTGGCTTCAGTTGTCATCTCACCTTCGGTGCGTTTCGGTCTTCGCCGCTCGCGGAGCGTTCGCTCCACCGCCTTGATGATCCGATCGCCCGAAACCAGCATCCCCCCGATGATGACCAGGCCGAAAACTACGAACTGATATGACGTGGGGAGGCGCATCACCTGCATCATCTGATTCAGCCCGGCGAGGAAGATGGCCGCGGCGAATGTGGACACCGGACTCGCCAGGCCCCCGGCGAGCGAGGCGCCGCCGATGACCACCGCGGCTATCGGCCCGAGCAGGTAGGGGTCGCCGACACCCTGGCCGGGGGCCCGGAGAAGCCCCGCCATGGCCGCTCCGGACAGGCCGTAGAGGACCGAGGCGACCACGTATACCGAGACCTGGTAGAGGCGGAACCTGACTCCGACCACCTGGGCTGCCACCGGGTTCGCCCCTGCCACCTGGAACCTCCTGCCCAAGGTGGTGTACCTGAAGATCAGGACCAGTGCGATGGTCAGGAGCACCCCGGCCCAAAAGACGGGGCTCAACCCGAACAGCCTGCTGCTGGTCCAGTCGGACCATCCGGTCGGAACCGGTCTCTGCACCGGGAACCTGCGGGCGTACCGAAAGGCCTGGGCCACGACGATGGCCCCTACGGCGAGGGTGGTGATGAGAGGGTTGAGGCGCAGCCCGCCGATCAACAGACCGTTGGCGAGTCCGATGATGGCTGACACCAGGACCACGGTCACCAGGGCGGTGGCGATGCGGGTGTTCGTCTGCTGGCCGACTCCGACCATGATGAGGGCAGAGAGGGTGAATGTGCCCGGGGTGCTCAGGTCGATGCCGCCGGTCATGATGACGAGCATCTGGCCCAGGGCGGTGATGCCCAGGAGGGCGGCATAGGGGGCCAGGGCAGCCAGGGCGTCCCTGGTGAGCATGTTCGGCGCCCACACCGATGCCACGATGTACAACAACACCAGGGCCAGGTAGACCGGCATGTATCGCGAGGCCACGACGAAGCGGGTGAGCACCGAGGACTGTCGTCTCACCTGCACGAAGCCAGCGGTCATGCGGCCCCCCCTGTCGGGCCGACGACGCCGGCGGCGGCGACAACCCGGTCCCGTGACTCCACGGCCAGGTCGCGGATTCGGGCCAGGTCTCCCTCCACGACTCCCTCCCGCATGAGCACCCTGCCGCCAACCAGCACCCAATCGACGTTCGACGTGTCCATCCCCCAGACCACCGCACCTATGGGATCGTTGACGGGGGCGATGTTGGGACGGTCGGCACGCAGCACGATGAGGTCGGCGGGCCTCCCCGGCTGCAGCGAGCCCGCCTCCGCTTCCAGTCCTGCGGCCCAGGCACTGTCGACCGTGGCCCAACGTATCACCTCCCTGGTGGTGAGGAGCCTCGGCAGCCCACCCTTCCCGGCGAGCTTGAGGTCGAAGTAGGCGGCATGTTGGAGCGATATCACGGCGCGCATCTGGGCGAACATGTCGCTCGGGGCGATTCCATCACCGTCGACGCCGAGGCCGGGGCGCACCTTGCGGTCGATGAGGCGCTGCAGTGGCGGCGACCCCATGGCCTCAGCCATCTCGTTCGAAGGGGTCAGCACCACCTGCGTGTTCGTCTCCGCTATGGCATCGAGGTCGCGATCGTCGAGATGGGTGCAGTGGACCAGCGTCACATCCGGCCCCAGCATCCCCCTCTCCGCCAGCGCCGCAACGATCCCCGCGGCGGCCGGATCCCGGCCGATCCGGGCATGAATTCGCAACCCGAGCTCCCGCGCTGCTGCCCAGTCCCCGGCGACAGAGTCGAGATCGGCGGCGGCCGGGGCGGGAACACCGCCGGCGATGGTGAGCAGGGGGTTGCCGGTGCCGCGCTCTGCGAGATCTCGTAGATTCGCTTTCCACCTGTCCCGATTGGCCTCCCATGGGCTCGTCCCTTTGACCAGGACTCCCCGCACCCCTGAGTCGATGTGCGCCTGGAGGGCGGCCTCCAAGTGGTCGTCGCTGGCGTCGAACCAGTCGACCACCGTGGTGGTCCCGGCTTCTACCCCGCGGAGGAGCCCGATGAGAGTGGCTGCGTAGACGTCCTCCGAGTTGTGATGCGGGCCGTAGAGCGACGCCGCTGACAGCATGTCGGCTGCCGACCCCGGGGATCCGAGACTGCAGAAGAGAGACTCCCAGAGATGGCGGTGGCCGTCGACGAACCCGGGCATGACGATGGTGTCGCCGGCGTCGATGACCTCCACTCCCCTCGGGCCGCGGAGTCTTGGGCCGACCTCGGCTATCCGGCCATCCTCGACCAGCACATCGGCTTCGGCGTGGTTGCCGACCCTCGGGCTGAGGGACAGGACGCAGCCCCCGCGTATCAGCAGATCTGTCATGACCGGCCCCTGGAATCGACCGTCTTGGCAACGGTCTCGTAGATCCTGTCGACCGACGGGATGGCCAGGTCCTCGAGGCTTGCGGCCGCAGGCAGGGGGATGTGGGGGGTGGTGATCCTGATGCTGGGCCCGTCGAGATCCCAGAACGCCTCCTCCCCGACGATCGAGACCAGCTCGGCGCCCCAGCCGCAGAGGCGGGGGTTCTCCTCTACGGTGTAGAAGCGGCCGGTCTTGGTGACCGAGTCGAGCAGTGTCTGGGTATCGAGCGGGACCAGGGAGCGGACGTCGATCACCTCTGCCGAGATACCGTCGGCTGCCAGACGCTCGGCAGCTTCCAGAGCCCTCGGAACCATCAGGGCAAGGGCCGCGATGGTGACGTCCGACCCCTCCCGGACCACCCTGGCCTCTCCCAGCTCGTCGACGATCTCACCTTCGGGAATGTCGGACTGGGTCGCCATGAGGGCCTTGTGCTCGAAGAACACCACTGGGTCCGGGTCCCTCACCGAAGCTGCCATCAGCCCGACCACGTCACGGGCGTTGGACGGCGCCACCACCTTGAGCCCGGGGATCATCATGCACCAGTTCTCCACCGA
>CAYVTP010000043.1:0-15416 GCA_964454615.1 uncultured Acidimicrobiaceae bacterium | reverse complement strand
CAGCCGAAGGCGAGGGCGAGGGGGGTGCGAGCTGTGCGAGCTCGTCACCAGGCCTCACACGCGAAAGGTGGGAGACGACCTCGGCTACGCCTCAGGCCCCCCTCGATCTCACTACGTTCGATCGGTCCCCCCGCAACCGAGGGTGCGAGCTCCTCACCGTGTCCCCCCACGAAGTGGGGGGACCGACGCAAGCGACCGAAGGGAGCGCGTCGAGGGGGGCGTGAGCCCCGCAGGGGCGAACTCGTCACCAGACCTCACGCGCGAAAGGTGACGACAGCGCAGCCGAGCTACAGAATCTGGCTCAAGAACAGCTTGGTTCGTTCCTCCTGCGGTTCGGTGAAGAAGTGCTCCGGGGTCCCCACCTCGACGATCAACCCGTCGGACATGAACACCACCCGATCGGCAACGGCCCTGGCGAAACCCATCTCGTGGGTGACCACGATCATGGTCATGCCCCCACGTCCCAGCTCGACCATCACGTCGAGGACCTCCTTGATCATCTCGGGGTCCAGGGCCGAGGTGGGCTCGTCGAAGAGCATCACCTTGGGGGTCATCGCCAGCGACCGTGCGATGGCGACGCGCTGCTGCTGGCCGCCGGAGAGCTGGCCCGGGTACTTCCGGGCCTGTTCGGGTATGCCCACCCGCTCGAGGAGCGCCATCGCGCTCTTCTCGGCGTCGTCCTTGGGCATGTGCCTCACCTGGCGTGGCGCCAGGGTGATGTTGTCGAGCACGGTCAGATGGGGGAACAGGTTGAACTGCTGGAAGACCATGCCGGTCTCTTTGCGGACCTGCTGGATCGACTTGACGTCATCGGTCAGTTCGATCCCGTCGACGACGACCCTGCCGTTGTCGTGCTTCTCCAGTCGGTTGATACACCTGATCAGCGTCGACTTGCCCGAGCCGGAAGGGCCGATGACCACCACCACCTCCTGCTTGCCCACCTTCAGGTTGATGTTGGCAAGGGCCTGGAAGTCGTCGAAGTACTTGTCGACTCCTTCCATCTCGATGATCGGCTCGCCTTTCGCGCGTGTGGCGTCGGCGTAGACGCTGGCTTGTGTCATCTTTCACCTACTCCCAGTTTTCTCTCTATTCGCCGCGCCTCACGCGACATGGTGTATGCGCCCACCCAGAAGATCATCGCGACGAAGCCGAGGGTCAGGCCGAAGAGACCCTGGCCGAGGAAGTCCGGTTGGGTGTTGACCACGATGCCCACACCCAGGACCTCCCTGATCCCGAGGATGAACACCAGGGTGGTGTCTTTGAACAGGGCGATGAACTGGCCGACCATCGGCGGGATGGTGTGGCGCAGCGCCTGTGGGAGGACGATCAGCCGGGTGGTCTTCCATGCCGACAGGCCGACCGACTGGCCGGCCTCGATCTGGCCCTTGGGCAGGCTTTGGAGGCCCCCCCTCACCACCTCGGCCACGTAGGCCGCCTGGAAGGCGGTGATCACGATCAACATCCTGGTCACGAAGCTGGGACGGAGTCCTTCGGGCAGCAGGAACCCAACGGCGAACCCTCCGAAGAGGAGCAGGGCGATCAGGGGCACCCCACGGACCAGCTCGATGTAGGTCACCGCCAGGGTCCTGATGGCGGGTAGTGACGATCGCCGGGCGAGGGCCAGCATCAGGCCCAACGGGAAGGCGAAGGAGACCCCGGCCACCGCCAGGAACACGTTCAGGTGTAGGCCCCCCCACTCGTGCCATCCGACTCCCCCGAACGCCACCAGGACCACATACGCGGCCACGATCGAACCGACCACCACCAGCCAGGCCAATCCGAAGGCCTTCGGCGGGACCCGGCGGCCGACGAAGTTGCCCGCCAGCAACACGGCCACCAATGCCAGGACCATCAGGCTCGGCGTGATGGTCTCGGTGAGGGCGAGTATGACGCCAACCAGGGCGATGAGGGGACCGAACCTCCTCACCCCCTGCCTCAAGGTGGATGCCCGGTACGGCAGGCCGGCGCTCATCGCCTTGTGGCGGGCCATGGCGGTGAGCACTCCTCCCGCCAGGCCGATGGCCAGCGCCAGG
Organism: uncultured Acidimicrobiaceae bacterium; assembly: GCA_964454615.1. GTDB lineage: Bacteria > Actinomycetota > Acidimicrobiia > Spongiisociales > ZC4RG35 > ZC4RG35. The sequence goes on along the minus strand of CAYVTP010000043.1, from coordinate 13,383 downwards.
AGCAGGCCGGACGCCCAGGGTCGCCACAGCTGGTCTAGGGGGAACCGGCCCACCATGAACAGGGTCAGGTTGACCCTGAGGATGGTGTACTCCGCGACCAGCAACCCCCGGATCAGGTTCACCACCGCCCACACCGCGGCACTCCCCAGCGCCAGGGTGAGCAGGCTGTTGTACCAGTTGTTGAACAGGTTCTCCCGCACCCAGGTAAACCATGTCTTCCTCGGGATTGCCGGGCGGGTCGGAGTGTCGGCTTGGGCGGTCATCGGGTCACGTAGGCCAGTCGGCGGTTGAGGATGTTGACCAGGAGGGAGATGGTCAGCGAGAAGATCAGGTAGCTCAGCATGAGAAGGGCCACCAGCTGCGGAGCGGGATGCCCGTTCCCCACCGCCTGGAAGGTGATCCTGGTGATCTCGGCGTATCCGACGGCGATGGCCAGTGAGGTGTTCTTGGTGAAGTTGAGGTACTGGCTGATGGTCGGTGGAATCCCGACCCTCATCGCCTGGGGCAGCACCACATAGCGGAGTCGCTGGAAGCTGGAGAGGGCCAGGGAGTTGGATGCCTCGGTCTGGCCTTTGGCCACCGCCTGGATCGACCCTCGGGTGATCTCGGCGACATGAGAGGCGGTGTAGAGAGACAGGGCGATCAGCACCGCGAAATATGGGGCCAGGCCGGATATGCCTCCGGTCAGAGTGAGCCCTTCGAGGTTGGGGATGGACACCCGGATCGGCCCGCCCAGTGCCGCATAGGCGACGAGCCCGACGGCGATCAGCCAGCCCAACGACCACAGGACGCGGCGGTGGGGCTCACCGGTCTGCTCCCACCGGCGGGTGCGCCACATCCAGATCCCGACGGCGGCGGCCAGGGCGACTGCGATGACGATGACGAACATCCCGATGGTGGCCTCGGCCTGGAAGGAGGGGACGGCGATGAATCGCCGGTTGACGATGATCAGGCCAAGGGGGTTCCACGACTCGTCCAGCAGGGGTAGCCGCAGGATGACCGCGTTGTATACGAAGAACAGGATGAGGAGGGGCGGCAGGTTGCGGAAGATCTCCACGTAGATGGAACAGATCTTGGCCACCAGCCAGTTCGTGGAGAGCTTGCCGATGCCTATCAGCACCCCGAGCGTGGTGAGGATCGGGATCCCCACCAACACCAGGGCGAAGGTGTTCTTGATCCCGATCACGAGGCCCCTCCAGATCGGGGCGTTGGAGGGAAGTGGTGAACCCGCGATATTGACCCCGAGAGGTTGGTTGAGGAAGCGGAAGGTGGTCGAGATCCCCGCGGCCCTCATGTTCCGGGTCAGGTTCTGATAGAGGAGGATGATCAGGGCCACGGCCACCGCTATCGCCACCACCTGGACCACGATCCTGATGATCCTCAGGTCGCGCCAGATCGGGGGTCGGGTTGTGGTTAGGTCGGTGGTGGCTGTCATCTGGCCCGATCAGGAAGGGTGGGACGGCCCGGACGCGGGCCGTCCCACTCGCTACCGATTAGTAAGGCGGTGCGTAGAGCAGTCCGCCCCGGGTGTACAGGTCGTTGAGAACTCTCTCGAGGCCGAGCGGGCTGTTCATCCCCACATGGCGGTCGAAGATCTCGCCGTAGTTGCCGACATGCCGGATGACACGTGCCGGCCACCCTGAGGGCAGGCCGAGGCCCGGGTCGTAGCCGTCATGCCCCAGCAGACGCTGGATCTGGACGACATCGGTGTTGGCGAATGTGTCGATGTTCTGGGAGGTCACACCGAACTCCTCGGCGATGATCGTCACCAGAACGGTCCAGTTGACGATCTGAGCCCACTTGGAGTCACCGTCCAACACTGCCGGGCCCAGTGGCTCCTTGGAGAAGCTCTCCTCGAAGATCACCAGGGAGTCCGGCCCTCCGGCTTCGGCCGGGAAGGCCGAACGCTGGGCGGCAAGCTGCGACTTGTCCGAGGTCCATCCATCGCATCCACGCTGGATGAAGGTCTCACGGAGCTGGTCGTTGGCAGAGAAGGTCGCCGGCGTGTAGGTCATGTTGGCGAACCTGTTGGCCAGGTTCATCTCCGTGGTGGTCCCTTCCAGGGTGCAGATCGTGGTGCCGTCCATGTCGTCGATCGAGGTGAACCCGTCGGCGACCCGCACCATCATCCCCTGCCCGTCGTAGAACGTGGTGGTGGCGAAGGTGGCTGCCTCCGTACCGTCACGGGTGGCGGTGAAGGTGGTGTTCCTGATGAGGACGTCGATCTCGCGTGACTGCAGGGCGGTGAACCGCTGTGGGGCGGTCAGTGGCACATAGGTGACTGCGTTGGGATCATCGAAGATCGCCGCGGCCAGGGCCCGGCAGAAGTCGATGTCGAATCCCGAGTAGCTCCCGTCGGCCTCCAGGAACCCGAATCCTGGCACCGCATCGTTGACGCCACAACGGACCGAGCCCCTTTCCTGCACCGCGGCCAGGGTGTCGACTGCGTCTCCGTCGCCGTTGGAGGCGTCGTCGCCACATGCCGCCAGCACCAGGGCCAGCACGGCGAATAGTGCGATCAGCTTCTTCAAATTTCATCACTCCTTCGAGTAGACAGACCATGCAATCTTGGGGCACTGTGCCCACATGGTGGGATCGACCCTAATCCGATGAATGGGGGCGCTGCTTCGAAATCGGTGGTGAGGTGCGGGTTCCGACCGCTACCGGAGGAGAGCGGCTACCCGCTCTACCACCGAGGCGGCATCCATCCCGGCGGCGGCGTGTAGGTCGGGTGCCGACCCGAACGGGAGGAACCGGTCGGGTACCCCCACCATGGTGACCGGGCGGGTCTGCCCGGTGGAGGAGAACAGCTCCATGACAGCAGAACCGAAGCCTCCCGAGATGACACCGTCCTCCAGGGTGACCACCTGCTTGACCGGTGCCGCCCACTCGGCGATCCGGGGGTCGAGGGGCTTGACCCAACGGGCGTTGACCACCCCGGCCTCGATCCCGCGCTCGGCGAGGTCGAGGGCGGCCTTCTCCGCCACTTCGACCATTCGCCCCACCGCCACCAGCAGGACGTCCGAGCCCTCCCTCACCAGCTCTGCCTCGCCGACAGGCAACGGCTCGACGGGGACGTTCGGTATCGAGACCGCGCCTCCCTTCGGATAGCGGACGGCGATCGGGCCGTCGTGGTCGACCGCGGTCTCGATCATGGCGCACAGCTCGGAAGCGTCGGCCGGCGCCCCGATCACCATGTTGGGGATCATCCTCAGGTAGGCGAGGTCGAACACCCCGTGGTGGGATGGCCCGTCGGGGCCCGTTATCCCGGCTCGGTCGATGAGGAAGACCACACCCAGGTCGTGGAGGGCCACATCCGAGACAATCTGGTCGAATCCCCTCTGCAGGAACGACGAGTAGATGGCGACGACCGGCTTCTTCCCGGCCATGGCCATCCCCGCGGCGAGTGTCACCGAGTGCTGCTCGGCGATCCCGGTGTCGAAAACCCGGTCGGGGAAGCGGCGGGCCATGTCACGTAGCCCTGCGGTGGAGACCATGGCAGCCGAGATGCCGACCACCTCCGGCCTCCTGGCCGCCGCTTCGGAGACGGCCCGTCCTGCCACCTCGGTCAGCTTGAGCTCGCTCTTCAAAGCCCGGCCGGTGGCGATGTCGAAGGTGCCGACCCCGTGGAGCTTCTCCTCCTCGTCCTCTATCGCCGGCTTGTAGCCGTTGCCCTTCTCGGTGACGACGTGGATGACCACCGGTTCCTGGTAGGTCTTTGCCTGGGCGAAGGTCTCTTCGAGCAGCGCTATGTCGTGCCCGTCGAGGACACCGGAATATTTGAGGCCCAGGGCGTCGAAGACCGTCGCCGGCTCGAGCATCTGCTTGAAGGCGTCCTTCATACGGGAGGCCAGCTCGTCGGCTGTCTCACCGACCAGTGGGATCCCGCGAAGCATCCGACCCACCGCCCGTTTTGCCTTCTCGTAACGGGGGTCGATCCGATAGTGCGCCAGGTTGGCTAGCGCGGCCATGCCTCCCACCGTCGGGGCATAGGACCGTCCGTTGTCGTTGAGGACGATCATCAGTCGCTCCGGTCTGGCGACTGCGATGTGGTTGAGCGCCTCGTATGCCATCCCGCCGGTGAACGCCCCGTCCCCGATGATCGCCACCGTCCAGCCCGGATAGCCGGACAGGGCGTGCCCCAGGGCGTAGCTGAGCGAGGTGGAGGCGTGGCTGTTCTCCACGAAGTCGTGCTCGGACTCCTCGCGGCTGGGGTAGCCGGAGAGGCCCCCGGTGGTTCGAAGTCGGTCGAAGCCTTCGGTACGACCGGTGACCAGCTTGTGCACATAAGCCTGGTGCCCGACGTCCCAGATGAAACGGTCGCGTGGGGAGTCGAAGGATCGGTGGAGGGCCAGGGTGAGCTCGACCACGCCCAAGTTAGGCGACAGATGTCCCCCGGTCAGCGAGACCTTCTCGAGGATGAAAGTGCGGATCTCCTCGCAGAGGACGGTCAACTCGTCAGGGGAGAGGGTCCGGAGGTCGTCTGGTGAGTGGATGTTTTCGAGCATGGGTAGACACTCCGGCGGCTGTGGAGAAGGCTAGTTGCCCCCGTGGTCTGTGCCAGCCAGTGCCGGTAGCAACAGGGTGAATGTGGATCCGCTCCCCAGACGACTCTCCACCGACACGGTGCCCCCGTGGGTCTCGGCGACATGCTTGACGATGGCCAGGCCCAGCCCGGTCCCGCCCGAACCACGGGATCGGGCGCTGTCGACGCGGTAGAACCGTTCGAAGACGCGGTCGAGGTCCTTCGACGGTATGCCCTCGCCGGTGTCGGTGATCCGGATCACGGCCTGCCCGCCGCCGGGCCCGACGCGGACTCTGATCCCGCCGCTCGAGGTGTGGCGGATGGCATTGTCGAGCAGGTTCCGGATGGCCAGCGCGACATCGTTGGGATTCGCCTCGACAAGGATCGGCTCCACATCGACGTCGAGGGTGAGGCCGTTGTCCGCCACCCGCGGGCGAATCCTCTCGATCTCCTCACCGGCCACGATATCCAACCGGACCGGAATCAGATCGGGAACTTCGCGCTCCAGCCGGGAGAGGTCCAGCAAGTCGGCTACCAGGCGCTGCAGCTGTCGGGCGGAGGCGTCGATCCGGGAGGCGAACACCGCGGCGTTCCCGTCGTTCTTGCCCATCGCGATCTGGAGGGCCTCAGAGGAAGCGATGATGGTGGCAACCGGGGTCTTCAACTCATGCGAGGCATTGGTCACGAAGTCCCTTCTCATCGAGTCGATGCGTTCCCTTTCGGTGACATCGACCACCACCAGGAGCACGCGTGGGTCCCTTGGGAACGGAGTGGCGATCGCCCGTATCTGCTTGCGCGGGACCCCGTGATCCACCTCGCGGACCACGGTCTGCGTCGACTCCCTGGCCTCCTTCACCGCCCCCTGCAGCTGGAACGGAACCAGTCCGGTCAGATTCCGGGGGACCGCACCGAGGATCTCGGCTGCCGACGGGTTCGAGTAGGCAACCGTGTCAGACGGATCGAAGAGAATCGTGCCCTGAGGGATCGTTTCCAGCACCACTTCGAGAAGGGACGAAGCCTCCTCGGCTTCGGTCACCCGCCCACCCAGATCTCGGGCGATGTCTACCAGGGAGAGGCCGAGGAGGTCCAACTCGGCGACGGACGAACGCCTCGCTGTCACATCGAGTCGACCCTCGGCGATCCCCTGAGCTTGCTCGGCGAGTGTGCCCACGGGTCCGGCCAGCCGGCGAGCGGCATAGACCAAGACAGCCAATGCCAACACCGCCACCGCCAAGGCCACTCGAACTATTGCCGCCCGCGTCTGCCGGAGTTCGGCCTCGATCACGCTTACCTGGGTGGAGACCCTGACGACCAGCCCGTCGACAGGGGGGAGCGCCACATAGCGCTCCCCGATTCCCGTCGAGGCGCTAATCCGGGTGTCGTATCCGGGCCGGCCGGCCAGCGCCGCTATCACCTCCGGTCTGCCCCGGTGGTTCTCCATGCTGGCCGGGTCCCTGTCAGAGTCCGCCAGCACCAGACCCGAGACGTCGATGATCGTGACCCGCACCGCCCCCGCTTCGGCTGTCGAGACCGCCCACTCCTGAAGGCCGTCCGCCGGGACGGCCACCGAGGCAATCTGGGCCACGGTGAGGAGGTCGGAGTCGAGGTCGGCCAGCCAGACGGCCCGTATCGACCGTTCGACCAGGCCGGTGAGGAGGAGTATGAGAAGAAGGGCGGTGAACATCCCGGCGACCAGGAAGCGCCTCGTGATCGGCGCCCTGCCGACCTCAGGGAGGTCACTCATCAACGAACTTATAGCCGAGCCCTCGGATCGTCACGATGTGGCGAGGATTGGCGGGATCCTCCTCGAGCTTCTCCCTGAGGCGTTTGACGTGGACATCGAGGGTCTTGGTGTCGCCGAAGTAGGACGGCCCCCAAACCTCGTCGATGAGGGTGTGGCGGGCGGCGAGACGGTCCTTCCTTCTCATCAGCGCCTCGAGCAACTCGAACTCCTTGGGCCGAATCTCGACAGGTTCTCCGTTCACCCGAACGACGTGGGCGTCGATGTCGAGCTCTACCGGTCCCCCACGGAGGACCTCGTTGGTGTCTGCTAGGAGCCCGGTCCGCGACATCCGTCTCAACTGGGACCTGATCCTGGCCACCAGCTCTCGCATCGAGAACGGCTTGGTCATGTAGTCGTCGGCTCCCAACTCGAGCCCGGCGACCTTGTCCGCCTCAGCATCCTTGGCGGTGAGCATGATGATCGGGACGTCGGAGAAGGTCCTCACCTGTCGGCATACGTCGAGGCCGGCCATCTCCGGGAGCATCAGGTCCAAGAGGATCACGTCCGGGCCATTGAGACGGGCCGCCTCGACCCCTGCCGTGCCGGTAGCCGCCACCAGGACATCGAACCCCTCAGACTCGAGGGTGTAGCGGATCGAGTCGGCCAACCCGGCCTCGTCCTCGACGATGAGAACGCGATAGGGGCGACGGTCAGTCGGGGTCATCTGCAGACAGACTGTCGCCGAACTCGGTCTTCTGCCCGGTCGTCAGGTAGACGGTCTGCTCGGCAAGGTCGACCGCCTGGTCCCCGATCCTCTCCAGGGCCCGCGACACCAGCATCATCTTGATGGCCCACTCGAGTCGCTGCGGATCGGGGCCCGCCTCGATCACATATCGGTACATGTTCCGGTTGATCTCGTCGACCGGCTCGTCCATGGCCGGAAGGAGGCGAGCCTCCTCGACATCGCCACGCACATAGGACTCGACAGCTGTCCGGATCATCGGCTGGACCAGTTGGCCCATCTCCTGGAGCAGCTGGACGATCTTGGGGTCGCGAGGCAGCCCTTGGGTGTAGGTGGTAGTGCGGGCGATGTTCACACACTGGTCGCCCATCCGCTCGAAAGTCATGTTGAGCTGGAGGATGACCGCCATCCGGCGGAGGTCGGAGCCCATCGGCTGTTGCCGCGCCATCAGGTTCACCCACTTCTCGTGGATGTCCAAGTAGAGGGCATCGATCTCGTCGTCGGCGGAAACAACGTCGCGGGCAAGTTCCTCACTGCCGGTGGTGACCGCCTCGACCGCCTTCCGGACCATTTCGGTGGCCCTGTCGACGACCCCGAGCAGCTCGGCCTGTAGACCCTCCAGCTCCTGGTGGAAGTGGGCCCTGGTGTCGGTCATCCGAACCTTCCGGTGATGTAGTCCTCCGTCTGCTTGATCGACGGAGAGGTGAACAGCCTGTCTGTCAGGTCGTACTCCACCAGTTTGCCAGTCCTGGCACTCTCCTCGCCCACATCGACCGAAAAGAAGGCAGTCCGGTCGGAGACACGGGCCGCCTGCTGCATGTTGTGGGTCACGATCACTATCGAGTAGTCGTTCTTCAGTTCGAGCATCAGCTCCTCGATCCGGTTGGTGGCGAGCGGATCGAGGGCCGAGCAGGGCTCGTCCATCAGGATCACATCCGGCTTGGTCGCAATTGCCCTGGCAATACAGAGACGTTGCTGTTGGCCCCCGGAGAGTGCCAGACCGCTGTCGCCCAGCTTGTCCTTGACCTCATCCCAGAGGGCAGCCGCGACGAGGGCCTCCTCGACGACACCGTCGAGGCCCTGTCGGACTCCGTTGAGCCTGGGTCCGAAGGCGACATTGTCGTAGATCGACTTGGGGAACGGGTTCGGCTTCTGAAACACCATCCCGATCCTCCGCCGGACCTCCACCGGGTCGATGTCGTCGTCGTAGATGTTCTCGCCGTTGTAGAGGATGCTGCCGGTCACCGACGATCCGGGGATCAGGTCGTTCATCCTGTTGAGGCATCTGATCAAGGTGGACTTCCCGCACCCGGAGGGTCCGATGAAGGCGGTGATCTCGTTGTGACGAATGTCGAGGGACACGCTCATGAGCGCCTTGAAGGTCCCGTAGAGGACATCGACCTCGTCGATGTCGAAAACCATCAGTCCCGATGGCCCCTCCTCTTCGTGTCGGCCGTCCTGGCTGGTCGGCATATTGATCCTCGTCTCTCTGGTGACGGTCACGTGCTCCTCGCTTTCCACCGCTGCATCCTGGCTGTCACCGGTCAGTGTCTCTCTCCCAATTTGGCCCTCGACCCGATCCATCTCGCCACGACGGTGAGGACCAGGACGATGATCAGCAAGGCAAGTGCACCGCCCCATGCCCTCTCGATTCCAGGTCCGAAAGGTTGCCGGGCACCGTTGTAGATCTGGAGGGGAAGCGCTCCGATTGGTTTGTTGAACAGCGTCCACACCACGAACACATTCCCGAAGGCGGTGAGGATCAGCGGTGCTGTCTCCCCGGTTCCCCGGGCGACGGCCAGCATCGAAGCGGTGCTCAGACCGGGTGCCGCAGCTGGGAGGACCACTTTGAGGATGGTCTGCCACCTCCTCGCTCCCATGGCGTAAGACCCCGCCCGCAGGTCGTCGGGGACGGTCTTGAGCATCTCCTCCGATGCCCTGACCACGATTGGGAGCATGATGATGCCGATGGCGGCTGCGGCCGGGAAGGCCCCGAAGGTGAATCGTTGTCCCGAGCCGATGATGATGATGGCGTACACCGCAAGACCGACGAACACCGAAGGGATCCCGGTCATCACATCGGTGAAGAACCTTATGACCCCGGCCATGAGGCCCTTTCCATATTCGACCAGGTAGACCGCGGCGAGGATCCCGATCGGGACCGCCATCGCGGTGGCCCAGCTGACGATGATGAGCGTTCCCACGAACCCGGCTGCGTAGCCGCCGCCTTCACGACGGGGAGGTGGCTCCTCCTGGGTGAGGAACTCCCAGTTGATGACCGCAGCCCCACGACGTGCCACCTCGAAGAGGATCAGGACGATCGGAATCGAGGCCAGGATCATCAGGACGGTGAGGAGTGCCTTCACCGCCAGGTCCTTGCGCTGACGCTTCCGGGCGTTGCCGCCTTTGACCTTCAGGGAGGTGTGCCCGGTCGGGGTGACCTGCTCGGGCTCGTGCTGGACGATGCTCGTGGTCATAGCGACACCCCTCCAAGACGCCCGAACCGCCACACGATCAGCCTGGCGACGATATTGACCAGCATGGTGATCACGAACAGGACCACGCCGATTCCGGTCAGGGCGACCAGGGTTTCCGGGGCGGCGTCCTGGAACGTGGCCGCGATGTGGGCGGCGAGTGTGTCACCGGGGAAGAAGAGGCGGCTACCGAACCTCTGCGACCCGCCGACCAGCATCAGCACTGCCACGGTCTCTCCCAGTGCCCTTCCCAAGCCCAATATGGTCGCCCCCACGATTCCGCTGAAGCCGCGGACCAGGACGACGCTTCTCAGGACCTCCCACCGAGTTGCCCCCAATCCGTAGGCAGCCTGGACTTCGCCCGCCGGGGTTGTCGCCAGGACTTCCCTGGTGATGGCGGTGATGATCGGGAGGATCATGATGGCCAGGACGAAGCCGGCGTGGAAGTAGTTGACGTTGGGGACCGGGCTCGAAAGCCATGGTATGGCCCCACCGAAGGTGGCCGACACCCACTTCGTCAAGGGGTGGAGGATGGTGGGGACGAACCAGAGGAGTCCCCAGAGCCCGAAGATGATGGACGGCACCGCTGCCAGCACTTCCACCGTGTACGACAGAGGGGTCTTGAGACGCCGGTGGGCGTAGAAGTTGATGTACAGCGCCACCCCTATCGCAGCGGGAAGCGCGAGGACGACTGCTATCGCCGACGTATACAACGTCCCGAAGATGAAGGGCAGGGCCCCGTAGGTGCCGGTGAACGCCCCGGTGACATCGTGCCCTGCGGTCCACTCTGGGCCGAAGAAGAAGTCGAAGACGCCCTGGTACTGGAACACGGGGATCGAGTCGAGAACCGTCCTCAACACCATCGCGGCCAGAACAGCTATGACGCTCAGCCCGCAGGCGAGAAGCAACCAGCCGAACAACCGGTCGGCGTACCGACCTCTCGCCTTCGAACGTAGAGAGCGATTGCTCGGCGGTGCTTCAGTGCTCATTGTGACTCACCGGGTGGGTTGTGGCAGCGGAGTCCCTTCGGGCCACTGCCACAATCCCATCTCCTGCTCGTCCTGAGAACCAGTGCGCTCGATAGCCTCGAGCACCCTTGCCCGGAGGCCGGCGCCGAGCGGGGCGTAGCCCAACTCGGTGGCCGCCAGGATGGCGGCATCACTGGAGACCGCCCAGGTCCAGTAGTCCTTGAGGATCTCCGCGGTGTTGCCGGTGTAGCCGCATTCCCAGGTGAAGTTCCATACCGCACCCACGATCGGGTAGCCCCCGCCTCCGACACCGAGGATGTCGAACTGGAAAGAGTCCGGGATCTCGAGCACCTCTAGGGCCTCGCTGGTGGCCTCGAGAGTGGCCTTGACCGCGTTGCCGTCGGAGTTGATGATCCGGGCGGTGGGAAGCTCGTTGACGATGGCGTAGGCCTGGTTGATGTACCCGATGCCACCGTCGTTGCCCTGAATGCCGGCGGTGACGCCCTCGTTGCCCTGGCCGCCTACGGTCCCGGCCGGCCAGTTGACCTCCGTGCCGCTGCCCAGGGTCCAGTTGCTGGTGTCGGCCTCCAGGTAGGTGGTGAACACCGAGGTTGTGCCCGACCCGTCGGAACGGTGGACCACGGTCATCTCCAGATCGGGAAGGGTCCGATCCGGGTTGAGGGCGGCAATCGCCGGATCGTTGAAGTTGGTGATCCGCCGTTCAAAGATGTCGGCCACAACGTCGCCGGTGAGGATCAGGTCATCGAACTGATCGTCCCCGAATGCGACTTCGACCGCCCCGAAGAGCACCGGCCACTGCAGTGGCTCGCAGCCACGCGCAGCCCGTGCCTCTGCGAGCTGCTCATCCCTCAGATAGCGCTCCGAGGTGCCCCAGTCGACCGTCTGCTGGAGGAACTGGGTGATCCCGCCACCGGAACCGATCGACTGATAGTTGATGGCCACCTCCGGCTGGATGAACCGGCGGTAGTCGAAGCTCCAGTCCTGAAAAACAGGGTTGGGGAAGGTGGCACCGGCACCGTTGATGGTCCCGGAGAGCCGGCCGGGCGCGGCGGTGGTGGTCGCGGACTCACCGTCGCCACATGCGGCGACGGTCAATGCCAGGACGCCGATCATTGCGACCGTGCGGTATGACCTCTTCGTCATGTGTGATTTGCTCCTTGTAGGGGTCCCAGACCGAACCTGGGTTCGCGGAAGGACCGCGTTCGAGGAGCAAGGTAAGGATGCCGGTTAACGCCGCGGGATGGTCGAAGTGAACGACCGGTGAACTCTTGTCGCTGGTTCTAGCCGACGTCCGGCACCAGTTCGCCGAGAAGTTTGGCCACTCGCGACTCAATGTCGTCGCGGATGCCCCTGACCACCTCTATCGGCTGGCCCGAAGGGTCGTCGAGCTCCCAGTCGAGATACCGCTTGCCCAGCACCACCGGGCATTCGTCGCCGCAACCCATTGTGACTATCACGTCCGCGGCGTGGAGGTCGTCCATCTCCCATCTCCGAGGAGTCATCGAGGTGATGTCGATGCCCAGCTCGGCCATTGCCTCCACTGCGACCGGGTTGACCGAGTCGGCCGGCTCCGAGCCCCCGGAGAAGACCTCGACCCGCCCTTCGGACAGGTGTCGCATCAGCCCCGCCGCCATCTGGGACCTGCCCGCGTTGTGGACACACAGGAAGAGGACAGATGGCTTGGTGTCGTCACCGAAAGTCATGAGGCCACCTTAGGGGGGTACCCAGTATCGGGTACCCCGTACCCCGACATGTGTCCCCCCACGGAAGTGGGGGGACCGCCCGCAGCCGAAGGCGAGGGCGAGGGGGGCGTGAGCGAAGCGAACCCGTCACCAGGCCTCACGCGCGGGAGCTAAGTGACGACCTCGGCTCCGCCTCGGACCCCCCTCGATCTCACTCCGTTCGATCGGTCCCCCCGCAAGCGGGGGGACACCCCGTGGCAGCCTCAGGCCCCCCTCGTTCTCACTCCGTTCGATCGGTCCCCCCGCAAGCGGGGGGACACCAGAAGACTGGGCGCCCAGCGTCAGCGAGGCACGACCAGGTCCAGGTACCAGGTACCAAGTACCAGGTACGCAATCACGAAGTGATTGCCTAGACGTGCGCCGTTGCCCTGGCCACCGCCAGGTCCTGGAGGGCGATGTGGGCGTCGATGCCGGTGGAGGGCTCCACCCGACGCCAGGAACCGTCGGGGGACATCACCCACGCCAGGTTGTCGTCGGCCATGACCACGTCGAGGATCTCGTCGAGCTTGAATTGGAGGTCCGGGTCGGTGACCGGCGCAAGGGCCTCGACCCGCCTGTCCAGGTTGCGGGGCATCATGTCGGCGGAGCCGATCCAGTACCGCCGCTCGTTGCCTCGGGCGCCGAACCTGTAGACCCTCGAGTGCTCCAGGTACCGGCCGACGATCGACCGGACGACGATGTTCTCCGACAGTCCGGGCACACCGGGCCGAAGGCAACACGCACCCCTCACTATGAGATCGACCCGGGTCCCCGCCTGGGATGCCTTGTAGAGGAGGTCGATGATCCCACCGTCGACCAGGGAGTTCATCTTCATGGTGATGTGGCCGTTTGGACGCGAGGCCTCGTCTTCTATCAGGCCGGAGATCAGCGCCCTGATCCCGTCGGGTGAGACCGAGAGCTTCCTGAATGTCCGCTGCCTGCTGTAGCCGGTGAGATAGTTGAACAGGTCGGAGAGGTCTGCCCCGAGGTCGGCATCGGCGGTGAACACCCCCAGGTCCTCGTAGATCCGGGCGGTGCGCTCGTTGTAGTTCCCGGTGCCGATGTGGGCGTAGCGAGCCACCCGGTCGCCCTCCCTCCTCACCACAAGGGCGATCTTGGTGTGGGTCTTCAAACCCACCACCCCGTACATGACGTGAACGCCGGCGTCCTCCAGCCGCTGCGCCCACTCGATGTTCCGCTCCTCGTCGA
>CAYVTP010000042.1:1692-15450 GCA_964454615.1 uncultured Acidimicrobiaceae bacterium | reverse complement strand
ATTGCGCCGCTGACGGCGCGGAGTGTCTTGATCATCCGCTTTCGACGCTAGGGAGGTTCAGGCGGTTCCAGGACCGTCAACTGTTTCTGTGCCGCCTTGCCCAATGCCGGCGGGCTCGGGGTCGCCCCCGGAGAGCGGACTTCATAGAGGTTCCACGTGCCGGGCACACCGCGCAGGTCGAACCGGCCCCGGTCGATGAATTCCAGGTTGGAGCCGACGACCAGGTCCTTGACCGTGCCCGAGACCATGACCCCAGGGAAGTCGACTTCTCCCATGACACGCGAAGCGATGTGCACGGCGAGCCCGCCGAGCTCGCCGTCGCGAATCTCGACCTCGCCAGTGTGGATCCCGACCCTTATGCCGACACCGAGTCGCTCCAGGTCTGCGGCCATGGCGATCGCGCACTGAATAGCCCTGCGCGGGCCCTCGAACGAAGCGACGAAGCCGTCGCCGGTGTGAGCCCACTCGGTGCCGGAGAACCGGCCGAGATTGGCCCGAACCAGCTTGTCGTGATCCGATCGAAGGTCGAGCCAGAGTTCGTCGCCGAGCCGGGAAGCCATCTCGGTCGACCCGATTATGTCGCTGAACAGGACCGTCGCCAGTTGGCGGTTGCTCTCCACGGTGCGGCGCTCCCCGGTGACGAAAGCCCGAATGTGCTCGAGTATTGCCCCGGTGTCGCCGGCATGGAAAGGATGGGTGTCGGCTCCTTCCACCACCAGGAGCTCGGCTCCCGGGATGTTCGCAGCCAGGAACTCGCCGAAGGCGAGGCGCAGGAAGAGAGGATCGCGCCGGTGGATCACAAGGGTATGTGCCTGGATCGCAGGAAGCACCGACCGGACGTCCGTCTCGGTGATCCAATCCACTGCCTGACGGGCGACGGTAGGTGCCATGGAGAGCCGCTGGTAGCGAACGTACCACTCGCGAAATCGGCGGTCGGCGGCCACCGATGGGGCGGTCAGGTCGAGGGTGTCCCCCGCCACTCCATAGAACCGGCGCCAACCCGCCGACCAGTTCTCGATCAGATGCCTCGGAGCCCCGATCGGGTAGTCATCCGCCCTTGCCAGCCTCGCCAGGGAGTTGAGAAGGATCAGCTTCGGGAACTGCTCGGGACTCGAAGCCGCCAGCACGCAGGCCAACATCCCTCCCTCCGTGTCCCCGATCAAGACCGTATCTCGCGAGCCGACTTGGTCGAGCACCGCTCTGACGTCCTCTGCGGTATCAGCTAACGGGTCGATGTAGTCGCCCTTGGGCGGGTCCGAGACCCCCGAGCCTCGTTTGTCGAGCATGATGATCCGACCGATGTCGGCGAGATGGTCGAAGAAGCGGGCGGCCGACGGCTCGTCCCAGATGACGTCGAGGTTGGTCATCCAGTTGGTGATGAAGAGGATGTCCGGCGAATCCCTCCCGAACACCTGGTAGGCGATGTGGCCGTTGGGGGTGGAAGCAAACCGGGTGTCCGGTCGGCCAGGGCTGAAGCGGCGAGGCATGGCGGACGGGACGGTAGTGCCTCTCAGAGCCTGTCTTTCGCCGCAACCCCGGCCCCTCCTAGTGTTGCGGCCATGAAAGTCGTCCTCGCCTACTCCGGAGGTCTCGACACCTCGGTGATCCTGGCGTGGCTGCGAGAGGAGTACTCGGCCGAAGTGGTCGCCTACACCTGTGACGTCGGCCAGGGGGCCGAAGTAGGGGAGGCCGAGGAGAAGGCACTCGCCACCGGGGCCATCGCTGCGGTCGTCGACGACCGCCGCGAGTCGTTCGTCCGTGACGCGGTCTACCCCGCGATCCGGGCCGCGGCGGTGTACGAGACGGAATACCTGCTCGGGACCTCCCTCGCCAGGCCGATCATCACCCAGGGTCTGGTGGCGACCGCCCGGGAGCACGGCGCCCAGGCGATCGCCCACGGTGCCACAGGGAAGGGCAACGATCAGGTCCGGTTCGAACTGAGCGCTGCCGCTCTTGCCCCCGACCTGCGGGTGATCGCCCCATGGAGAGAGTGGGACATGAAAGGGCGCGCCGACCTGGTGGCCTACGCCGAGGCGCGGGGGATTCCGACACCAGTGACCAAGGAGTCCCCCTACTCCATGGACGCCAACCTGTTCCACATCTCATACGAGGGGGGAGTGCTCGAGGACCCGTGGGAGGCGCCTCCGCCGGGGATGTTCCGGATGACCACCGATCCGGACATCGCACCGGACAATCCCGAGGAGATCGTCGTTGGCATTCGTGGCGGCACGCCGGTGTCGGTCGACGGCGAGGACATGGAGCCGGTCGAGTTGCTCACACATGTCAACCAGCGCGCCTCCCGGCACGGGGTTGGCCGGATCGACATCGTCGAAGACAGGTTCGTGGGCATGAAGAGTCGGGGTGTCTACGAGACCCCGGGAGGAACAGTGCTCCACATGGCACGGAGGGCCGTCGAGTCTTTGGTCCTCGATCGCGAGGTCCTCCATCTCAGGGACTCCCTGGTCGGCCGGTACGCCTCCATGGTGTACAACGGGTTCTGGTTCGCGCCCGAGCGCGTCGAGTTGCAGAAGCTCATGGACTCGATCCAGGAGCCGGTCACCGGCGAGGCCCGACTCCTGCTCTACAAGGGCTCGGTCACAGTTCTCGGCAGGCGCTCGCCCAACACCCGCTACGACCCCGAGATCGCCACTTTCGAGGAAGACAAGGTCTACCGGCAGGCAGACGCCGAAGGCTTCATCAACCTCAACGCCCTCCGCATCCGGGGGTTCGGGGAGGGCCGGTGACACTCTGGGGCGGACGCTTCGAGGGCGGGCCCAGCGACGACACCTGGGCATTCACAGTCGATCACTCTGATCGCCGCCTCCTCGAGGTCGACGTCCTCGGTTCCATCGCCCATGCCCGGATGCTGGGGCGGCAAGGGATCATCGCCCAGACCGACGCCGACCGGATCGTCGAAGGGCTGGAGAGCATCCTCGGGGAGGCCAGGTCGGGAGGGTTCGAGTACGTGGAGACGGACGAGGACGTGCACACCGCCGTAGAGAGGCGACTCGGCGAGCTGATCGGTGACGTGGCGGGCAGGCTGCATACGGGGCGGTCCCGCAACGATCAGGTGGCCACCGATCTCCGTCTCTACCTCAAGGCTGCGGGTGCCGACCGCATCTCTCAGGTGAGAGGAGTAGTGTCGATCTTGGTCGACAGCGCTCAGAGGCACGCCCGGACCGTTGTCCCTTCATACACCCACCTCCAGCAGGCGCAGTCGACCACGCTCGGGAACCACCTCCTTGCCCATGCCTGGGCCCTGATGCGGGATGCCGACAGGTTCTCGGACTGCGTCAGGCGGCTCGACGAGTCCCCTCTGGGGGCGGGAGCAGGGGCAGGATCGTCGCTGCCTCTCGACCGTGAGGCGGCGGCCGGTGGGCTCGGTTTGTCAGCCCCCATGGCCAACACCCTCGACGCGGTGGCCGCGAGGGACTTCGTCGCCGAGTACACCTTCGCCTGCGCCCAAGCCATGGCCCACCTTTCGAGGCTCGCCGAGGAGCTGGTGTTGTGGGCGACCACCGAGTTCGGGTGGATGACCATGTCCGACGGGGTGAGCACCGGCAGCTCGGCCCTGCCCCACAAGAGGAACCCCGACATCGCAGAGCTGGTCAGGGGGAAGGCAGCTGTGGTCGCCGGCCATGTGACCGCAATCCTCGGATTGCAGAAGGGGCTTCCCCTCACCTACAACCGCGACCTGCAGGAGGACAAGGGCATCGTGTTCGCCGCCGACGACACACTGGCCGGATCGTTGACCGGCATCGCCGCCATGCTTCAAGGAGTCGAGTTCCACCCACCGGCGCCGACTGCCGCTGTGGCCACCATCGACCTGGTAGACGCCCTGGTCTCCCGAGGAGTCCCGTTCCGGGAGGCCCACCGCCTGGTAGGGGAGGTGGTCAGGCAGACCGAGACAGCGGGCTTGCACCTGGGATCGGTCACCGACGCAGAGTTGGTCGGGTTCGACCCCCGGTTTCAGGAGGGAGACGCGGCGATTCTCGATGCCGGGGCCTCCGTTGACCGGCGTTCGGTAGCCGAGTCGGTGGAAAGCCAGACGGCCGAGCTGCGTCGTCGCCTCGGCGAGAGCTGAGCGCCTCCCTGGGCGACATCTGATCGGCCATCGGGGCTGTCTACAAGTTTGGCCCCTTTTGTGCACACGCAGAGTGGTGTAGTGTCACTGTCTGGCTGGGGAGGCCATGTTGCAAGGATCGTGTACGCCTGGGGCATTGCGGGAGGACCGCGGGGCAGTTCTGATCGAGTTTGCCCTGACCGTCATCCTGGTGGTTGCGTTGTTGGTCGGGGTGGTCAGCTCCGCCGTCGCCTACAACCATCAGCTGGGGCTCACCCACTCGGCGAGGGAGGCCGGACGCTATGCAGCCACCCTTCCGCTGACCAACTTCGCCAGCACACAGGAGTGGCTCGACGCCGTTGCCGCCCAGGTGGTGTCCGACGCTGGTGGCTCGTTGGCGGCCTCCGCCCCCGGTCGTTACATCTGCGTCGCCTACGTCTTCGACCCAGGCGGCCCCAACGACCTGACTGCGAGCCGTATCGAGGACGCAGGAGGGGTGGTATACGGCGCGGCCCCCTGTCCATCGGTGGTCGACGGTCGGCCCGCCACCGAGCATCGGGTCCAGGTGCGTGTCGAGCGTGACTTCGACTTCAGTGTGATCTTCTTCTCCACGACGGTGCGCCTTGGCTCTCAGGCCATCTCCAGATACGAGCCGGGTGCCTCTTGAGAACCTCTGAACACCGTGGGATGGAGTCCGAGAGGGGAGCCGCCCTGGTGATGGTGGCGTTCTCCCTCACCCTGCTCATGGGTGCTGCCGCACTGGCACTCGATCTGGGGGGCCTCAGGTACGACCTCCGTGCCGACCGGCTTGCCTCCGACGCTGCCGCGACCGCCGGCGCCGCCGCCATCGACCCTTTCAGCGGAAGCCGTGCCGACGAAGGTTGTCAGGTCGCCTGGGAATATGCGCTGATCAACCTGAGGGACTCGGGGACGCCCACGGCCCCCAACTGTGCCACCTTGGCCACCACCTGCACTCCGGACACACCACGGACAGTGACCGGGACCGCTCCTCCCTACACCATCACCCTCACCCATCCCATACCCGACGACCACGAGCTCATGGGCGGCCAGGCCATAAACACGGCCATCGATGGGGTGGCGTGCCAACGCCTCGGAGTGACCATCAGCCGGATCAGGGACTATGCCTTCGCCAGTGTCATCGGCTTCAACACCGGGACCACCGAGGTCCGCAGCGTGGCCCGCATCACCCCCGACGTGGGGGAGGGCGACGTCGTGCCACTGGTGGTCCTCGAGCCTTACGCCTGTGGGGCGCTCACGGCGGACGGCCAGGGAAGGATCACGGTGACCCACTTCCAAGACTCGCCCGGGGTCATCGTGGTGGATTCCGATGGGTCCGGCACCAACTGCGGGCCGTCCAACCCCTGGATCATCGATGTCAAGGCAGAGGGCTCGAAACGGTGGATCCGGGCGATACCGGTGCCGGGGCCCGACGGCGCCAAGTCGGCCATCCTCTCCTATGCCCTGTCGGGCAATCCGGGAACGCAGCCGGCCCGGGCCTACAACCCCGACGACCTCACTACCGCCATCGTCGACGCCGACCCCGACGATCCTCCGGAGTCCTACTTCCAGCTCTATCCGCAGCCCGTTTTCCGGTCGCAGCGGGTGACCCGGGCTCCCATCGACCACCGCTACAACTGCAAGGCGAGTTACCCGCTCTATCTCGGCCTGACGATTGCCCGCTGTATCGATGCCTCCTCGGGTGGCACTCACATCGACGACCACATCGCGGTTTACCAGGGCCCGCTCGGATCCCTCCCGAGCCCGGCCTCCGATTGGAGCCGCTGGACCGACTTCCACTCCTGCAACCTCCCGTCGAACACCCCGCCGATCGAGGTCTCCGGGAATTGGCTGATCGACTGTCATCCGAGGTTCATCGTCAACGGTGCCAGCGTGCGAATCGATGGTGGCAACGTGGTCGTCGACGGGGACATCGACCTTCGCTCATCGGGCATCCTGGAGATCAACCCTTCGGGGTCGGCCGACCGCTTCGTGTACGTCCGGGACGGTGACCTGAAGAAGGTGGCCCAGGCGTCGATATACCTGACCCGTACTTTCGTCCTCCTCCAGGACGGGGTCATCGACCTGGTGGGCGGTGCGGGCGGCCTGGTGTGGACCGCACCGACCGAGGGAGTCTTCGAGGATTTGGCGCTGTGGTCGGAGTCGAGCTCCCCCCATGAGCTGGGTGGCCAGGCCGGCAACACCCTCACCGGGACCTTCTTCACCCCCTATGCCAATCCTTTCACCCTCAAGGGACAGGGTGGTCAGCTGCAAACCGACGCCCAGTTCCTCACCAGGAGGCTCACCGTCGACGGTCTCAGCGAGGTGCTCATGAAACCCGACCCGGAGACCAGCACACTCATCCCGATCCGGGGGGTGATGTTGATCCGCTGACCCGGTCGGACAGTCCCGGCCGGGGCATCGACCTCGGTGGTGGCGTGCCCGGGGGACAGCTCGGGTTCTACGCGCCGCGGGCCTGTTGCTCGGCGGCTTCCACGCAGTTCTTGAAGAGCATGGCGATGGTCGTCGGGCCTACACCGCCGATGCGGGGTGTCATCCAACCGGCCACCGCGGCACAGGCCTCGTCGACGTCGGGCAGTAGGACCCGCCCCTCATAGCGAACGCCGCCCCCGACCACCACGCTGCCTGGGCTGATGTGCTCCGGCTTGAGGATGCCGGGGACACCGGCGGCGGCGATGACTATCTCGGCTCTCCTGGTGTACTCGGGCCAGTTGGGCACGCCGGTGTGGACCACCGTGACCGCGGCGTTGGCGGTGGGCCGTTTCTGGGACAGGAGAAGCGCCAGGGGGCGGCCAAGGGTGGTGCCCCGCCCGAGGATGCAGACGTTACGACCCGATACCGGGATCTCGTAGTGTGCCAGCAGGGCCTCGATGCCGGCCGGCGTGCAGGGGACCGGGCCAGGGAGGCCGAGAGCCAGCCGGCCCATGTTGATCGGGTGGAGGCCGTCCACGTCCTTGTCCGGGTCGATGGCCAGCAGGGCGGCCTCGAAGTCGATCTGGGGCGGTGTCGGATGCTGGACCAGGAAGGCGCTCACCGCGGGGTCCTGGTTCATCGACTCGATCGCCTCCATGACCGCCTCCTGGGTGGCGTCGTCGCCGAGATGGATGTGGGGGCTGTCGAGTCCCAGGGACGCCGCCCTCTCCATCTTCATACGGACATATCCCTCCGAGGCCCCGTCGCTCCCCACGAGGATGGTGCCCAGCCCGACCGGATGCCCGCCCTCCCGGAGTTGGGCGATCCGTGGAGTCAGGTCGGCGAAGACCGCATCGGCTACGGGCTTCCCTTCGAGGAGTCTGGCGGTCACGGCTGGGACTCTAGGGCGGAGTCCCAGCGGATCCGGCAAGCGTTGGGCTGCAGGAGCAGCACCGGGCCATACCGCGCGCGTATCCGGCCATATATGGCCGCCTGATCCTAAGGAACGGTGGGTTTAGTCGCTCTCGGTGACCGTCCAGGTCCCCATCGACCGGATCAGCTTCTCCAGGTCTCCGGGGCCGCTCTTCTCTATGGCGTCGTCGACCTGGCGTTGGACTTCGCCGTCGTAGGTGGGACGATCGACGTCGCGGAAGACTCCGAGAGGGGTGGGGCCGAACGGGCCGTGGGAGAGACGGGAGAGGGAAAAGGCGATCGAAGGGTCGGGCCGGGTCTCGTCGTGGACCAGGATCGCCTTGGGGTCGACCGACGACGACTCCACGATCGTCGCCTGGCCTTCCCTCATTACGACGGCCTTCGACCCACCGTCGAAGACGACCGGCTTTCCATGCTCCAGGTCGATCCGGTTGTGGACCCGCTCCTCCTTGCCTGTTATCTGGATGAAAGCCTTGTCGTTGAAGACGTTGCAGTTCTGGTAGATCTCGACGAACGACGAGCCCTCGTGGTCATAGGCCTTCTGGAGGACAGCCTGAGTGTGGTTCCGGTCCATGTCGAGGGTCCTCGCCACGAAGCTGGCCTCGGCCCCGAGGGCGAGCGAGACCGGGTTGAAGGGATAGTCGATCGAGCCGAACGGCGACGACTTGGTCCTCTTGCCCACCTCCGAGGTAGGTGAGTACTGGCCCTTGGTCAGCCCGTAGATCTGGTTGTTGAACATGAGGATCTTGAGGTTCACGTTGCGACGCAGGGAGTGGATGAGGTGGTTGCCACCGATCGACAGGGCGTCGCCGTCCCCGGTGATCACCCACACCGAGAGGTCGGGGCGGGTGGCGGCGATCCCGGAGGCGATGGCCGGTGCCCTGCCATGGATGGAGTGCATCCCGAATGTGTTCACGTAGTAGGGGAACCTGGCGGCGCACCCGATCCCGGAGACGAAGACGAACTGCTCGCGGGGCCTGCCCAGCCCGGCGAGGAACTGCTGGACCGAGGCCAGGATGGTGTAGTCGCCGCATCCCGGGCACCAGCGGACCTCCTGGTCGGTCTGGAAGTCGGAGCGGGTGTAGTCGAGGGTCACTTGAGCATCTCCATGATCTTGTCGCTTATCTCGGACACCTTGAACGGCTCGCCGGCCACCTTGTCGAGACCGGTGGGGGCGATCAGGTATTCGGCCCGGATCAACCTGAGCAACTGGCCGGTGTTGAGCTCGGGCACCAGGATCTTGTCGTAGCGGCGGAGAACATCACCGAGGTTGCGGGGGAAGGGGTTCAGATAGCGGAGGTGGGCGGTGGCTACCTTCTTGCCCGTCTGCCGGACCCGCCTCGCTGCGGCCTTGTTGGACCCGTAGGTCGAGCCCCATCCCAGTACCAGCAGGTCGGCGTCCTCGTCCCCTTCGACTTCCAGCTCGGGGATGTCGTTGGCGATGTTTGCCACCTTCCAAGCCCTGGTGTCAGTCATCAGCTGGTGGTTGGCGGGGTCGTAGGAGACGTTGCCGGTTATCGCCTCCTTCTCCAATCCACCGATCCGGTGTTCCAAGCCCGCCGTGCCCGGAATCGCCCAGGGCCGTGCGAATGTCTGGACGTCGCGCATGTACGGCAGGAACTTGCCGTCGGGGCCGTTGGGGTGCTTGGCGAACTCGACCTCGATCTCCGGGATCGAGTCCAAATCCGGCAGGAGCCATGGCTCGGACCCGTTGGCGACGTGGTTGTCGGACAACAGGAGGACCGGGGTCATGTAGGTGATGGCCAGCCGGGCAGCCTCGATCGCCATGTAGAAGGCGTCCGAGGGTGAGGATGCGGCGATCACCGGGAGCGGTGCCTCGCCGTGTCGGCCGTAGAGGGCGAAGAGGAGATCCGACTGTTCGGGTTTGGTGGGCAGCCCTGTCGAGGGTCCACCCCTCTGGACGTTGATGACGATCAGGGGCAGCTCGAGCATGAAGGCCAGCGAGATGGACTCGCTCTTCAGGGCGATCCCCGGCCCGGATGAGCCGGTGACGGCCAACGATCCGGCGAAGGCGGCCCCGATGGCGGAGCCGACCCCGGCGATCTCGTCCTCGGCCTGGAAGGTCCGTACCCCGAAGTTCTTGTGTCGGGACAGCTCATGGAGGATGTCGGTGGCTGGGGTGATCGGGTAGGTGCCGTAGAAGAGGGGAAGCCCGGACTTCTGGGAGGCGGCGATGAGGCCCCATGCCAGCGCCTGGTTGCCGGTGATGTTGGTGTAGGTGCCGGCGGGAAGGCGGGCGGGCCGTACCTCGAAGGTCACCTTGGTGGCCTCTGTGGTCTCCCCGAAGTTGTATCCCGCCTTGAAGGCGGCGATGTTGGCCGCGGCCACCTCGGGCAGCCTGGAGAACTTCTTCTCGACCCACTCGATGGTGGGCTCGGTGGGCCGGTGGAACAGCCAGGCCATGATCCCCAGGGCGAAGAAGTTCTTCGACCTGAGGACATCGCGCCCGCTGACCCCGGTGCCGGCCACTGCCAGTTTGGTCAGCTCGTCCATGGGGACCTCGATGACGCGGTATCCGGAGAGCGTCTCCGCGTCGAGGGGATTCGACTTGTACCCCGCCTTGGCCAGGTTCCTCTCGTCGAAGGCGTCGGAGTTGACGATCAGGGTGCCCCCTTCGCGCAAGTCCTTGAGATTCTTCATCAGGGCTGCCGGGTTCATTGCCACCAGGCAATCGGGGGCGTCCCCTGCTGTGAGAATGTCGAAGTCGGCGATCTGCACCTGGAAGCTGGACACCCCGGGGAGAGTCCCGGCCGGGGCCCGTATCTCGGCCGGAAAGCTGGGGAGCGTGGCCAGGTCGTTGCCGAACAAGGCCGAGGCGTCGGTGAACCTGCTTCCAGCCAGCTGCATGCCGTCGCCGGAGTCTCCGGCGAATCGGATGACGAGGCGGTCGATGGTCTCGGGCGCTGTCTTCTCGCCCTCGTCGAGGGCGGTTTCCTGGGTGGCTGTCTTGTCGGCCACTTACTTCACTTCCTTGTACCGGCGGCCAAATTCGGCCGATCGCTGGCTGGGTGCTCTCAGTTTATCCCTGCTGTGGCGATGGGTCGTCGGCAGGCGCCGGGAGGAAACCCACCACACCCTCATCTTCGAGATGCCTGGCGAATCCGAGCAGCAGGCCTTCTCCGTCGACCGGCCCTATGGCTTGCAGGGACAGGGGCGGGCGGCCCGTCCCGAGTAGGGGCATGGCCACAGCGGGAAGCAATGCATGGTTGACGATGGCCGAAAAGTAGGAGAGAACTGCCCTGTAGTGGAGGTCCCCGATGGTGTCGACCCCGATGGCCTTGGATCGCACCGGCACGGTGGGAGTGATGAGCAGGTCGACATCTGACAGTGCCGTGGTGAAGGCGGAGCGGAGCTGCCCCTGCCACACCTTCCCGGAGCTGGCTTGTTCGTCGGTGACCCGGGCCACTTCGGCCAGTCGTAGGGCGACGTCATCGCCGTAGGGGAGGCCCGCTTCGAGGAACGGCCGGTGCACCGCGAGGACTTCCATGGCTATCGCCCAACCGATGTGGTGGCTGGGCCGGACATCGGGCAGGGTCATCTCCACGACCTCGTGACCCAGCTGCCTGAGCTGGCCGAGGGTGGCGACGAAAGCCCGGGTGACTTCGGTGCTCATGGGTGCGTCGTCAACCCAAGGGTGAGGGACCCCGAGACGCAAGGCCGGGCTCTCGAGATAGGGGGTGGTCGGCTCGCCCGACATGACCTGGTATGCCAGTGCCAGGTTGTCGACCGAGTTCGCCAGTGGCCCGACGGTGTCGACCGATGCCACCAGCGGGAAGACGCCGTCGAGTGGGATCCTCCCGTGGGTCACCTTGAGCCCGAACGTGCCGCAAAGCCCGGCAGGGACCCTGATCGATCCTCCGGTGTCGGTCCCCAGCGCGATCGGTGTGACCCCTGCAGCCACAGCGCCGGCCGAACCGCCCGAGGACCCGCCGCACGAGGTGGAAGGGTCCCAGGGGTTGCGCACCGGACCGAAGTGAGGGTTCTCCGAGGAGAAGCCGAATGCGAACTCGTGGAGCCCCGTCCGGCCGATCACCACCGCGCCGGCCGCCTCCAGGGACGAGATACATGGGGCGGTCCGGGTAGCAGTCTCCCGGTAGAAGGCGGAACCGCAGGTGGTGACACGTGTCTCATGGTCGATCAGATCCTTGACCGCGATAGGGACTCCCTCCAGCGGGCCCTCGCCGAAGGCTCCGGGGTTGTCCTCGAGCTGGGTGAACAGGTTCAGACTCGGCTGGAGCCTCCGAGCCCGGTCGATTGCGGCCGCCGCCTCATGGCTCATATCGGACCGGCCGAGTCGACGGCACCAGCGACACCCAGGCCTTCCCGGGTGGGATGGGAAGTGTCGCTCCATCGGAGTCGACGAGGCGGAACCACTCCTCCTCGGTGGCGCGTTCCCAGGTGCCTTCTACGACCATGCCGTCGACGAAGATGAACGCCCGCCCTGAACCCACGGTCCGGGAGG
The DNA here is from genome assembly GCA_964454615.1 of uncultured Acidimicrobiaceae bacterium. Lineage (GTDB taxonomy): Bacteria > Actinomycetota > Acidimicrobiia > Spongiisociales > ZC4RG35 > ZC4RG35. The sequence continues at coordinate 3,520 of CAYVTP010000042.1, read as the reverse complement.
CGGGGAGCGACGAGCCGGACTGTCCCGGAGGGGGACTCGCAGTGTACTGCACCACCTGAAGGGCGATGAGGACCGGGAAGCCGAGCTGTGTTTGTTCCCTCTGTTGGTCGAAGACCATCGTCGGCTGCGTGCCGACCGAGCGGAGCCACAGCCCCGCCTCCGCATCCCAGGCCCAGTGCACCGTCGTACCGGCGCTGAAGCTCATGGTGGCAGTCGAAGCGGGCTCGACGCCGACCAGAGGCCCGAACTCCCAGATCGGCCCGAGTGGGGGGAGGTTGGGGAACCCTCGGCTGTCGGCCAGCTCGCGGAGCTTGTAGGTGTCGGTCCAGAGGTTGTGCGGCGAACGTCGCCCGGCCAGTCTCCAGGTGGCGGGCGGTACCTCTCCCACCTGGCGAACTCCCCGAGGGAGGCCCATCGAGGTGATCCAATCCTGGCCCCCCGAGCGTGCCAGTACCGGCCCGTTCAGGGCCGCCAACAACGCGTAGTCGGTGGGTCTCGAGGAACGCATCGGACCGAGGAAGTCCGAGTCGCTCTCCATCCACAGCGCCATGAATCTTGTCAAACCACCCTCGACGAGTATCTCGATGACCATGTCGGCGGAGTCGATGCCCGAGGCGGGCCGGGCGTTGGGGTGGTTGTCGATCTTCACCGCCAAAACCCGCCTTTCGAGAATCTCCTCATCTGCGATCTCGAGGCCGGTGATCGGGGAGCGGGGGAACTCGGGCAGGGTGGTCGTGGTGGTGGAGGTTGTGGTGGTGGTTGTGGTGGTGGGCGGGATCGTCGTTGTGCTGGATGTGGTGGTCGTGTCCTCTACGGAGGCTGGCGAACAGGCGGCCAGCACGAGGGCGAACGCGACCAATCTTGTGGTGGAAGGCATGTCGGCCACTATAAGAGTGGGTCGGCTGCTAGTGGCTCGACCCGTCCCCGTCGTGCCAGGTAGCCGTGCCACAGGATGCGTGCCGCCGCCGACCTGACGGGTCGCCAGGGCTCTGCGAGGGCTTCCAGCTCGGCCGGGTCGGGCGACCGGGACATTCCGAGGGCTTCGCCCGCACCCGCCTGAAGCGCTCGATCCCCGATCGGGAAGACATCGATTCGGCCCAGTGCGGCAAGGAGGTAGACATCGGCGGTCCACGGGCCGATTCCCTTCACCGACTGAAGCTGCTGGCGGGCAGCATCGATGTCCATGTCGGCGAGAGCGTCGAGGTCGAGGGTGCCGGCTGCCAGACGCCCTGCCAGGTCGAGGAGGTAGCCGGTCTTCTGGCCGGTCACCCCGGAGGCCCTGATGTGGCCCGGTTCAAGGGCGAGGATGGCTTGCGGTGTCAGGTCACCCACTCTCTCCTCGAGGCGTCGGAAGACGGAGGCGCCCGACTCCAGGGAAACCTGCTGTTCCAGGATGAAGGAGACCATGGTGCCGAACCCCGGAGGTCGGCTCCAGTAGGCGGGAATGCCGTGACGCTCCACCTGAGACGCGAGAGCGGGGTCTTCGTCGATGAGGAGGGTGACGGCCTCGCGGAACATGGCATCGTCGAACCGCTCCACCACGGTGAACATACCGGCGACCGGCAGAGGACCCAGCGAACGCGAGTCGGCCGTGGTGACATCCAGGTTGTCGGACAGGACCCAAACATCATTGGAGGTAATGGGCCCCGGGGGCGGAGCACACCGTTTGACCATCCAGAAGTTCCTCCGGTTGGGATGCTCGAAGACGACCAGGTCGCCTATCTCGGGCCGACGCGAAGGTGTGGCCACGACCTCCTCGCCGGGGGCGAGGGCCGGCCTCATCGAGTCTTCGGCTACCCGGAAGCGGCGCATCGGCATGTTGGAGACC
>CAYVTP010000042.1:0-1592 GCA_964454615.1 uncultured Acidimicrobiaceae bacterium | reverse complement strand
CGGCCTCATCGAGTCTTCGGCTACCCGGAAGCGGCGCATCGGCATGTTGGAGACCGGAGTATGGTCAGAGCCATCGAGACCAAGGAGAATCTGAACATGAGAAGTGTGACCATCGCACACGCACACTGCGACCTGTACTGCGGCGTCTACGACCCTGCCGAGGCCAAGATCGAGGCGATGTCGGTGATGAAGATCGCCCAGAAGTACCAGGAGTCAGACGACGAGGTATTCAGGGCGCGCTGCGTCACGCTCAAGGAGCAGAGGGCGGAGGAGGTCAAGCACCACCTGATGGTCCTGTGGGCCGACTTCTTCACCGCCGACCACCGGAGCGAGTTCCCCGAGCTCGACGACCTGTTCTGGAGGGCGATCCACCAAGCCGGCGACGCCAAGAAGTCGGTCGACCCGGCCGAAGGTCAAAAGCTGCTCGACCTCATCGACGAGATAGCCGTGATCTTCTGGAAGACCGAGAAGGCCAAAGGCATGGGGGTCTATCCGCCAAACTGAAATCGGCGGTGCCGATTTCAGCAGTACTGGGTACTGGGTACTGGGTCAGCCTGAGGGGCTGTCGGTAGACCGTTTGCGGGCCAGTCGGGCGCGCACGCGATCCTTGAGCCGCGCTGCGGCCGGTACGTCACGGGAGAGAACCGTGAGCCCGGCGAACATGGTGAGTAGACCGGGCCCTGGTGTCACCAGCATGACGGTCCCGGCAATGAGGAGGGTCGTGCCCCCTGTGATCCTGACTACTCGCCGCACTCCGATGGGTTAGACGTCAGAAGAGCCCGGAGGGTTTCAGTCGTCGAGGGCGGAGCTGTCGAGCTTGGTGAAGAGAGGTTCGATCGGGCCGAGCTCCCGGCCACCCGGCACCTCCTGCGCTTCCCAGGCGCCGATCCCGCCGTCGGATCCCAGCATCTCTCCGATGGCGAGGCTGCTGAAGGGAATGTATGGAACTAGGGCGACACGGATCCCTGCGATGGCCTGGATCGAGCACCACAGCACCGTCCCCGCCCGGTCCCTGTCCGACTCGAGCAGCCTCCAGGGCTCGGTTGCGTTGAGATAGGCGTTGACCCGGGCGGCTGCATCCATGGCCGCCCGCAACCCAGCCCTCAACTCCACCCGTTCGATCGCCGAGCCGACTTCATCGAGCACCGCCGAGGCGATCCCAACGACCGCCTCGTCTTCGGGGGTCAGCTGCCCGGGAAGTGGCACCCGTCCTTCGAAGTTGCGGTCGCTCATGGTCAGGACCCGGTTGACCAGGTTGCCCCAGGTGGCCACCAGTTCCTCGTTGATCCGCCGGACGATCTCCTCATCGCTCAGGTCGGTGTCCTGCTGCTCGGGCAGCACAGAGGCGATGGCATAGCGGATGGCGTCGGGTTGGAGTCTCTCCACATACCATCCGATCGACTGGCCGACCCCCTTCGACTTGGAAGCCTTTGCGCCCTTGAATGTGATGTACTGGTTGGCAGGGACGTCGGTGGGTAGGTTGAGCCCGCCGTATCCCATCAGCATCGCCGGCCAGATCACGGTGTGGAAGGGGATGTTGTCCTTGCCGATGAAGTAGTACGACTCGGCCTCCGGATCCTCCCACCACAGTC
>CAYVTP010000041.1:0-15827 GCA_964454615.1 uncultured Acidimicrobiaceae bacterium | reverse complement strand
GCTCGGGTTCCTCGCCCTCTACTTCGAGTCGGGAAACGTGGGCGGCATCCGCACCTTCGACATCCCTGAGCTGACCATCCTCGGTTCTCAGGGGGCGTTCGGCGGGACCTTCGCCTTCCTCGTGTTCGGGGCGCTGTTCCTCGGGTTTGCTGTCAAGGTGCCGATGTGGCCGCTGCACACCTGGCTTCCCGACGCCCACACCGCGGCGCCCACCGTCGGCTCGGTCCTCCTCGCTGCCATCCTCCTGAAGCTCGGCTCGTACGGCTTCATCCGGATCTCCCTGCCGATACTTCCCGACGAGGCTGTCAATTGGGCACCGGCGATCGCCATCCTGGCCGTGATCGGGATCATCTACGGGTCGCTTGCCTGTCTCGCCCAAACTGATATGAAGAGGCTGATCGCCTTCTCGTCGGTGGGTCACATGGGGTTCGTGATGCTCGGAATCGCCACCCTTACCGACATCGGCATCAACGCAGCCGTGATCGGCATGGTGGCCCATGGTCTGATCACCGGGCTGCTGTTCTTCCTGGCAGGGTCGATGCACCATCGTTACCACACCAGGGAGATGGCCCGACTGGGAGGCAACATCAAGCTGATGCCGGTGCTCGGCGGGATCCTCGCCTTCACTGCGATGGCTTCGCTCGGGCTCCCGGGTCTCGCCGGCTTCTGGGGCGAGTTCATGTCCCTGGTCGGGGCGTACAACCCGTTGGCAGGGCTCTCGCTCGGCGTGTTCCGCACGTCGATGGTGCTGGGCGCCATCGGCACCGTCCTCACCGCCGGATACATGCTGTGGATGCTCCAGCGGGTGAACCTGGGTGAGCCGACCGACGAGTGGAAGGACAAGGAGCTTCATGACGCCGACCGGTTCGAGCTGGCCGCCTGGGTGCCGATCATGGTCCTGATCGTGGTCATAGGGCTCTATCCGAAGCTCATCTTCACCGCCACCACCGACACCGTCAGTGCCCTGGTCGACATGGCCTTCGGAGGCTGATCGAGGTGAAGGTCTTTACCCGGAGCGCCGAGAATGTCCCCCCACCTTTGAAGGGTGAGGGACGGGCCGGACTTCGTCCGGCGCCCCCCTCGGTCTCGCTGCCGCTCGACCGGTCCCCCCGTGAACGGGGGGACACTTGGGAGCGAGCGCGATGACCTGGGAAGTCAACTGGATGGCTTTCGCCCCCGAGATCATCATCGCGGTGACCATTCTCGTGGTCCTCGCCCTCGACCTCTTCCTGCCACGGGCCCTCAAGTACTGGACGGCCACCGCGGCGGTGGCAGGCACCGCCCTGGCCCTGATCCCCCTTGCCTTCCTGGTCATAGAGGGTGGAGCACAGCCCATGTTCGAGGGCTCGTTCGTGGTCGACCAGTTCGCTCTGGTGCTCAAGGGCCTATTCCTGGTGGCGGCCTACGTGGTGTTCCTGATGTCGCACCACTACATCGAGTCGGAGCGCTACTACCAGGGCGAGTATTACCTGCTCCTGCTCATGTCATTGCTCGGTGCCCTGGTGATGGCCTCGGCGCGGGACCTGATCATCCTGTTCATCGGCCTCGAACTGGTCACCGGGCCCACCTACATGCTGGCCGGTTGGCGCAAGGGGGACGTGCGTTCCAACGAGGCCTCGATGAAGTACTTCATCCTCGGTGTGCTCTCCACGGCGATCCTTCTCTACGGCATGTCGCTCCTCTTCGGCCTGACCGGCGAGATCACCTTCGCCGGGCTCGCCGAGGCGACCGCCGGCCGGGCCGGCGAGCCGATGATGGTGATGGCCGTTCTGTTCGTCATCGTCGGCTTCTCGTTCAAGATCTCGGCGGTCCCGTTCCACTTCTGGGCACCGGACACCTACGAGGGTGCCCCCACGCCGGTCACCGCGTACTTGTCGGTGAGCTCCAAGGCGGCCGGGTTCGTCGCCATGCTCCTGGTCATGTACCTGGCCCTGCCGGGCCTCTCCGAGATATGGGCTCCGGCGCTGTGGTTGCTGGCAGCCCTGTCGATGACCATCGGCAACCTGGCTGCTCTGCGTCAGAGCAACATCGTACGTCTGCTCGCCTACTCCTCGATAGCCCAGGCGGGGTTCATGCTGGTCCCGTTCGCCGCGGCCGCAGTCGTCGGGATCGACATGGAGGAGGCCTTTGCAGCGACCCTCATCTACCTGGTCATCTATGCCGTGATGAACCTGGGGGCCTTCTCCTCGGTCATCGCCGGAGCCAGGGTGACCCGGTCGGGGGAGATCTCGGCATGGTCGGGTCTGGGGCGGGCCGATCCGAGGCTGGGTTTGCTGATGGGCATGTTCTTCTTCTCCCTGGCAGGTCTTCCGCCACTGGCCGGGTGGTTCGCCAAGTTCGTGATGTTCCGGGCGGTGATCATGGGCGCTGACCCGGCCACCATCTCGCTGGCGGTCATCGCCGCCGTCAACGCGGTGATCGCCTTCTACTACTACGCCCGGGTGGTCAAGGCCCTCTGGCTGGACGAGCAGGTCGGCGAGTTCGCCGGAGACCCCACGGTTCGGCCGGCGGGCTCGCTCCGACTGGCCCTGGCGATCCCGGCGGTCCTCACTATCGCCATAGGCGTCTACCCCGCCCTGACCACCTTCGTGGGGGAAGCGGCCCGGGTCATCGCCACCCTGGGCGGCTGATCTGACATCCGCTTGCGTGTGCACATGGTGACGGGATCGGTTGCGTCCTGCACACGCTCGGTCTTGCGTGTGCACAGGGTGACGGGATCGGTTGCGTCCTGCACACGCTCGGTCTTGCGTGTGCACAGGGTGACGGGATCGGTTGCGTCCTGCACACGCAGGGGAGATCAGCGGGCAGCCTCCGACCGTCGTGCCGCCCTGTACTCCCGGTCGAGTAGTGACCAGAGCGAGTGGTCGACCCAGTTGCCACGGATCAAGAGCTCCTCGCGGAGCACGCCCTCGCGGGTGAAGCCAAGCTTCTCGGCCACACGATCCGAAGCGGTGTTGCCCACGGCGATGCGGAGAACCGCCTTGTGGTAGCCGAGATGATCGAAGGCCTCGGCAAGGATGCGCTCCACGGCCTCGGTGCAGTACCCCCTCGAGGTTTCGTCGGACCGGACCCAATAGCCGATCTCGACGATCTTGCCCAGCCTGGAGACAGTCCAGAACGAGATATTGCCCAGGTGGCGATGCGGGTCGGAACGGTGTCTGACCGAGTAGTCCCAGGCCCGGTCCTCCTTCCAGGCAAGGGCCGATTCCCGGAGGAAGGCAGCGGTGTCGGCAGGGCCGTAGTCCATCCGGGCCCAAGGCAACCACTGGTTGAGGTCGGGCAGGGAAGCCCGAATGGCGTCGTCCAGCGTTCCCGCATCGCGTCGGCTGAACTTCTGGAGCACGAGACGATCCGTCTCGAGGATTCCCCGGGGCATTCGGACAGCCTATTCAACCCCTTAACCTTCACAACACATGTGGGACCGGATCAAGCTCGAGAAGGACTATGTCAACCCCGCCGGGAAGCCCATCGCCGCGGTGTTGGCGCCCCTGTACGAGGACGAGGAGGGACAGGTCCGCGTGGTCCTCACCAAGCGTCCCGAGACCATGCCGACCCATGCCGGCCACATCGCCTTTCCCGGGGGACGCCCTCACCCGGGCGACTCGGGGCCGGTCGACACCGCACTGCGGGAGGCCGAGGAGGAGGTCGGTATCGACCCCGACCGGGTGGACGTCCTCGGCTTCCTCCCTTCCATCGACACCATCGAGTTCAAGCTCCTCGTCGTTCCGGTGGTCGGCCGGCTTCACACTCCGGTGGTGCTGACGCCCTCGGAGCGGGAAGTGGTGCGGATCCACACACCCAGGCTCGCCGATCTCGCCGACCCCGACAGGTGGTGGTCGGTGCCCTGGAACGAATGGGAGGTCTGGTATTACGACCTCGACGGCGACACCCTGTGGGGCGCCACAGCTCGAATGGTCCGCCATCTGGTGGGACTCGACGGAATGGGTCGTTAGACACCTCAAGCGCTGACCTGTTCCCTGCCGATGACTCCTCCGTGAACGCGCGCGTGCCTGCCCTCCTCACCCAACGCCGGTTCCAGCGATACGTGGCGGTGCTCCTCGCGGTCACAGTGCCGGCGCTGGCGACCGTCGACTTCATCCAGAGCCCGGTCCGCGGGTTTCCCCTGCTGTGGGTCCCCTACGGTGTGCTCACCGCCTGGGCGCTGAGAGTGGCCATCAAGAGAGATGCGAAGCCCATCCCGCTGATCCTGGCCACCATGGTCTACGTCGGCTGTCTGACCGTGGGCGAGGCCCTGCTGGGGGTGCAAGTGACCGCCTTCGACTTCACCAGTGCCTACGGTCTGATGCTGGTGCTCTCGGTGCTCACCGCCGGCTTGGTGGTGGCAAACAGGCTGGTCTGGGCGGTCGGCATGTCCCTCTCGGTCGCGGTCTGGTCGGGCATCATCGGCTACCTAGAAAGCGGGATGCAGGCCTCGATCGCGGTGCGGTCGTTGGTCGCCGTGGCCAGCGTGGTGTTGGCCACCGCTGTCCTGTCGGATCTGTTCGATCAGCTGGCCGATGCAGCCGACGAGCACCATCGGGTGTCCCGCCTCCAAGACGCCATCGCCAAGTGCAGCGAGGCACTTCTGGTCCAATCGGACAGCTGCGCCGTTCACGAGGCGGCCCGAGCCATGCTCGACGCGACTTCTGCCGACTACGTCTACATCGATCGGACGACCCTGGTCGACGGGCAGCCCGGTTGGGAGATCATCGCCGACGCCGGTTCGAGCGTCGACGAGGGCGGCTGGTGGAAGACCGGCAAGTACTCCGACATCCCGACCATATACGAGGCCCTTTCATCGGGCCGGGCCATTGTCATCAGGCCGGAGGCCCTCGGCCCGGAGGAGAGGCAGCTCTACGAGGACGACCGGATCAAGACCGAGGTGTCGGTGCCGATCTTCCTCGGATCGACCATGAGAGGCTCGATCGGCTTTATCCAGTATTCGAAGGATCGGAGCTGGACCGACTCGGAGATCCAGGCATTGTGGCGGGCGGCCCACATGATCGCCGCCTACTGGCGGCGCCAGGACGATGCCGCCCGACTCCGGGCCTCCAACGAGTCGAAGGACCGCCTCCTGGCATCGGTCAGCCATGAGATCCGGACCCCCCTGACCGCCATCGTCGGGCTGTCAGAGGAGCTCATCTCCTCGCGCTCGTCGCTGGGACAAGAGGAGGTGGACGAGCTCAACGGGATCATCGCGGTGCAGAGCCGGGAGCTGGCCGAGTTGGTCGAGGACCTGCTGGTGGCGTCACGCGCCGACTTCGGCAACCTCTCGATAAGGCCCGAGGAGGTCGATCTGGGCCACCAGGTGTCGAAGGTCGTCGAGGGCACGCGGGAGTCGAACCCCGCCCCCAAGGAAGTGATGGTCGATGGCGGCCCGGTGTTGGCCTGGGCCGACCCGCTCCGGGTGCGCCAGGTGGTCCGGAACCTCCTCACCAACGCCGTCAGGTACGGGGGTGATCGCATCGTGATACGGGTCGAGCAGCGCCATGACAGGGCGCTGGTGATCGTGGCCGACGACGGAGCCGGTGTGCCGGAGTCCGAGGAGGAGCTGATCTTCGAGCGTTACTACCGGTCGGCGCAGTCGCCCACCCTGCCGGGATCGGTGGGCATCGGGCTTCCCCTCTCGAGGCAGCTGGCGGAGATGATGGGCGGGAGCCTGGAGTACGTGGGCGGTGATTATCCCCGATTCGAGCTGAGCCTGCCCGCGATGCCCGCCGGGAACGGTGTCACGGTCCCGGCCGGGCTGGGGCTGGCCGCCGCCGAGGCCTGATCGAGCCGGACTTCCCGGCTGAGGGCGAAGAAACAACCCCGGTTGGCCAATCTCGTCGGGACCTGGCTGACTACGGTAGGTGGCCACCGAGACCCGGAGGAGAAGAGTGACCGATCCCCAGTTCGAACCCACCCCGCCGCCCCCCGGAGGCGAAGCTGCGACAGCAGACCTCGGCGTCCGATTCCTGGCCCGTCTGGTCGATCACATCCTGTTGACCATCGTCTTCGTTGCCCTGGTCTTCCCCTTGATCCTGGCGGCGATCTTCGCCGACGCCGGGGATTATTTCAGTATGGGCACGTTCTCGCTGGGAAGCATTGTGAGCGCCGCGGTGGCTGCTGGGGTCACCATCGGCTACTTCGCCTTGATGGAGTCACGCAACGGCCAGACCGTGGGCAAGATGCTCCTCGGTCTGCGTACCCAGGGCCCCGATGGGCAGACGCCGACCATGGAGCAGGCAGTCCGCCGCAACGCCTGGTACGCCCTGTCGATCGTCCCGTTTCTCGGCGGGCTGGCCCAGCTCGCAGTGGCCATCTACATAGCGGTCACCATCAACAAGACCGGTACCGGCTGGCACGACGAGTTCGCCGGTGGCACCAGGGTGGTGAAGGTCCGCTGACCTTCGGGCCGGTCTACGGCCCCTCTTGAAGACGCCGCCGGGAGCCGATACTCTTCGCAGGGTGAGACTGCTGTTCGATGTCAGGTGGCGCCTCCGCTGAGCGGACGACTGCCCCTGCCCTGGTGTCGCCGCCGGCCCCGCCGGCGGCTCTTTGATTTCGAGAGGTTGAGATGACTGACAGGAAGCGGGTGTTCTCCGGGATCCAGCCCACCGGAAACATCCACATCGGCAACTACATAGGCGCAGGCCGCAACTACGTGGCCCTGCAGGAGGAATACGAGACGATCTACTGCGTCGTCGATCTTCATGCCATGACCGTTCCCTATAAGCCGGCAGAGCTGCTCCAGGGGAAGCGGGACGCGGCGCGCATGCTCCTCGCCATGGGCGTGGATCCGGCCCGATCCCTGGTCTACTACCAAAGCGACGTACCCCAGCATGCCGAACTGTCATGGATCCTGGGCACCCTGGCCGGCATGGGCCAGCTCGAGCGGATGACCCAATACAAGGAGAAGGCCGACAAGTCGGGCCAGCTCTACGGGTTGTTCGCCTACCCCGTGCTCATGGCTGCAGACATCCTGATCCATCGGGCGCACGCGGTGCCGGTGGGCGACGATCAGACCCAGCACCTGGAACTGACGCGCGACCTGGCCGAGCGCTTCAACTCCAGGTTTGGCGATCTCTTCCCCATCCCCGACCGGATCACCCCGGAGGTCGGTGCCAGGGTCATGTCCCTCATCGACCCGACCTCGAAGATGTCGAAGAGCGACCCGAGCCCGAAGTCGATGGTCCTCCTGACCGACACGGCAGATCAGATCAGGGGCAAGATCAAGGCGGCTGTCACCGATGCAGGGTCCGAGGTGGAGTTCGACCGTGGGGCCAAACCGGGGATCGCCAACCTCCTGGAGGTCTACTCGGTGTTCAGCGGTCGGCCTATCGACGAGCTGGTGGCGGAGCACCGGACCGGTGGGTACGGCGTCTTCAAGGCGGCTGTGGCCGAGGCAGTTGTCGAAGGACTCCGCCCCATCCAGGAGGCCTACGAGGGACTCGACGAGGCCGAGGTGGAGGCCGTGATGAAGCGGAGCGCCGAACGGGCCCGGGCGATGGCGGACGAGACGCTGGCCGATGTGAGGGTCGCGGTGGGCCTCGACTGAGGCCGGTGGGGGAGGTCAACCGGTGCGGCGGCGTCGGTGTGTACGGTGGCGCCCCTCATGGCCGCATCTGGTGATCCGCAGCTCGAAGGCACAGCCACCCTGCCCGATGGTCGGGTGCTGGCCTACGCCGAGTGGGGCCATCCCAACGGGAAGCCTGTGCTGCTGCTCCACGGAAGCCCGGGATCACGCTTGATGTGCCCGGATGTCGACGCCACCACGGCTGCCGGTGTGAGGTTGATCACCGTCGATCGACCCGGCTACGGAGGGTCCGACCCGGCAGGCGAACGCGATCTCCTCGACTTCGTGGCCGACGCAGAGTGCCTGTTGGATCAGCTCGCCGTTGACGTCTGTCCGGTGATCGGTTGGTCGGGCGGAGGGCCCTACGCGATCGCATGCGGGTGGTCAACGGCGCAGCGGTTCGTCCGCATAGGGCTGGTAGCCAGCCCCGGCCCAGAGCTGGAGATGCCTGCCGAGGATTCCGGCTTGACGGAGAAGGAGAGAGACCTCTATGCCCGCGTCGCCCGAGGCGACCAAGGTGTTATCGAGGAGGTTCGGTCCCTTTACTCCGCCTACGCCGACAACCCGCTGATCTTTCTGGAACGAGCCCTGGCCGCCGAGGACAACCCCGACCGGCATGTCCTTCAGAGACCAGATGTCACCGATGCTTTCCGCTCGAAGTGGGTCGAGGGCGCCCGACAGGGTTCGGAGGGGCTGGTGGCGGACTGGAGGGCGACCGCTCTGGGCTGGGGATTTCCCCTGTCCGAGGTGAGAGTTCCGGTCCACAGCTGGCATGGGGACGCAGACTGGATAGTCCCGGTCGCTCACGCCCACTACCTGGCGGAGAGCCTCCCCGGAGCCTCGCTAACCGTCTACCCGGGGGAGGGGCACTCGGTGGCGATCACCCACTGGGGGGAGATGCTCGCCGCCATCGCCTGAGTCAGCCCATGGTCTCCAGCTGTTCGAGGACCTCCGGGGGGATCAGGAGGATCAGAGCTGCGAGGACGTTCCATCCGGAGTGGAGGAAGATCGCAGGCCCCAACCGTCCCGTCTTCAAGGTGAGCCAGCAGAGCAGGATCCCCAGGGCGAACAAGGGAGGTAGCACCACCGCCGCCGAGGACAGGAAGCTGTCTGCCGGGAGGCCCGTCATGTGGATGGCGGCAAATGCCGCTGAGCTGACCGAGATGGCCAGAAACCGTCCTCTCCGCATCAACGCCTGAAGGAGAACCCCACGGAACAGGACCTCCTCTATCACCGGTGCGAAAAGGGCCGCAGCCGCGAAGAGGAACATCTTGAGCAGGGTCGTGGTCTCCGGAGAGGCGATGATGTCGGCTATGTCCTGTGGGGGTCTGCCGTCCGGAAAGAGATAATTGCTGAGCGGGAAAAGGAGGAGGGCCACCACCACCTGTAGGAGCATCCCCAGTGCCACATACCGAGTGTCCTTGGGCTCGATGGAGAGGCCGATCGACCCGATGTCCCGTCGTCTCGCCACCAACCAGAAGGCGGAGATGGTGGCCACATACTGTCCGGCCAGGCCCAGGATGACGAGATCGCTCACGGAGACGGCCTCCATGACGCTCGCCACGCCCACCCCCATGCCCGCGCCGAGCAGTCCGGCCAGCCAGATCAGGGCGAAGTCAAGGACGGTCCAGGGGCGGTTCACCCGCCGGGAGACTACAGCCTGGCCGTCTCAGGCACGCTGTTACGATGCCTCCTCAGAGCGGAGGAAGCACCCAGGATGGAAATCGAGATCGGCATCGGCAAGTCGGGTCGACAGGCCTTCGGGTTCGACGACATTGCCATCGTTCCCTCGCGTAGGACCCGCGACCCCGACGACGTCGACATCTCCTGGCAGCTCGACGCCTTCACCTTCGATCTCCCGATGATGGGATCGGCCATGGACGGCGCGGTGAGCCCTTCGACAGCCGTCGAGATCGGCCGCCTTGGAGGTCTGGCGGTGCTCAACCTGGAAGGCCTCTGGACCCGCTACGAGGATCCGCTCCCATATTTCGAGGAGATCGGCTCGCTGGAGGTGGAGAAGGCGACGAGGCGGATGCAGGAGATCTACATGGAGCCGGTCAAGCTCGATCTGATCGGCCAGAGGGTTGCCGAGATCAAGGCAGAAGGAGTGGTGACCTCGGCCAGCCTGACACCCCAGCGGGTCCGCTCCTGGGCACCGACGGCACTGGAAGCCGGGCTCGACATCCTGGTCATCCAGGGCACCGTGGTCTCGGCTGAGCACGTGTCCAGTAGGGAAGAGCCCCTCAACCTGAAGGAGTACATCGCGGACTGCGAGGTGCCGGTCATAGTCGGCGGTTGCGCCAGCTACTCCACCGCACTCCATCTGATGAGGACCGGGGCCGTGGGTGTCCTGGTCGGGGTCGGCCCGGGCGCCTCCTGCACCACCCGGGGTGTCCTCGGGGTGGGGGTGCCACAGGCCACGGCCATAGCCGATGCAGCCGGGGCTCGCATCCGCTATCTGGACGAGACCGGCCGTTACGTCCATGTGATAGCTGACGGAGGAATGCGTACCGGCGGAGACGTGGCAAAGGCCATCGCCTGCGGGGCGGACGCGGTGATGATCGGCTCGCCCCTCGCCTCGGCGAGCGAGGCTCCTGGGATGGGCTACCACTGGGGAATGGCCACTTTCCACCCGACCCTTCCCAGGGGGGCCAGGGTGCATGTCGGCGATCGTGGGACCCTCCGGGAGATCCTGGTCGGTCCCGCCCACGAGAACGACGGGCGGCGCAACCTCTTCGGGGCCCTCAGGGTGTCCATGGCCACCACCGGATACTCCAACATCAAAGAGTTCCAGAAGGCCGAAGTCATGATCGCTCCCTCGCTTCAAACCGAAGGCAAGTCGCTCCAGATGTCGCAGAAGGTCGGAATGGGGTGAGCGGACCGGCGGGTGAACCGACCGTCCTGGTTGTCGACTTCGGAGCCCAATACGCCCAGCTGATAGCGCGACGTGTCCGCGAAGCCCATGTTCGATCCGAGATAGTCGGGCGCGACATCACACCCGACGAGATCGGGCGGCTCCAGCCCATCGGGATCATCCTCTCCGGGGGCCCGGCGTCGGTATACGCCCCCGACGCATACCGGATGGAGCCGGGGATCCTCGAGCTTGGTGTCCCCGTTCTGGGCATCTGTTACGGGCACCAGCTCATTGCCGATCTGCTCGGGGGGACGGTGGCCAGAACCGGTGGCGCAGAGTACGGCGACACGTCGTTCGTGCGGACCGGGGATTCGATCCTCCTGCGTAACCTCCCAACGACTCAGCAGGTGTGGATGTCCCATGGCGACGAGGTGGTCGAAGCCCCGCAGGGGTTCACCGCTGTCGGGACGTCGGCTGGTGCGGCCGTGGCGGCGATGGAGGACCCGGAGCGACGCATCTTCGGCGTCCAGTTCCATCCCGAGGTGGCCCACACTCCCAGAGGCCCGGAGATGCTCAAGCGCTTCCTCTACGACATCTGCGGGGCGGTGCCCACCTGGACTTCCCACTCGATAATCGAGACCCAGGTCGCCAGGATCCGGGCCCAGGTAGGTGACGCCCGGGTGATCTGCGGCCTCAGCGGAGGTGTCGACTCCGCGGTTGCCGCCGCCATCGTCCACCAGGCGATCGGGGACCAGCTCACCTGCATCTTTGTCGATCACGGCCTGCTCCGGGCCGGTGAGGCGGAGCAGGTCGAAGACACCTTCCGGTCGACCTTCGACGTAGACCTGATCCACGTCGATGCGGCGGACAGGTTCCTCGATCTCCTCTCCGGGGTGACCGACCCCGAGGAGAAGCGGAAGATCATCGGCGAGACCTTCATCAGGGTGTTCGAGGAGACGGCGTCCGGCGTCGGAGACGCCAGGTTCCTGGTCCAAGGCACCCTCTATCCCGACGTGATCGAGTCGGGGTCGGCCACTGCTGCCACCATCAAGACCCACCACAACGTCGGTGGGCTGCCCGAAGACATGAAGTTCGACCTGGTCGAGCCTCTGCGCGATCTCTTCAAAGACGAGGTGCGCGCCGTGGGCGAGGAACTCGGCCTTGCCGAGGAGATCGTGTGGCGCCAACCGTTTCCCGGCCCCGGCCTGGCCGTCCGGGTCATCGGCGAGGTGACCGGCGAGAGGCTGGAGATACTCCGGGCGGCCGACGCCATCATCCTCGAAGAGATTCGGGGAGCCGGCCTCTATCGGGATATCTGGCAGGCCTTCGGAGTGCTTCCCGGGATAAAGACCGTCGGAGTCCAGGGCGACGGCCGGAGCTACGCCTACCCGCTGGTCATCAGGGCCGTGACCTCCGAGGATGCCATGACCGCCGACTGGGCACGGATACCCCACGAGCTCCTCGCCAGGATGTCGACGCGGATCATCAACGAGGTCCCCGGCATCAACCGGGTGGCCTACGACATCTCCTCGAAGCCTCCCGCCACCATCGAGTGGGAGTGACCCGAAGCCGCGTTTCGCCACGTTCAGACTCGGCCCATCCCTGCCGATAAAGGGGCATACTCCGAGACAGGTAGCAATTGGACCTGAACAACCCCGAGTTGACCCGCATCTTCCGCGAGGAGCTCGAAGAGCGATCGCGTCGTCTCGTCGACGGCGCGCGTCTCCTCATCGAAGGGGACCTCACAGCCGACGCGGTCCCCGACCTGATCCGTGACGCCCACACGGTGAAGGGGTCGGCCGGGCTCCTGGGGCACGGTGCTTTGGCCGATGCCGGCTCCGCCCTCGAGAAGGCGTGGAGGGCAGTCCTGGAAGAGCGGAAGGTGCCCTCCGACGTCCTGGTCGCCATGGAGGCAACCGCCGGCCGCCTCGTGCCGGTCCTCGACGGGGAGCCCGAGTCGGATCTCAGGGACCTCGTGGCGAGACTCCAGCCCACCGAGACCCCTGAAACCGCAGCTCCTCCGGTGCTCCAACGGGTGGAGAACGGAAACCTGGGCGGTCTCCTCAGCTCGGTTTCCGAAGACCTGCTCAGCGGGGCGACCAGGGTGGACACCGGTCACCTGTACCGGCTCATCAACCGGATCGTGGAGGTGTCGCTCGACGCCGATGCCCTCTCCGACATCTCCCTGGTGTCGATCGAAGGTGCCGACCCGGACCTGTTCCGCAAGTCGTGGAGGGCGCAGCTCGCCAGGCTGAGCGATTCCATCGCAGAGATCCAGGAGCAGGCGATCGCCCTGGCCAACGTATCGTTCTTCGAGGCAGTGTCGACATACCCGCAGTTCATTCGCTACCTCGGTCGGCGTATGGGCAAGGATGTCAGGATCCTCATCGAGGGGGAGGACGTCCAGCTGGACAGGCAGATCGTGGACCTCCTCCGCGAGCCGTTGAGACACCTGTTGGTCAATGCCGTCGATCACGGCATCGAGACGCCCTCCGAACGCATCGCAGTGGGGAAGCCTGCGACCGGGACCATCACCGTCCGGGCAGAACGCACCCCGGAACGCGTCGAGGTCTCGGTGATCGATGACGGCGCCGGGATCGACTGGTCGCGGGTCGCCGACGTGGCCCGTGAAAGAGGGATCCCGGTCACCCATCCGGACATAAGCCCGGTCCTCTTCGAGTCGGGTTTCACCACCCTCCCGGAGGTCGCCGAGTTCTCCGGCACCGGCGACGGGCTGGCAGCGGCGGTGGCCGCGGTCGAGTCGGCGAACGGCGCCATCCACGTCGCTTCGGTGCGGGGGACCGGAACCACCGTGACGCTGGTCCTGCCTCTCTCCATGGCCCTCCAGAACGTGGTCGTGGTGGCCTCGGGAGACCAGTTCTGGGGGATCCCGGAGGCGGCAGTGGAGGCAAGCATGCCCCTCTCCAAGGCGGAGACCACCTCGACTGCCAGCGGCCGGTCGGTGCAGTTCAAGAGCGGGGCCATACCCTGCGTGTCGCTGGGGGCAGCCATGGGCGACGACGCCACCGAGGACGAGTCGGAGCTCCTGGTTGTCACCACCCGATCCGGGCTGGTGGCGGTGACCGTGGGCGAGCTAGTCGACTTGCGTCGTGTGGCGGTGAAGAACCTGGGCCCGATCCTCGAGGGTGCCGGCCAGGTCACCGGCGCCGCCCTGCTCGGAGGCGGGCAGTTTCTGGTAGTGATCGATCCCAACTTCCTGGGCATGATCGCCAGGCAGCGCCCCCGAAAGGCGGAGGACAATCCCAGAATCCTCGTCGTCGACGATTCGGCGGGGGTGCGCCAGCTCCTCTCGGCCACCCTGACCGGGGCCGGCTTCGACGTGGAGGTGGCAAGCAACGCACGCGAAGCGGCCGTGGCCATGGCCGGCAACGGGTTTGATGCCATGGTGGTCGACTACTCGATGCCCCGCTCCAACGGGGTCGAGCTGGTGCGCGCCATGAGGGCCGCGGAGGTCAGGGTCCCTATCGTCATGGTGTCGGGTGTGGCCACACCGCAGGAGAAACAGGCGGCATGGGAGGTCGGGGTGGATGCCTACCTGGACAAGTTCGACCTTCGCCAGGGTGTCCTCACCAAGACCCTGTACCAGCTCCTCGGGTTGGAGAACGCGGAGACGGCGTAGGTCGCTCCGCTCCCGTACTTGCTACTTCTCGACTCTTCAGACGCGGCCCGCGTGAGTCGATAACTGGATTGGAATGCCCGACCTTTCACCCTTGCTCGAGTACCTGGGGTTGGTCCCGCTGGTCTTGGGGCTCGGAGCCGTGCTCTGGGCCTGGCGTATCACCGCCAGCGGGCGCGAGCGGGAGCGCGAGGTAAAGAGGCTGTCCGAGGAGGCCCACACCATAAAGAACGACTTCGTGGCCATGGTGAGCCATGAACTCCGGACTCCGCTGACTTCGATCGCCGGATTCGCCGACACCCTCGTCGAGTCCTGGCAGGACCTGCCGGCGGAGGAGGTGACCGAGTTCCTCAACATCATCAATCGGCAGGCGATATACCTTGGCGACCTGGTCGAGGACGTCCTGGTGATCCCGAGGCTCGAAGCCGACCTCCTCAAGCTCCATGCGGAGCTGTTCGACCTGGGCGATCTCATCGAAGATGTTGCTCAGATGGTGTTCCCGAACGGCGGCCGCAAGACTTCGCTGGTCTCCCTCCCCGACGGTGTCAGGGTGTATGCCGATCGCCGTCGCGTCCAGCAGGTCGTCCGCAACCTGCTCGAGAATGCCCGCAAGTACGGGGGGGACCAGGTGATGGTCGAAGGCGTGGTGGTGGGAGACCAGTACACGGTCATCATCTCCGACAACGGGGCCGGGGTGCCGGACGAGGCAACCCTGAAGGTGTTCGAGAACTTCGAGCAGGTGTCCAAGGGCGACGCCCGAGAGTCGACCGGGATCGGCCTCGGCCTTCCCATCGCCCGCCGACTGGCCAGGGTCATGGGCGGGGATGTCTGGTATGAGCGACGGTTCCCGACCGGTGCCCGGTTCTGCTACTCGTTGCCTCTCCGCCGCAGGACCATCCTGGGGGGGACCGGGGTGAGCGGAGACTCCGACCTGGCTGCGGTCGAGCTGCCCGACATGGCTCACTCGGCCTGACTCCGGGTTTCTCTCGGGTCCGGCCGGATCACACCGTTGTGATTCGGTCAGGCACCCCGGGTACCATCGGCGGGGATGCAACCGGTCGAGTGGTTCCCTGACGATGTTCCCGTCCACTCAACCCTGTTCGAGGACCTGAACCCGACTCAGAGGCAGGCTGTCGCCGCCACCGAGGGCCCGGTCCTGGTGGTTGCCGGGGCCGGTTCTGGCAAGACGCGGGTGCTCACCTACCGGATCGCCCATCTGATCCGTGACCACCAGGTGGCACCCGGTTCCATCCTCGCCATCACCTTCACCAACAAGGCCGCGGACGAGATGAAGCAGCGGGTGGCGGCCCTGATCGGTGGCGTGGTCAAAACCATGTGGGTGAGGACCTTCCACTCTGCGTGCGTCCGCATCCTCCGCCGGGAGGCGAGTCGGCTCGGCTACCGGTCGGCCTTCACCATCTACGACGAGGCCGACTCCCTTCGCCTCCTGCGCATGGTGACATCCGACCTGGATCTCGACACCAAGAGGTTCCCGGAGAGGGGCATGAAGGGAATCATCTCCAAGGCGAAGAACGAACTGGTCGACTTCGAGACCTTCGCCGACCAGGACACCGGCTTCTACCACGAGCAGGTCGCCGACATCTACAGGCTCTACCAGCAGCGTCTCCTGGCGGCGTCGGCGATGGACTTCGACGACCTCCTGATGGTGACCGTGGAGTTGTTCGGAGCGTTTCCCGCGGTGCTCTCCGAGTATCAGGAGCGGTTCCGCTATGTGCTGGTCGACGGGGTGAGCTTCATCCTGCGTGCCGATGCGCTCG
>CAYVTP010000040.1:0-16060 GCA_964454615.1 uncultured Acidimicrobiaceae bacterium | reverse complement strand
GGTACTGGGTACTGGGTACTGGGTACTGGGTACTGGGTACTGGGTACTGGGTACTAGGTACTAGGTACCGGGTACCGGACACTCACCTGACATGTTCCGCCAGGTCGCCCTTGCGGCTCACTGCCACGTCTCCCAACCCCAGCCAACCGGAAACCAGATGGAGCTCGTCACGGAGCGCCCGCCCGACAGTCACCCGGTCGACTCCGGGCTCGGCGTAGGCGCCGCGGACCAGCAACGCGTTGGCCTGGCGATCGCTCTTCAGGTCGACCCGGGCGACCAACTCACCCTCGTAGAGGAAGGGGAGGACGTAGTACCCGTGGACCCGCTTCGGTTCTGGCACGTAGATCTCGACCCGATAGTGAAAGTCCCACAGGCGCTCGACGCGGTCACGGAAGAAGATCAGGTTGTCGAACGGTGAGAGCAGGGCGGTGCCGGATGCCCGACGAGGGAGAGTCGCCTCCGGATGGAGATAGGCGGGCTTGCCCCACCCTTCGACCTGGACCTCGACCAACCGCCCCTCCTCGGCGAGGGCGTCGATCAGGGGCCGGGCCACGGGCATCCGGATCCGGTAGTAGTCGGCGAGGTCCTCGGCGGTCCCCACACCGAGGGACCGCGCCGCCTTGACCAACAGCTCAGATTTGGCGGCGGTCTCTTCGAGGTCGGGCTCGTCGAGGTGTACCGCGGGGATGACCCTCTCGGTTATGTCGTAGAGCCTGACGAAGTTGGGGCGGGCCGCAGTGGTCACCCTCCCCTCGTCGAAAAGGGCCTCGAGGGCG
This sequence comes from uncultured Acidimicrobiaceae bacterium, assembly GCA_964454615.1. Lineage (GTDB taxonomy): Bacteria > Actinomycetota > Acidimicrobiia > Spongiisociales > ZC4RG35 > ZC4RG35. The sequence continues at coordinate 15,284 of CAYVTP010000040.1, read as the reverse complement.
ATCTTCCCGTCGCTCCAGTTCCACATTCCTCCGTTTCGCTTGGTGCCCAGGTCCTCCAGGTCGCTGGTCTGGATGGGGCCGCGCTCGTTGACCTGGCCGTACACCGCTTCGACGAACCCGGGGCTCCGTTTCACCAGGTCCCGCAGCGACTTCCACTTGTAGTCCTGGACCATCCTCCACCTGAACAGCCGATGTTCGGGGGTGGGCACAACCGAGGCCATGTGCGCCCAGTACTCGAACATCTCGCCCGAGCCCCACAGCCAGCTGTCGACGCGGTCCCGGTCGTACGCCCCCAGCCGGCTGAAGAAGGGCATGTAGTGGGCACGGGCGAACACATTGACCGAGTCGAGCTGGACCACCCCTATGCGGTCGACGACCCTGCGGAGGTGTCGGACGTCGACTTCGCCGGCCGGACGCGGCGTGGTGAACCCCTGGGCGCCTAGGGCGTACCGACGCGCCTGATCGAGTGTCACCTGACGCATGGGGCCTCCACGGTAACCGGCGTGCCATCATCCGGGCTGTGATCGGCAGATACACCACACCCGAGATGGGCGCAGTCTGGTCGGAGCAACGACGGCTGGAGATCCTGCAACGCGTCGAGGCCCTTGCCCTGGAGGCGTGGGAGGAACTGGGGAAGGTCCCTGCCGGCACTGCCGCCGCGGTCGGTGCCGCAGCCTGCCCCACACCGGAGGCGGTGGCGGAGAGGGAGAGGGTCACCGACCACGACCTCGCAGCCTTCGTCGACCTCCTCGGTGAGGCTTCAGGAGAGGAGGCGAAGGCATGGGTTCACTACGGGCTCACCTCCTCGGATGTGCTCGACACCGCCACCGGCGCCCAGCTGGCGGAGGCATGCGATCTCCTCATCCCGGCCCTCCGAGGTGTCATCGAAGTCATCGAGGCACGGGCCTGGGAGCACCGGGACACGGTGATGATCGGTCGCACCCACGGGATCTGGGCGGAGCCGACCACATTCGGGCTGAAGCTGACAGGCTGGGTCTTCGAGTTCGAGCGGGACCTCGGCAGATTGCGGCAGGCACGTTCTGCGGTGGCGGTGGGCAAGATCTCCGGGGCTGTCGGGACCTACGCCCATGTCCCGGCGGACATCGAGAGCCATGTCTGCGCCGCTCTGGGCTTGGAGGTGGAACCGGCCTCGACCCAGGTGACGGCAAGGGACCGCCACGCTCAATACCTGTCCACCCTGGCCCTGACAGGTGCCTCCATCGAGCGTGTGGCAACGGAGATCCGGAATCTGCAGAGGTCGGAGGTCGGAGAGGCGAGGGAAGGCTTCGCCAGAGGCCAGAAGGGGTCGTCGGCCATGCCCCACAAGCGGAACCCGATCCTCTCCGAGAGGCTCACCGGCATGGCGCGCCTCCTACGAGGCTATGCCCAGGTCGGTCTGGAGAACGTCGCACTGTGGCACGAGCGGGACATCTCCCACTCCTCGGCCGAGCGGGTGGTCCTACCGGATGCCTCGATATTGCTCCACTACATGCTGATCAAACTGCGCAGCCTGATCGAAGGCCTGGAAGTCGACGTCGACCGGATGTCGGCGAACCTGGAGGCCTCCCGGGGCCTGCCCTTCAGCCAGACCGCGCTGCTCGGCCTAATCGAGACCGGGATGACCCGAGATCAGGCGTACCGGATCGTCCAGGGCCACGCAATGGCGGCATGGAGGGGTGCCGACCATCTGCGCCGGCTCCTGCTCGACGACCCTGACCTCGACATCGACCCGAGGGTGGTCGACTCCTGGTTCTCCACGGAAACACTCCTGGCGAACACCGGGATCGTCTTCGAGAGGCTCAGATCCCGGGCGGGAGCGAAGTCACCTGACGAAGCTGGTCGGTGAAGCTCACCCGGGGAACCAGGACGCGGGCGCCCTGGCCGGTCGTGTAGTCGCGGACCCTCACCTGGAAGGTCTTCACGCCTGAGGGGGTGATTCCCCGAAAGCGCCAGCCGGTCGTCACCGCCTGGCTGAGAGTCCAGTTCGAATTGAACCGAAGCGAGGAACCCACGACCCCGAGCGTCTCGGTCAGCGAGCCGGGGCTTGCGAACCCGGCCGCATGGGCGGCCAGCTGGAACATCACGTCCTGCTGTCGCCTCTGACGGACGAAGTCCGATCCGACAGTCACCCTCCACTCACCATCTATCAGTTGCTCCGTGTTCCTGGAGCGAACCCACGCCAGGGCCATGGGCCCACCCAGCAGGTGGCAGCCGGCCTCGGGTATGTCGAGACCGGCTCTGAAGTCCCGGCTGGGGTGGTCGACGCACACGGTGACACCGCCCATGGTGTCGACCAGCTTGATGAACCCGTCGAAGTCGACCCGGGCGAGATGATCGACCTTTATCCCTGTGTAGTCCTCGACCATGATCGCCATCAGCTCCGACCCGGATGCGACACTACGGCACCCCGCCAATCCCTGGTTGAGTCGTGTGAACCGGTTGAGGCACATGTTCCAGACCCAGAGGTCGCGTGGAAGGCTGACCATCACCGGGGAACCGCCGGCGGTCGGCTCCAGGACGAGGATGATGGCATCGGCCAAAAAGCCCGAAGCGTCGACACCCATGAAGAGGTAGGCCTCGAAGACCCCATCGGGGATCGGGGTTCCGAAGGCTGCGGGGAACCGCGACTTCGGGTCCACGGGCGGCTGGACCGACGGCTCCGCATGGTCGAGCAGGTCGTCTATCTCGGCGAGCTCGCCCAAGGCTCCAAAAGCGAGATCGTCCTCGGGCCCCTCGGGAGTCTCTCCAATGGCAAACCGGGCGGACACTGGATCGAACTGCTCGCTTGCAACTGCATCGAAGGTCCTCTGGATCTGCAAGGCGTAGAACCCGGCGATGCCCAGCATGACCCCGGCGACGATGATCACCACGGTTCGAATCGGATGGAAGACGGCGTATTTGATCAAAAACCACACCAGCCTATGGCTCCGAAGGAGCCTACCGGCGGCTACCAGTTAGGACGCGGGCCCCGGCCATGCGGCCGGCCGGTCATGTCCTCCCTGGTGTTGTCCACCTCCCAGGCAAGGGAGCTGGAAACGGAGGCGACACCGTCGAGTCGCCTGACCAATTCGATCATCAGGTCGGCGTCGGACTTGGTCTCGAGGCGACCCGCGAGTGTCACGTCACCGTCCGAAGAGGTCACCTGGACCTTCGACGGGTCTATCCAAAGGACTTTGCGGATCACATGGTCCTGGATCTCTTCGAGGATGGCCTCGTCGGAACGGGTGAATGAACGCATCAGGTCGGCCCGTGAGACCACTCCGACGACCCGACCGCTGTCCACAACGGGGAGTCGCTTGACCCCCTTCGACTGCATGAGCCTCGCCGCTTCGGTGTGGTCGGAGTCTGGGGCCACGGTATGAACTACTGGTGTCATCACGTCGGAGACTGATCGCTCACGGTCCGGGAACTCCTCGGGCCGGTCGAAGAACCGGAGCAGTTTGGCCCGACGATTCGACCGCCTGCCTGCCTCGGCATCCACGAAGTCGGACTCGGTGATGATGCCTACGAGGGCCCCCTCGTCATCCACAACCGGGAGCCCGCCAATCCCGTGCTGCACCATCCGCCGGGCCGCCTCCTTCAGCGGCTCATCCGGGCCAATGGTCTCGACATCGGTGGTCATCAGCTCTCTGATCCTCATCGGAAGAACCAACCTTTCTGAGTTTCCTACATCCTGCCAAACCAGGAGGTCTACATGCGAGGGCAAATGGTCACTTTCTCGGAGGGACTACCCTGCCCCCGCGTGCTGGCACTACCCCATATCGCATCAGGCAAGGTCAGGGAGATCTACCAAGTCGACGACGAGCACCTGTTGTTCGTGGCCACCGACCGGATCTCCGCTTTCGACGTCATCCTCAACCAGGACATCCCCGACAAGGGGCGGGTCCTGACAGGGCTGAGCCTCCACTTCTTTTACTACCTGGACACGCCGAATCACCTGGTGAGCACCGACCTGACGCCGGTCGAAGGCCTCACCGACAGCGATTTCGAGTACCTGAGGGGACGGGCGATGGTGGTCCGGCGGGCCGATGTGGTGCCCGTGGAGTGCGTGGTCCGGGGATACCTCTACGGGTCGTCGTGGAGGGAGTATCGCGATGGCGGTGGGCCCACCACAGAGCACCTGCCCCCGGGGCTGCGCCTCGCAGACCGGCTTCCCGAGCCGATCTTCACCCCGGCCACCAAGGAGGCCACCGGCCACGACGAGAACATCACCGAGTCCAGGACCCGGGAGATCTTGGGCGACGACCTCTATGAGGAGCTCAAAAGCCGATCCATCGACATCTACCGAAGGGCGTCGGACTACGCAGCTTCGAAGGGCGTGATACTGGCCGACACCAAGTTCGAGTTCGGCTTCGTCGGGGACGAGCTGCTCCTCATCGACGAGGTCCTCACCCCCGACTCCTCCCGATACTGGCCTGCCGACCGATGGGTCCCTGGCCAGGACGTGCCGTCCTTCGACAAGCAGTACGTCCGCGAGTGGCTCGACACCCAGGACTGGGACAAGAGCCCGCCCCCTCCCGACCTTCCCGACGAGATCGTCGCCGGGACGCGGGCGCGCTACGTGGAGGCGTACGAGAGGATCACCGGCACCGCCTTCGACGACTACCTGGGCCGATGAGGATCACGGTCACCATCCTGCGGCGTCCCGAGATCGCCGACCCAGAAGGAACCACGGTGCGGCGGGCGCTCCACGACCTCGACTTCACCGAGGTGGCCGATGTCAGGATGAACCGGGTGATCACACTCGAGGTCGAGGGAGACGATCTCGATGTCGTCCGAGGGCGGGTCGACGACATGTGTCGTCGCCTGCTGGCCAACCCGGTGATGGAGGATTACCACATCGAGGTGGAAGGATGAGGGCGGCAGTTGTCGTCTTCCCGGGGAGCAACTGCGAGCACGATGTCATGGGGGCACTAGCCGCGGTCGGATGCGATGCCGAGCTGGTGTGGCACCGCGACACCGATCTGTCCGGATTCGACGGGGTCGTCCTTCCCGGGGGGTTCGCCCATGGCGACGCGCTACGCACCGGGGCGATAGCGCGCTTGTCGCCGATCATGGCCGAAGTGGCCGCACTGGCCGCAGCCGGCCGGCCCGTGTTGGGCGTCTGCAACGGCTTCCAGATCCTGTGTGAGGCGGGCCTGCTCGCCGGTGCCTTGATCGCCAACCGGGACCTCGCCTTCATCTGCCGCTATGTGGAGGTCGAGGTGGTGGACACCTCGACGGTCCTCACCCGTAAAGCGTCACCAGGACAGAGGCTCCGCCTCCCCCTCAACTCCTATGAGGGGAACTGGGTCGACCCGTCGAAGACCGGCCGGGTGGCAATCCGATACGTCGAGGACCCCAACGGCTCCCAGGACCGCGCCGCGGCCGTTGCCAACGGGGCCGGCAACGTCGTCGGGATCATGCCCCACCCGGAACGGGCGAGTGACACCCTTCTCGGATCGACCGACGGCCTGGTGCTACTCGAGGGGTTCGCCGAATCACTGGTCCCGGCATGACCGCGCTTGCCGAACCGACCCACCGCCAACTGGGGATGACCGACGACGAGTACCGGCGGGTCGTCGAGATCCTTGGACGGGAGCCCCGCCTCGCCGAGCTCGCCATGTACTCGGTGATGTGGTCGGAGCACTGCTCCTACAAGTCGTCGCGCCTCCATCTGCGCCGCTTCCCGACCGAAGCGCCTTGGGTGGTGGTCGGGCCCGGCGAGAACGCCGGAGTGGTCGACATCGGCGACGGCTGGCTGGCAGCCATCCGCATCGAGAGCCACAACCACCCCTCTTTCGTCGAGCCCTATCAGGGGGCGGCGACCGGCGTCGGTGGGATCCTGCGCGACGTGTTCACCATGGGCGCCCGACCCGTTGCGTTGTGGGACCAGATCAGGTTCGGCCCCCTCGACGAGGCCCGCAACCGTTACCTCTTCTCTGGTGTGGTCTCCGGGATAGCCGGATACGGCAACGCTGTGGGAGTCCCCACCGTTGGAGGAGAGGTCGAGTTCGACGACAGCTACTCCGGAAACCCGCTGGTCAATGTCATGTGCCTGGGATTGCTCCAAAGGGAGCAGCTGGTGCTGGGTACCGCCGGTCCCCCGGGAACGTTGGCTGTGCTGCTGGGCAATGCGACCGGCCGCGACGGGATAGGCGGGGCGTCGGTCCTGGCCTCGGCATCGTTCGACGATGCGGCAGCCGACAAGCGACCGAGCGTGCAGGTCGGCGATCCGTTCGAGGAGAAGAAGCTGATCGAGGCCTGTCTCGAGCTCTACCGTCGGGATCTGGTAGTGGGAGTTCAGGACCTGGGGGCAGCCGGGCTCTCATGCGCGGTGTCGGAGCCGGCCGGGCGGGCCGGAGTCGGCATCGAGGTCGACTTGGACTCGGTGCACGTGCGGGAAGGCGGCATGACAGCATCCGAACTGCTCATGTCGGAGTCTCAGGAGCGGATGATGGCCTTCGTGCACCCCGACCTGGTGGTTGAGGTGCTCGACGTGGCCCGGCGCTGGGAGATCGAGGCTTCGGTGGTGGGAGAGGTGAAGGAGGGGGACACCCTCAGCGTCCGTTACCAGGGATCGATCGTGGCCGAGGTGCCGGCTGCCTCACTGTCGGACGACGCGCCACTCTACGACCGTCCGGCATCACGGCCGGCATGGCTCGACTCCATCCAGGCGGACAGGTTCGACCCATCGGGCACCGAGCCGGGAGAGGCGCTCCTCGATCTGCTCGGCGATCCGGGAGTGGGTTCGTCAGCCTGGATCCATGAACAGTACGACCACATGCTCTTCCTGAGCACCGTGGTGCCGCCCGGCGCCGACGGCACCCTCCTCCGCGTGAAGGGAACGGACAAAGGCCTGGCGGTGTCCACCGATGGGAACGGCCGGATGTGCTTCCTCGACCCGGGAGGGGGTTCGGCCCGCCTGGTGTACGAGGCTGCGTTGAACGTGGCGGTCACCGGTGCCCGTCCCCTGGCCCTGGTCGACAACCTCAACTTCGGGAATCCGGAGAAGCCGGAGGTCATGTGGCAGTTCAAGGAGGCCGTCGAGGGAATATCCGAGGCGTGCGAGGCGCTGGGGATCCCGGTGGTCGGAGGCAACGTGTCCTTCTACAACGAGACCGACGGACGCGACATCCACCCCACCCCGGTGGTCGGGCTCCTCGGGCTCGCCGACCCCATGCCGGCAGATCCCCCGCGCCTCTCCCGGGCCCGGGAAGGCATGGAGATCTGGCTGATCGGCCCCGAATCGACAGGTGACCTGTCCGGATCACAACTGCAGCGTCTCCATGGACATCTCGGGGGACTGCCCACTCGGCCCGACCCGAAGCTGGCGATCGAGGTGATCGAGACCGTGATCGGGTTGGCACACACCGCCGTCGCCCTGCACGACATCTCCTCCGGCGGCCTGGCAGTGGCCATCGCCGAGATATGCATCGCTTCCGGAGTCGGAGCGGTGGTCGAGGTGGGCGGAGTGGAGGATCTCTTCTGCGAGGACCCCCACAGGGCCGTGGCGGTCCTCCGATCCGGTGCGGTTCCGGGCGGGCACGCCCGTCGCATCGGACGGATGGGAGGAGACTCGATCGTCCTCGGAAACTCCTCGGTGTCACTCGCCGAGGCTTCCAGTCGATGGCACGGGGCGATCGACGCCGCCCTGGCGAAGTGATCGACCGAGCGGTCAGCGGCGCTGCTCAGGTCCCGCTGGTGCATCCCGCCGATGTCGGTACCATCGACCCGTGACCAGAACCGTCGGGATCCTCACCGCCGGTGGAGATAGTCCCGGACTGAACGCCGCCATCCGTGCCGTTGGCAAGTCCGCAATCAGGGCCCACGGGATGCATGTAATCGGCTTTCACGACGGCTTCCTTGGACTGCTGCAGAACCGATTCTCGCGATTGGATGACGACGACCTCTCCGGCATCCTGACACGGGGAGGGACCGTCCTCGGTACCAGCAGGGTGAAGATCCACGCCGTCGACATGGGCGACGGCCGGACCCTGGACATGACATCGGTGATGCGGGATGTCATCAACGACCACCGACTCGAGGCGCTGGTGTGCCTTGGAGGCGACGGCACCGCCCGCAACGCCATCAGGCTGGTCGACGCAGGAGCGCCGATCCTTCTCGTCCCGAAGACCATCGACAACGATGTCAACGGCACCGACACCACTTTCGGATTCGACACTGCCCTGGGCATAGCCACCGAGGCCATCGACCGGCTCCACTCGACGGCCCACAGCCATCACCGCATCATGATCGTCGAGCTGATGGGCCACACCGCCGGCTGGCTGGCCCTCGGCGCAGGGATTGCAGGCGGGGCCGACGTCATCCTCGTCCCCGAGATCCCCTATGACGTCGAGGCGGTGGCGTCTTCGATCTCGGCGCGACGCGCCGCTGGCAGCTCGTTCTCGATCGTGGCCGTCGCCGAGGGTGCCATCTCCAAGCAGGACGCCGAGGCCCGGGCAGCTCTCAAGGCCCGGAAAGACGCTGCCGAGGGCGAGGAGCGCGAGCACCTCCGCCTCGAGATCAAGGAGCTGGACCGCACCAAGTTCGGAGGCACCCCGGCGCTGGCCGCCAAGCTTGCCCAGATGACGGGTCTCGAGTCACGAGTCACCATCCTCGGGCACGTCCAGCGGGGGGGAACCCCTTCGGCCGGGGATCGGCTCCTCGCCACCCGCCTCGGCTCGGCATGCGCCGACTATGTCGCCGAGGGTGTGCACGGCGTGATGGTCGCCTCCCGAGGTGAACGCGCCGAGGCCGTGCCCCTGGCAGAAGTGGCAGGACCGGCACGCACCATCTCCCTCGACCACGCCTGGTTCCACACCGCCCGTAACCTGGGGATCACTCTCGGTGACTGAACGACCCCCATATTCCCGTTCTGTGAAGATCTTTGGCGAGGGGCCCGACACAGATCTTCACAGAACGATGGATGGCGGGGCATCTACGATGGTGCAGGTGAGCATCGAGAAGCCGGGTGAGGCCTGTGGGGTCTTTGCCGCCTACTCGACCACCGAGAGGGTGTCCCACCTCATCTACTTCGGCTTGTTCGCCCTGCAGCACCGCGGTCAGGAGTCCGCCGGCGTCGCCACCTCCGATGGCGAGACCCTCACCGTCTTCAAGGATTTGGGGTTGGTGGCACAGGTGTTCGACGAGTCGGCGCTGGCCGGGCTCGACGGCCACCTCGGGATAGGCCACACCCGCTACTCGACCATGGGCTCGAACGTGTGGGCCAACGCCCAGCCTGCCCATCGCCAGATCGGCTCCACCAGCGTCGCCCTCGGCCACAACGGAAACCTCACCAACACCGGCGAGCTGGCCGCCGAGCTGGGTGTCAGCGGGGCCACCACCGACTCCGATCTGATGGCCGAAGGCCTGGCTCGGGCCATCGACGACGAGCGGTCCGACGCCCGAGGACTGGAGCTGGCCCTGATGAAGGTGGCACCGACGTGGAAGGGCGCCTTTTCCCTGGTGCTCATGGACCAGGGCCGGATCGTTGGCCTGCGCGACCCGAACGGATTCAGGCCCCTGTGCCTCGGCACCCTGCCTGACGGGGGCTGGGTGATGGCCTCCGAATCGGCAGCTATCGACCTGGTCGGGGCGAAGTTCGTCCGGGAGGTGGCGGCCGGGGAGATGGTGGTGATCGACGCCAACGGCCTGAAGAGCTACTACCCGTTCCAAGAGGTGAAGCCGGGCCTCTGCCTGTTCGAGTTCGTCTACTTCGCCCGCCCGGACTCGCACATGTACGGGCGAAGCATCCACGGCGCCCGCCACGAGATGGGGAGAACCCTCGCCGCGGAGCATCCGGCCGAGGCCGATGTGGTGGTGCCCGTCCCCGAGTCCGGCATCCCCGCCGCCCAGGGCTTCGCCGCGGCCAGCGGCATCCCATACGAGGACGGCTTGGTGAAAAACCGATATGTGGGCCGAACCTTCATCGAGCCCTCACAGATGCTGCGCGACCAGGGCATCAAGCTGAAGCTGAACCCCATCCCGGAGAGCCTCCAGGGCAAGAGGGTGGTCCTGGTGGACGACTCCATCGTCCGCGGCTCGACGACCAAGCAGTTGGTGGCGATGGTCCGCGACGCCGGGGCCGAGGAGGTCCACCTTCGCATCTCTTCGCCCCCCTACCGATGGCCGTGCTTCTACGGGATGGACACCTCCGACGCCTCCACCCTGCTGGCCGCTCACATGGACATAGAGGACATCGGCCGCCACCTTGGGACCGACACCCTCGGCTACCTCTCTCTGGCGGGGCTGCTGGAAGCGACCGGAGTGGCCGACGCCGGCTTCTGCACCGCCTGCCTGTCCGGTGAATACCCCGCCGAGCGGCCGGCTGACGCCGACAAGTTCCAACTGGAACGGTCATGACCTCCTACCGCCAGGCCGGGGTAGACCTCGAGGGGGCAGATCGACACGTCTCGGCGATCGACCCGCTGGTCACCGCGACCTGGGGCCCCGATGTAGTGGGTAGTTTCGGCGGTTTCGCCGCCGGGGTCCGGGTCCCTTCCGGATACCGGTCCCCGATCCTGATGATGACCACCGACGGCGTCGGCACCAAGCTCGAATTGGCCCGCCGATCGGGGATGTGGGACGGCGTCGGATACGACCTGGTGGCGATGTGTGTCGACGACCTGGTGACCGCCGGCGCCAGGCCGATCGCTCTGGTCGACTACATGGCGGTGGGTGCCCTCGACGAGGAGCGGGACACCTCCATCGTGGCATCCATCTCCCGTGCCTGCCGGGACGTCGGCGCAGCCCTCATCGGTGGCGAGACGGCTGAACACCCCGGTGTCATGGCCGCCGATGCGGTCGACCTGGCAGCCACCGCACTGGGCATCGTCGAGGAGTCCGACCGGCTCGGGCCCCATCGGGTCCGCGCCGGTGACGTGGTTGTCGGTCTCCTCTCCCCCAATCTGAGGTCCAACGGCTTCTCGCTGATCAGGCGGTTGTTCGAAGCCGACCTGGACGACCACATCGAGCTCTTCCTGGAGCCATCCGTTCTCTATACCCCCACGGTCCTCTCCGCGGTCGCCTTGGGTGGGGTGCGTGCCGGGGCCCACATCACAGGCGGAGGCATACCCGGGAACCTCCCCAGGGCCCTGCCGGACGGCCTCGGGGCACGCCTCGACGTCGGGTCGTGGGAGCCGCCCCCGATGTTCGAGCTGATCGCAGAGCGGGGAGTCTCCCGGGAGGACATGTTCAGCACCTTCAACATGGGGATCGGCTTCTGCGTGATCGTCGACCCGGCGAGCACCGACGGGATCATCGGACAGGGCTTGCCGGCGGCGATCATCGGCGAGATCGACGAAAGCGGAGTCGTGGACCTGCGTTGAGCTTTCTCGAGGCATCACAGGTGGAGCAGGTCGCTCCGGGGCTGTACACGGGCGAGGCCTTTCCCGATTGGGACATCTTCGGGGTGGCCAATGGCGGATACCTCCTAGCCATTGCAGCCAGGGCGATGGGTCGCGAGGTCGAAGGCCGCGACCTGGTCTCGGTGTCCGGCCGCTTCATCAACCCGACCTCGGCGGGACCGCTGCGCATCGAGGTGGAGCATCTGAAGTCGGGTCGCTCTGTGTCGACACTCCAGGCCAGGATGAGCTCGGATGGACGCCCCCTGCTCACGGCATCGGCCTCCTTCGCATTGGCCTCGGAGGAGCATCACAAACCTCCCATTCTCATCGACTCCGATCCCCCGGAGCTCCCGCCGGTCGACGAGTGCGTTCTACTGGTCCCCAGCAGCGACTCCCCCCTCCCGCCTCCGTTCGCCGGCCAGGTCGAGTGCCACCTCCACCCTGACGACCTCGGCTACTTCGGGAAGACCAACAGGAGGTCGCCTCTGATGCGGGGATGGTTCCGGCTCCGCCACGCCGAGCCGATCGACCCCTACGGGATGGTGGTGGGATCCGATGCCTTCCCCCCTGCGGTCTTCAACTCGGGCCTGCCCATCGGATGGACGCCCACGGTGGACCTGACCGTCCATGTCCGCGATCCCGGCCCCCACCAGTGGCTCAAGTGCAAGCTGACCACCAGGTTCATAACAGAAGGCTGGCTCGACGAGGACGGGGAGCTCTGGAATGTCGACGACAACCTCGTCGCACAGTCGCGGCAGCTAGCCCTCTTGTCCCGCCAGTAGCGAGTCGATCTCTTCGACCAGCCCGGCCTTCTCCTCGTTCCCCAGGAAGGATGAAGTGATCGAGTTCCTGGCCAGCCCGGCCAGCCGGTCCCAGCCGAAGTCGAGGGCGTCGACCAGGTCCCGATAGTTGTCCCCCACATAGCCGCCGAAGTAGGCGGGATCATCGGAGTTGACACTCACCAGCAGCCCCTCATCCATCATCACCGGCAGGGGATGCTCCTCGAGGGAGGGAACAACCCGGAGGGCCACATTGGACCACGGGCAGACGGTGAGGGGAATCTGCTCGGCGACCAGCCGGGCGGTCAGGTCCGGGTCTTCGAGACACCGGACACCGTGATCGATCCTCTCCGCCCCAAGGATGTCGAGGGCCCCGGCGATGTACTCAGGGGGCCCCTCCTCCCCGGCATGGGCCACTGCCCTCAGTCCCAGCGTCCGGGCCATTGTGAAAGCTCCCTCGAAGAGCTCGGGCGGATATCCGACCTCCGAAGAGTCGAGCCCGACTCCTATCACCCCCTCCAAGTGGGGCTCGGCCTCACGCATCGTCGCGAGGGCCGCGTCGCCGCCAAGGTGCCTGACGAAACACATGATGAGGGCCCCACTCACTCCGAGCCGCGACCTGGCATCGGCGAGCGCGTCGTTGAACCCGGCCATGAACACCGGGAAGCCGATACCTCTCTCGGTGTGGGTTTGCGGGTCGAAGAAGATCTCGGCTCGACGGACCCCGTCGGCGACCGCCCTCTCCAGATATGCCGTCATCAGCTCGTAGAAGTCGTAGGTGGTCCGGAGGACCTCTGCTCCCCGGTAGTAGATGTCGAGAAACGACTGGAGGTTGGTGAAGCGGTATGCCTCCTTCACGTCATCGACTGTGGCGTAGGGGAGATCGACCCTGTTGCGACGGGCCAGGGAGAACATCATCTCGGGCTCCAGTGTTCCCTCGATATGGACATGGAGCTCGGCCTTCGGGAGCGCATCGACCACGCCTCTCAGGGAATCCCGCCAGCCGAACATGGCGGGGCACGGTAGCGCGGGCATGCGCAAAGAGCCCTTGCCGGAGAGATCGGCGGCCGGCCATCGCAGCCAGACGGGATGATCATCGCAACCGGGGCCGGACGAGACTTCCCGGAAGGGTGCTCCCTCTCGTTGGTTAGCATCCCGTCGATGGGCGACCTGATCAGCCGTCACTCCGAGTCGATTGCCCAGGTGATCAATTTCGGGACCACCATCCACGCGGTCTCCGCCGAGGGGCTGTGGGTGACCGATGTCGACGGAAATCGCTGGGCCGACTTCGCATGCGGCACCGCTGTGGTCAACCTGGGCCACAACCATCCTGAAGTGATCGCGGCAGCCAAGGAGCAGATGGACCGGTTCGTCCATTCCGGCGCCATCTTCCGCTATGACCCCCTCGTGGAGGCGGCTGAGGCGCTCAAGGAGATCACCCCTCCCACCATCGACCGGTTCGGATTCGCCAACTCCGGTGCCGAGGCGGTGGAGGCTTCCGTGAAACTGGCCAAGTACGTGACCGGTCGCCAGGGCGTCGTCACCTTCCGCGGCGGGTTCCACGGTCGCACCATGGGCTCGGTCAGCTACACCACGTCCAAGGCCAGGTACCGGGATGGCTATCACCCCGTCCTGGGGTCGACGTTCGTGGTTCCCTTCCCCCACGCGTATGCCTGGGGGATGACCGCAGAAGAGGCGGTAGCCCTTTGTCTCCGCGAGATCGAAGCCTTGTTCGAGTATGTGGTGTCACCGGGCAACATCGCCTGCTTCCTGATCGAGCCGGTTCAGGGAGAAGGCGGCTACTACCCGGCCCCACCCGCCTTCCTGTCCGCACTTCGGTCGCTGGCCGACGAACACGGCATCCTTCTCATCTACGACGAGGTCCAGTCCGGCATGGGACGAACCGCATCCTGGTTCGCAGCCGACCACTACCAGGCGAAGCCCGACGTGATCGCCATCGGGAAGGGAATCGCCAACGGCTTGCCCCTGTCGGCCTACGGTGCGGCCGCGGACCTCATGGATGCCTGGCCCCCGGGAGCACACGGGACCACTTTCGGAGGGAATCCGGTGTCGACGGCGGCCGCGGTGGCGGTCATAGAAGCGATGGGCCCCCTCCTCCCCCATGCCCGCACCTTGAGCGAGAGGGCTTTCGAGGTCTTCGGCGAGATGGCGGGTCGCCACCCGACCATCGGGGACGTGCGAGGCATCGGTCTGATGATCGGCGTCGAGTTGGTGGAGGACCGCAAGACCAGGGTGCCTGCTCCCTCCGCCTTCAAGCATGTCCAGGCCCGGGCGCGGGAGAACAACATGGTGATCATCTCCTGTGGGTCCAGGGGGAATGTGATCCGGTTCATCCCGCCGCTGGTGACCACGATAGGTGAGCTGGACCAGGCGATGAGCACTCTCGACGACGCCCTTTGGTCGTGGGAGCGCGGAACCGGGGAGGGCCCGGCCCTCGTCTAACCGGCCATGAGAAGAGTGCCTCTCGTCGTCTCGGTGGCGGCGTCTCTCCTGGTGGTCTCGTGCTCGACCACAGGCCCTGAGCCGGGTGGCCCCGATGGAGTTCTGCTCCAGTACCACCTCGAAGGGGGTTTCGCACCCGTCGACTGGGAACTTCGCCGGGGACCGGTCTACACGCTGACCACAGATGGTCGCCTCATCTCCGAAGGCCCAACCATCGCCATCTACCCTGGCCCCCTGCTCACGGGGTACTTCATGGTGAACCTCACCAACCTGGAAGTCCGCCAGCTGCGCTCCCTGATCGACCGGATCGGTCTCCCCGGCTTGACCGACGAACACGATGCCACCGGGTCCGATGTCATCGCCGATGCCAACACCGAGGTCTTCACTTACTGGGACATCAACGGAGCCCACAGGTTCTCGGCGTACGCCCCGGGGGCGGTCGAGGGCCCTCTATCAACCAGGATCAGGGCCTTTCTCGAGCTACGGGACGCATTGTCGGAGCTCTCCTTCAGCCGGGAGTCGGCGGAATACATCCCGAGCAAGGTGCGGGTGTTGGCGGGCCAGGGTGCGGCGCCGGAGCCCGACTTCGCTGACGTGCGCGACTGGCCCCTTCCCGATTCGGACCCGACCGGCTGGGCCGAGGTCGGCCTCGGCTGGGTGTGCCGGGCTTCGACCCGAGCGTCCTGCCGATGTTCGGCGACGCCAGCCAGGCCAC
>CAYVTP010000039.1:0-16247 GCA_964454615.1 uncultured Acidimicrobiaceae bacterium | reverse complement strand
GGCAACCAGGTGAGGAACATCGAGCGTTTCGCCCAGCTCAAGCTGGACGGCTAGCTCAACCCACCTCTGCCGGCACCGGGAACCACCGCAGGCTCTCCGACCCCGGAGGCAGCGCGTCGCACGGCAAGCTCGCCACCGTGGCCGACTCGAAGATGTCTCGTGCCTGCTCCAGATAGGACGGCAGCCGTTCGAGGGGCTCCGTGAGACGTGGCGATCCCACTCCTTCGAAGAAGTCGCTCAGACGCGCCTCACTGGTCGCCTTCTGGTCCCGGTGACGCCAGACGCCGGTCCCCACCCCGTACTCGTACTCGGGCATCATCTTCCAGCCGTGGTCGGCCACCAGGTGGACCGCATGGAGGAGGAACTCGAACTCCTCTTCCGATATGAAGTAGTTGAAGTTGATCCTCACCCAACCCGGCTTGATCAGCTCGCAGCCGGAGAGGACCTCGCCTTCCAGTCTCCTGCTGGTGTCGTCGTCGATGCCGAGGAGACGGTGGCCGTAGGGGCCGGCGCATGAGCACCCGCCGCGGACCTGTATCCCGAACAGGTCGTTGAGCAGGGCCACCACGTAGTTGTGGTGCAGGTAGCGGCCCTCACCGAGGTGACGGGGGGCCCTGACCAGGAAAGAGACGATGGAGAGCCTGTCGGCGTCGGGGTTGCCGAGGATCCGGATGTTCGGGTTCTCTCCCCAGGAGGCGATCGCCCTTCGGATGAAGTCATGCTCCCGGGCACGGATCAGTTCGGTACCCACCTGCTCCTTCAAGGCGAAGACCAGGCCCGCCCTGATCGACTCGACGATGGCCGGGGTCCCGCCCTCCTCACGATGCTCCGGATCCGAGAGGTAGAGGTGGCGGTCTCCGGTCACGTATGAGACGGTCCCGCCCCCCGGGACCGCCGGCACACGGTTGGTCAGCAGGTCGCGTCGCACCACCAGGACACCGGGAGTCCCCGGGCCGCCGATGAACTTGTGGGGCGAGATGAAGACCGCGTCCTTGTAGTCGTCGCCATGGGTCGCCGGCGACCTCATCTCTATGCCCACGTAGGGCGCCGAGGCGGCGAAGTCCCAGAACACGAGTGCTCCGTGGCGGTGAAGCATGGTGGAGATCGCCGAGGTGTCCGAGATGATGCCGGTCACGTTGGATGCCGCCGAGAACGTACCGATGCGGAGTGGCCGGAGGGCGTACTCGACCAGGCGGCGCTCCAGGTCCTCCAGGTCGATGTGGCCGTCGGCGTCCTCTTCGATCTCGACCACGTCGGCGATGGTCTCCCGCCAGGCGACCTCATTTGAGTGGTGCTCGTATGGGCCGACGAATATCACCGGCCTCTCCTCCTCGGGTATGTGCTTGGAGACCCGGTACCGGTCGTCGAGGGCTGCTGGGAGCCGCAGGCCGAGGACCGCCACCAGCCGGTCGATCGCCCCGGTCGCCCCGGAGCCGGCGAAGATCACGGCGTGCTCTTCGGAGGTCGCTCCAACGCAGCGGCGGATGGTGTCACGAGCCTCCTCGCGGAAACTGGTGGTCTGCCGACCGGTGCCCGAGGTGACGGTATGGGTGTTGGCGTAGAGCGGGAGGACACTGTCCCGTATGTAGTCCTCGATGAACCCGAGCGACCGGCCCGAGGCGGTGTAGTCGGCGTAGGTGACCCGGCGGACTCCAAAGGGGGTCTCGAAGGCGGTGTCGCTCCCGATGACCGAGTCACGTATCCGTTCGATCAGATCGGACATCACCGGTCAAGATACCTTCGGGGATGAGAACGTGGGCGACGAGATGGCCTGGACAAAGTGAAGAGCCCGCTATGCGATCTTCCTACGCCGGTGTAAACCGGATCAGGTTCAACGGTCTCGAAACTCCTACGGCTTCGATCTCAACCAGGCAGGCACCTGGTTCCCGTATCCCGCATCTCGGGCTCTTCATCCGCCACCATACCGATTTCGCGCACCTCGGTCCAGGGTCAAAGGTCCCTTTTCTTCGCGTTCTGAGAGTGGCTGCACACCTTCCTTGGACCCCCAGGGCGACGACTGCTGGTGTGACCGTCAGTAACTCGAGAATCGTCCTGGCGGTGACAGGTCGTCCTCATCGCCCAGCTCCACGACTGATGTCTCTCGGAGCTCCTTGATGACCGACGCGTGGATCTCGAGCTGGGATGTCGACCCCACCTTGAGCAATTGGTAACGGTGACGCTCACCGTCGATCATGACGTCGACGTTGGCCATCAGTCCCGATGGCGGCGCAGCAAGGGTGTGCCCCACGGCACCGGCTATTCCACGCAACATGTTGAGGGCCGGCTGGAACGCTGAATACGGCCCGAAGATCTCAGGCTCGGCACCCTCAGGGAGGTAGAGGATCATGTACACGACTGTTGACGGTCAGTGTATGCCCTGCCGACCCCGGCAGGCCGTCAGGTTCCATCTTCGACCCGGTGGGTTAAGGCGCGACAGCCATCATGAGATCACTGTGAGTCCGCAAGCGGACTCAAGTTGCGGACTCAGGGGTTTGTGGGCCCGGCAGGATTTGAACCTGCAACCGACGGATTATGAGTCCGCTGCTCTGACCAGGTTGAGCTACGGGCCCCGGGGACACCAGACTACTTGGGGGCGGTCGGGCACGGTAACCCGGATCAGGCGAGCGCCGCCCGGACCTCGGGCATCACCTCGTCGGCGAAGGCCTCCACCTGGCCGACCTTGCTCTCTCCGTCGGGCCAGAAGATGAAAGTGTCAACTCCCTTCTCCCCTGCTTCCGCCAAACGCTCGATCCACTTCGACGGCGGGCCCACGAAACCCTCGTCCGCCTCAGGGGTGATCGACCCCATCACGTTGTAGACGACCCTGATCTCCTCCGTGCTTCGACCCTCCGCGACCGCTGCATCATGGATCTGCTCGATGTACGACGGGATGTCTGCCGGAACAGCCCACGACGACGACGGAACCCACCCGTCGGCCTTCCTACCGATCAGGTTCATCATCCTCGGTCCCCGAGCCCCCACCCATATCTCCGTGTCGTGGGCTGGGCGGGGCCCGGTATGGACACCGTCGAGCCGGTAGTGGTCGCCGTCATATCGAACACCACGCTCACCGCTCCAGACCAGCCGTATGACGTCGATCGCCTCTTCGGTGGCGTCCACGGCCTCGCCCGGCGTCCGGACTTCCCCTCCCATCGCCCCGATCGCCTCCCAGAACGCGCCCGCTCCCAACCCCAACTCGACCCGCCCTCCGGTCAAGAGGTCCAGTGAGGCGACCGACTTCGCCAGCATCGCCGGCGGTCGCAAGGGAAGGCTGGCCACATCGGGGAAGAATCGGATGGTCGAAGTCCTCCCCGCCAGATATGAGATCAGGGTCCAGGTGTCGTGGAAGCGCCACTGGTACGGGTGGTCTTGGATCCCGACCAGGTCGAGATTTGCCCGGTCTGCCGTCTCGACCAGCTCGATCACCGAGTCCTGGTCCTGCCACGACGGCACCACGCTGATACCGAACTGGGGCTTGCTCATCGTTGGCCCATCGCCGGTCAAGGATACGGCAAGACACCGGACAGGTGACTACTCGCCAAATAGTCATCTATAGCGCTAACAAACCTCTTGTTTTTGTCTCTCCCGTCATGTATGTTGCCAGTATGAGATCGAACATTTGTTCGCTGGTCGAGACCCTCCCCGACGAGGCCATGTCGATCGACGCAGCAGAGCAGACCCTGATGAACGCCGAGCTCCACATCGCAAGGTTGAGAAGCATCCAGTTGGATGCCCTCGAAGTCCTCGACCGCGCTCAGGTGGCCACCGGAGACGGCGCCAAGAGCCTCGCCGAGTGGGTGGCCGCCCGAGCAGACGTCGGTCTGGACACGGCACGCAGCCTGGTTCGCACCATGCGCCGGACGGCCGAGCGACCCACCCTGCGACAGTTCGGGCATGCTGCTTCGGTCACCTTCGACCGCATCGAGGCGGCCGCCAGGGTGATCCCCCGCCACGACCCCGACCCCTTGTTCACACATCTGGACATCGCCGGCCTGATCAGGGTTGCTGCCCGACGGGAGCGTATAGACACCGAAAGGGAAGCCAGGACCTCCGACGACCAGTTCCTGATCCTCCAGCCGTCGCTCGACCAATCGTGGTTCCGGATCTGGGGCGGACTCGACGGCACAACGGGAGCACTTGTCGACGAGGCTCTGACGGCTGCGGCCGACAGCCTGCCCACCGACGACCCCGGGGCACCCAAAGACTCGGGCTGGCGGAGGGCGATGGCCCTCGCCGTCATCTGCGTCTCCGACCAGCCCGAGCCCACCAAGGTCAGCGTTTTCGTCGACGCCGCCGATGTCACCGGGTCGATGGGCGAATCCGGCGTCTACCTCGAAGCCGGGCCGGGAGTTGGACGTCGTGCCCTCGAGTCTCTGCTTTGCGACTCGAACACCGAGTTGATCGTGAGCACCGACGACGGCATTCCCATGAAGTACGGACGAGGGAGCCGCACCATCCCACCTAGCCTCCGAAGGGCGATCATCCACCGCGACAACAACCGGTGCGCCCTCGACGGATGCGACAGCAGAAACCGGCTCCAGGTCCACCACATCATCCCGTGGAGCCGGGGCGGGTCGACAGATCCGGACAACCTGCTGACGGTGTGCTGGTACCACCATCACGTCGCAATCCACCACCATGATCTCGAGCCATACCGGCATCCCGAACATGGTCGGTGGAGACTCCGACCCTCGGTTCGACCCCCGCCTGGGTGACCCTCGGACTCTCCCCCAAACTCAGCCACCGCGAACCCTCACCAGACAGACCACAACCCCACCAGGGCCACGTCCATATCGACGCCGACCCTCTCAGATCAGGGGCTTGTAAGCGATCACGTACCAGGCCTCCTGGCCGTACTTGGTCAGCAGTTGGCGCGCCAGTGACTTCCGGTGCTGACCCGTGGCATTCGTGTAACGCTCGTGGTTGATCCGGAAGTCCTCCATGTATGCGTCGAGGGCTCTCCCGATCGGGTAACGCATCGCCTCGGGAATCGAGCGGGTCTCCAGTCGGTGGGCGTAGACACTGGGCAGGTTCGCCACCTGTCCGACCAGGGCGTTCACATCTGACCCGAGGCTGAGTCCATCCGGAGGGCTCATCTGCTCGAGGACCAATCCCGCCTTCCAGAACATTGCCTCGTGCTCGCCCAGGTCGAAGCAGTACTCCCCCACCTCGTACTCCCCCGCGTTGCCCACCATCCGGAAGTAACCGGCGGCGGTGTCACGCTCGAGCAACGTGAGGCCGAAGAGGCCGTAATGCCCGTCGCTGGCAACCTCAGAAGGGCTGAAGGGGTTCGGTATGAGCATGTGGCAGATCCCCTCGTCGGTGAGTAGCCCAGCAACCACCCGGAGGAAGGCCTCGACACTCGACACGTGCTCGATCACGTGCTCGGCGGTGATTATGTCGAACTGGCCAAGAGGAGACCTGACAGCAGGGTCGAGGATGTCCCCATGGAAGAGCTGGATGTCGAGATCGGGATGGTCGGACACATTGGCCCTCCCCAGCCTCAGCGCCCTCGGGTCGATCTCCACACCAACAGATCGGGCGCCGGCCCTGGCGAAGGCGACCACCGTGCCCCCGTGGGCAGCGCCGATGTCGAGGTGTCGCTTCCCGTCGATGGCCACATACCTGGCCACCCGTCGTGCCACGTCCACCCCCCGTTGGTTGGTTCCCAGGGCGTAGTCCAGCCAGGTCTGGTACATCGGGTGGGTGAGACCGTCGTCGGCCACCTTGAAGGCTTCGGCGACCGCCGCCTCGAACCTCCTGCCGACGGCCAGCTCCTCGCCGACCTCCAACTCGGGGAGCACGTCGGGCCCGTCTCTCCAACGCTTCACCATCGCCCTCAGCTCGTGGGGAACCAACCGGTAGTAGACGCTGCGGACGCTGGGGGGCACCTCGGACCTCACATGGACGGTGGCGACGGGAACACTACCGGCTCTCGGTTTTCAGCCACTCACGGGCGTCTGAACGCTGACGGGACCCGGGCCAGCAGGACATCACATGGAGCTGCTCCGAGGAGCCCCTCGGCGACCGTTCCCAGGAGCACCATCCTGGTTGCCGTAGCGCCGCGAGACCCGACGACCAGAAGGTCGGCGTTGCGCATCCGCACCACCTCGGAGATGGTCTCCAGAGTCGAGCCGTCGACCACGCTGGTCCTCATCACCCGGTCCCAGCGATGGGCGAACTCTGCCATTCGATCCTGTGCCATCGCCAGCCTCCTCGCCCGGTCGGCGTCGAGCTCCTCCACGAACAGCCCCGCCTGGGCCAGGATCGGATCGAAACGGGATGTCAAGGAGAACACCAGGTTGACCTCGGCCTGGGGAAACAACGCCAGTGCCGTGTCCACCGCGATCCTGGAGCCGTCGGAGAAGTCCACCGCCACCACGACGCGACGGTACGGGACCCGGGGTTGACGCCTCACCACCAGCACGTGGCTCGAAGCCATCCGGGCTATACGACGGGCGGTTGGGCCGACGGTGAATGCGTCGATGCTCGACGAGCCGACGACGGCCAGCTCTGCGGTCTTCGCCCGGCGCACCAACTCCCACGAAGGGGATCCCTTGGGCACCTCCAGGTCCACCTCGACCTCGGTCCTCTGACGGACCCAATCGGCCAGCTCCCCCGCGGCGAGCGTCTGGTGGGACCGCATCAAGTCGGCGAGGCGGGCATCGATCAGGGCCTCGCCGACCGGTTCCACGACATGGACCAGTCGAAGGGGACCGCCCAGGGCCTCCGCCATCAGGCGGGCCCTGTCGGCAACCCTGCGCCCGACGACGGTGAGATCGACTCCCGCCACGACAGATCTCAAAGCTGCACCATCGACCGCCGGACTCTACCCACAGGAGGTGAGGCGGGGACTAACGGAAGGGGCCTTCGGCAGCGAGGGCGGGCCCGAGGAGCTTCAGGTAGGCATCCCGCCCGATGACCACCGCCCCCATGGACTCCAGATGCGGAGTCAGCCACTGCACATCTATGAGCCTGCCGCCTCCCTGGTTCATGACCACGACCAGGTCGACGAACGCCACTTTCGATGCGTTGCTGACCTTGTGGAACATCGACTCCCCGGCGAAGAGCCCGCCGATCGCCACCCCGTAGAGGCCGCCCACCAGGTCTCCGTCCATGTCCCACACCTCGAAGGAGTGGGCCCAGCCAAACCGGTGGAGCTCGGTGTACGCGTCGACGATCTCAGGCGTGATCCACATGCCATCCCGACCGGGATCGGCGCATCCTGCGATAACGCCTTCGAAGGCCTGGTCGACGGTCACCGTGAACCGCCGGGTCGCCTGGCGGAGCGAACGGCTCACCCGGAGGCCGTCCAAGGGCTGGATGGCCCGCTCCACGGGGGACCACCAACCCAGGTGCCCGTCAGGAAGGTGCATCGGGAACAACCCCTTCCGGTACGCCTGAAGAAGGGTTCCCGGATCGAGGTCGCCGCCCACGGCTATGACATCGCCGTCGTCGGAACCAGGGTCGGGAAGCTGGAAGTTCGACTGTTCCGGTTCCACAGGCACCACCCGATTGTGTCAGAGACGGCCCGGATGCGGAGGGCGTAACCTGGCGCCGATGCGCGCCCTCGTCTGCGACGACTTCAAGGGGGTCTCCTTACTTCGGGTCGGCGAGCTGCCCGAACCGGAGCCAGGAGAAGGATCCCTGCTCATCGAGGTGGCTTCGGTCGCGGTCAACTTCGCCGACACCTTGACCGTCTCCGGCCTCTACCAGATGAGGCCGGAGACTCCTTTCGCCCCCGGCTACGAGCTGGCAGGCACCGTGGTCGAGTCCCACGATGATCGGTTCGCGGTAGGCGACCGGGTCTGCGGGACGGTGACCCACGGGGCGATGGCCGAACGGGCAGTAATAGTCGCCGAACAGGCAGCCCGGCTGCCCGACGCCATCGACTTCGACAGCGGCGCCGTGATCCCGGCCACCTACGGGACCTCCTACCACGCTCTCGCCGACCGTGCCGCCCTGGCGGCCGGGGAGACCCTCCTGGTGCTCGGCGCCGCCGGAGGCGTGGGTCTGGCAGCCCTCCAGATCGGAAAGGCATTCGGAGCCACCGTGATAGCGGCCGTCTCATCAGGCGAGAAGGAGGACCTGGTCGTGGCCCAGGGCGCTGACGCCGTGATCAGGTACGACCGGGAGGACCTGAGGGAGGGGATCAAGCGGGTCACCTCGGGAGCCGGCGTCGACGTGGTCTACGACCCGGTCGGCGGTGAGGTCACCGAGGCCGCCCTTCGTTCGACCCGCTGGCGGGGGCGACTCCTGGTTGTCGGCTTCGCCGCCGGGCCCATCCCCAGCATCCCAATGAACCTCCCACTGCTCAAGGGGAACAGCCTGGTCGGGGTGTTCTGGGGCCGGTTCAGCGCCGAGGAGCCAGACAGGGCCCGGGAGAACCTGGCGGCCATTCTGACCATGGTCGAGGACGGACGGCTGGAACCCGTCATCCAAAGGAGGTTCGACCTGGAAGAAGGTGTCGAGGCGATGCACTGGGTGTCCGACCGACGGGCCCTCGGCCGGGTGGTGATCAACCCTTGACCGACTTCGTCGTCGTCGGCGGGGGCATGGCCGGGGCCTCGGCGGCAGCCCATCTGGCCCCACACGGGTCGGTGACCATCGTGGAGGCAGAGTCGAATCTGACCTATCACACCACGGGACGGTCGGCGGCGGTCTATGTGGTCAACTACGGAGGCGTGGGGACCCGACCGCTCTCGGCGGCGAGCCAGGGGTTCCTCGCCGACCCTCCGGAGGGGGTCGCCGACGGGCCCTTGCTCTCCGACCGTGGCCTCCTCTGGATCGGTGACGAGGACCGGCTGCCCACCCTGGAGACGATGGCGAACGAGGCCAGCATCCCGGGCTATGAGATCCGGATGATCGCCCAGGAGGCCGTGCTCGAGATGGTCCCTGTGCTCCGACCCGAGCGGGTGGCCGGAGGGGCATACGAGCCGGAGGCCATGGACATCGACGTCGCCGCTCTCCACCAGGCGTTCATCAGGATGGCACGACGCCACGGTGCCGAGATCCGGACCGGTTCGCCGGTCACTTCGATCCGTCGGAGCGGCGACCGCTGGACCATCGAGGCAGGAGAGTCAACCTTGGAGTGCAGTGCCGTCATCAATGCTGCTGGAGCATGGGGCGACCGGGTGGCAGCCATGGCCAACGTGGAGGCGATCGGGCTCCAGCCGAGGCGCCGCACCGCCTTCATGGTTCCCGGCTCGGCCGACTGCTCGAAGTGGCCGATGGTGGTCGAGGCCGACCACAGCTTCTACTTCAAGCCCGACGGCACCCAGATCCTGTGCTCTCTCGCCGAGGAGGAGCCCGACGAGCCCGGCGACCCCAAGCCGCGTATGGAGGACGTCGCCCTGGCCGTCGAACGGATCAACGAGGCGACCACACTCGACATCTCGACCGTGTCCTCACAGTGGACCGGGCTACGCACCTTCGCCCCCGACCGGGAGATGGTGATCGGCGAGGACCCGACCGCCCCCGGCTTCTTCTGGCTGGTCGGCCTGGGAGGGATAGGGATCGCCACCGCCCCCGGCTACGGGACAGCCCTGGCCGCATTGGTCACCGGAGAGGAGATGTCAGCGGAACTCACCGCTGCGGGCTTCGATCCGGAGGTGGTCTCGCCGGCCCGGTTCCGCAACTGAGGTCAGCCTTGGGGAGAGAACCACCCGGGGGCGTCGATGACACAGAAACGGTTGCCCTCGGTGTCCTCCAGGACCACGAAGTCCGCCCCTTCCGGGTAACGGTCCCAGTCGATGTGCCGGGCCCCCAACCCGATGAGACGCTCCACCTCGGCTTCCTGGTCGTCGGCATACAGGTCGATGTGGATTCGGGGAGGCAGGTGGACCCGGGCCCTGGTCACCATGAGCGCCAGCGACGCCCCCGTCCCGCGCTCGGGAGGGTCGAGAATCGCCCAGTCCTCGGATGGGGGACGCCTGGGTCTGTAGCCGAGGGCCTCTGACCAGAAGGCGAGGGCCCGCTGAAGGTCGTCCACCCCCAGCACCGTGGTCCCGATCACCAGCACCCGATCACTCCTCCTCTGTCTCCACCTGCTTGCGCTCGAGGAACTTGGTCAGTGGCGTGGGGAGGGTCGCAGTGCGGCTCCCCCAGTCGTACACCACGGCGGTCCCGGCCATCCGGTCGTGCCACGCCCTGCGCTGGCGGCCGAACACGATGCCCAACAGCCCGGCCCCGAAGAGGGCGAAGCTGAGGGGGTATGTGAGCACCCTGATCAGGGCTTGACCCTGTCGAAGCGCCGGGTCGCCTTCGGCTGTGACCACCCGCAGCCCGAGCAGGGCCTTTCCGACGGTCTTCCCCGCGATCGCCAGGGACGCCAGCAGGTAGACGAAGCCCCAGGCCCCGAGTAGGGCTCCGTAGAGCGTTCCCGGCACGTCGGCCCCGCGGAACAGGACCCCGAAGCGGCTGAGCACGAATTCGGTGACCCCGACCATGAGGGTGAAGCTGAAGGTGATCACAAAGCCGTCGACGACGACAGCCAGTAGACGGGTCAACGGCCCCGCGTAGCGGCCGGTCTTCACACCAACGGCGGACGGGTCACGACGGTCGACCCATTCGACCAGCTCGGATGGGCCGGCCGGGAACTCCGACTGGTCGCGCCCTATGAGCCGGTTCAAGGCCCGCGTGATGATCAGGTCGAGGCCGACGAGAGGCCGGCGGCCGAGGTCGAGTGCGCTTCCCGTCAAGTGGCCGGTGCTCTCCCTGACGATCTCGGGGATCCCCGCCCTGTTGACCAACGCATTGACATCCACCCTTTCCATCAGGGCGTCGACGTCGGCGCGCTCCAGTAGGGCGTCGACATCGACCCGGTCGAGAAGGCGGTTGACGTCGACCCTGTCCAGGAGGGCGTTCACGTCGACGTGGTCCAGCACCTGATTGGGGTCGACGACGTTGAGCATCCTCTCACCGGCGCCGCCGGCGATCCGACTGAGGAGTCCCCTCTCGTTGGACTTCTGGGCTCGGGCCACAGGATGAAGCTAGCTGCCCGGGGAGCGGCTAGTACGCGTCCTCATCGTCGAACGGCTCCGCCGTTCTGGAGAGGCTCTGGGAGATCCAGGCGTCGATCTCGGTCCACACGTCGAACAGCCAGGTCTCCTGCTCCTCCGGTGGCGGGACCCGCTCTGCAGGGACGTGCCATATGCGGACGTCTATCTCTGTGTCCATGGGCATGCCGCGCCAGATGTCGCCGATGGTCTCGAAGGTCTCCAGGCCGGCATGCCCCACGAAGAAGACATCCGAGTTGGGTGGGGCCGCGGCCAGGGCGGCCTTGACCCCGGTCGACCTGGGCGGAAGTGTGTTCTGGAGTGTGGCGGCCCTCTCCGCCAGGTCGGGACGACCCATCTCACGCAGCTTCTCGATCGAGCGGAGGTGACGCTTCACCGTGTAGTTGCCCCCCTCCGGGAAGATTACGAAGGCGTCGTCGTGGTCCATGGTGGCGGTCAGGTCCCGGATGGTGTCGAGCAGCTCCCCGGTCTTCTGCTTCGAGGGGACGAAGGCCGAGGGGAGGCGGTCGAGGAGGATGTCGATGGCGGGGTCCCACTGCAGTGCCTCCTTGAGGACTATGCGCGGGTTGCGTTGGTAACGATTTGCGAGGGCATCCATGAGGAGCATCGAGTCTCCCGGGCCGGCGTGCCGGCTGAGGACCAGGATCGGCCGACGGCCCTCGGTCCTCGGAGCCGGGCCCTCCCGGACCAGGATGATCTTGAAGGTGAACTTGGCCGAGGCGATGATCCTTCGCAGGAGCCAACGGAGAAGGCGGTAGTGGGTGGCCTGCCAGAAGTCGGATCGAATCTTCCATCCGAATCCGGAAGCGATCCAGAAGGCAAAGAGGAGGACCACGGCGATCGCATCGACGACCAGGTAGAGGAAGAGGAACCAGACGATCCGGAGGATCCGCCACTTGCCGGGGACGTATCTGGCCAGGAAAGCGGCGACAACGACCACGATCGGCAAGGCCAACAGCCCGATGGTGATCGCGGCGACGTAGGCCGGAGCGATGAGGACTCTTCGGATCGGTTTGAGGGGCGGTCTCAACCCGCCGCTGCCAGGTACTCGGCGGTGGCCGTGTGTGCGGTGTCGATGAGCAGTTGGGTGTCGCTGGTATCCCTCCACCGGAGCTGGCGACGGTCGTCGAAGGCCACCGGATTGCCCGAGGGGAGCAGATGGACCTCGATCCCCTGCGGGAGGTGTTCGAGGGTGGTGGTGAACCGGTGCCTGCGGGCGATCTCGAACGAGATGAGTGCAGACTCGTGGAGTCTCTCCGGCGGTCGGAGGGGAGCCTCGACCCGACCCACCTGGAGCACATAGATCCTGGTGGCTCCGAGGTCCATTGCCCTCGTCAGAGGGACCGAGTTGACCAGTCCCCCGTCGAAGAAGTGCTCGCCATCTATCTCCACCGGCGGGAAGAGGGCGGGGACCGCAGCCGAGGCCAGCAGGGCCGGAACCAGGGGCCCGGAGGTGAACCAGTGCTCGGCGGCTCTCTCGATCGAGGCGGCCACGCATTGGAATGGGACCATCAGGTCTTCGATCAGACGGCCCGCAGGGTGCAGAGACGAGAGCAGGTTGGCCATGTCGGAGGTGTCGTTGATCGCCGGCTTGAAGGTGGCGACGTTCTTGAACTTCTCGAAGAGGCCGTTCTTGAACACCTCCGACCGGGATACCTCCTCCCAGAACCCGGTGAGACGTTTGAGACCGTCCGGACCCGGGTCATGGGCCACGGCCGATCCGTTGAAGGCCCCTATGGAAGTCCCGAGGATGATGTCAGGGGCGACGCCGGCCTCGTAGAGGGCCTGGAGCATGCCCACCTCGACGGCTCCCCAACGCCCTCCGCCGCCGAGGACGAAGGCTGTGTGGGGCCTCTTGGGGTGGGTGTCGGACATGGGGGCAAGCTAGCCGTCACCGCATGTGGTCTACGATTTGGGCCACGGGTAGGCTCCGGCGGCGGTTATGGTACCGCCAGGCGACCGCCCTAATGAAGCTCGGAAGGAGCAAGACTTGTCAACGAACCTCTATGTAGGAAACCTGCCGTTCAACACCACCAGTGACCAGCTCGAAGCCCTCTTCGGGGAGCATGGCACGGTGACCAGGGCGCAGGTCGTATCAGATCGCGAGACCGGACGCTCCCGTGGCTTCGGTTTCGTCGAGATGGAGTCGGAAGCCGAAGCGCAGGCCGCCATCGAAGCTTTCAACGGGCAGGACTACGGAGGCCGCCGCCTCAACGTCAACGTCGCCCGCGAGCGCTCCCGCTAGACCGACCGGTCGTCCGCCCTCGAGTAGGGCGGTGTAGAGAGCGAGCGCATCCCACGACCCCGGTTCGAGGTTTGGTTCGACGCGTCCCGGGAGAGTAGGACGGGCCTTCGACTTGCCGTCGATGGCGATGTCCCACCGACCACAATGTGTCCACCGATCCTTGAGGAGGACACATGGCTACAGCAATCGTGATCTATTTGGCCCTCGGCCTGGCGGTGGGCGCGCTAGCCCGTTTCACCAAGGCCAAGACCTCGTCGCTGGCGGGGATGGTCGGGACCGGCGGCGCAGCAGGCTTGATTGGTGGAGTGGCGGCCAACCTCCTTTTCTCCGACGGTGTCGTGCTCGACACCGCGGGCATGGTGGGAAGTGTCGTGCTCGCAATCGTCGCCGTGCTGGTCGCTCGATCGGCCGACCGTCGGCGGGCCGGCGGACAGCCGCCCACGGAGGGCTGATCGAACTCGCCACTTGACCTGGCCATCATGGAGGTGGGAGTCAAAGTCAACGCCCCGATCGGGCCCGTCCAATGGTCGACCGTGCGCGACATGGCGATGGTCGCCGAGGGCTGCGGGCTCGACTCGGTCTGGTCCGAAGACCACCACTTCGAGCCTTACGGTGGGCCCTGGGATGTCTGGACGGTGCTGGCGGGCCTCGCCGCCGTGACCGAGCGGGTGGCACTGGCCCCGATCGTGGCCTCCACCAACTACTACCCGAGCCCGGTGATCCTCGCAAGGAAGGCGGCCACCGTCCACGAGATCAGCGGAGGACGCCTCCTGCTGGGCCTGGGGGCCGGATCGGGTGACTTCGAGTACCCCCGCCTGGGCCTCCCTTTCGACCACCCGGTGAGCCGGTTCGAGGAGGCGTTCGAGATCATTCGTCGGCTCCTGGCCGGGGAGAGATTCGACTATGAAGGACGCTTTCACCAGCTCGATGACACGTGGCTCTCCCCGATTCATCGGTTGAGGTCGCCCGGCTACGACACCGGCCGCATGCAGCCGACCCGCTGGCTCGACGACGAATGGGAGGCCGAGCCCACCACTCCGCTCGACATACCCATCGTTGCGGGCACTCTCGGGCCGAGGATGCTGTCGATCATGCTCCCCCACGCCTCCGGCTGGAACGTGCATTGGGGTGACCAGCCGTTCCTCAACCGTCCGGAGGACCTGGTCTCGGTCCACAGCTGGCTGGACGATCGGTGCCTGGAGGCGGGGCGGCGGCCCGAGGAGATCTGGCGATCGGCGGAGGTCTACATCCAGTTCGAAGGGGCCCGGGGGCTTCCGATACGAGTGTCTGACGAGCTCGAGCCTCTCCCCGCCGAAGTGGAAACGTTCCACCGGCTGGCGGCGGCGGGCGTCGACCATGTCATCGTGCTGGCAGATCCTCAGACTCCGGCGTCCGTCGAGCGGCTCTGCGAGCTGGTCTCCGACTACCGGAGCTGATCTGACGCTCTCGGCGAGGTCCTGATGGATTGCGGACGTGCTGCGTGGCTGTGGGTGCGATAACGTTTCGGGGATGCCCGAATGTTGTAACCCGTCCGGATACGAGCAGCTCTTCGGCCCCAAGGAAGCCAGGCGCACCTTGAGGGCCTACGACAGAAAGGGCTTGAACAAGATGGCCGGGCGGGTGGTCGAATACCTCAAGAAAAGGGGTGTCGAGGGTCACAGGGTGCTCGAGGTCGGTGGCGGGATCGGCGCGGTCCATGTGGAACTGCTGAAGGCGGGAGCAGCCTCCGCTGTCAACGTCGAGCTCTCACCCGGATACCAGGATGTTGCCAACGAGCTGCTGCGACGGGAGGGCCTCGAGGGGCGTGTAGAGCAACGGTTCGGCGACTTCACCGAGATTGCGGAAGGGATGGAGGCCGACGACGTGATCATGAACCGTGTGATCTGTTGCTACCCCAAGATGGAGAAGCTGATGAATTCGGGGTTGACTGCCAGCCGCAGCTTCTTCGCCGCCACCTACCCCCGGGACCGGCTCGCCTCCCGCGTCGTCGTTGGCGTGGAGAATGCCTACCACCGGGTTAGGGGGGTCGAGTTCCGTGCCTACATCCACTCTCCAAAGGCGATCCTGGACACCGCCAGAGACGCCGGCTTCGAGATCGTGTTCGAGGACCGCGATCTCGTATGGCACGGTGTGGTCTTCGAGCGAGCTGGCTGACAACAGTTCAGAACTCACGTGCCCGCCGCGCGGTTGAGGCGTTAAGGATTCGGAGCCTCATATTGCTAACCGTGTGCGATCAGCGGTGTCGGAGGCACAGGCAACCGGTGCCGGCACGGTTCCGTGAAGGCTGCTGCGTCTCGTCGACGGCCTCCTACGGCTACCAGCTCTTGAAGGGTTCAGAGATTGTTTAGAGGCCTTCCCTACCTTCCAAGGTGATCGAGTCAGTTCATCTGCTTGTCATTTGAAGGCAGGATGAGAGGAAAGGAAGGAAGAGAAGTGCGACGACTAGTGACGCTAGTGACGGCTCTAGCGATGGTGTTGTTGACGATTGCGTCCGCCGGGGCGCGACCGCCTGGCGACAACGGCGAAGGGCCGTACGAATTCGGACCGGCGGTGTTCGACATTGCCGCAGCCAGCGATGGGAGCATCCTCGTGGGCGAGAACTTCACCGTCAAAGAGATCCGCGGTGGTGTGGTCAGCGACGTGACAGAGATCGGATCCGACACGCCCATCAACGGTCTGACGGCCTTTGGGCGAGAAAATGCCTTTGTCGCCACCGCCGGCACCGACCTGGCAAGAGACGGCGCCTTGTGGCGTGTCTCTCGTGGCTCAGCTCGAATGGTCGCCGACCTGGCGGCGTTCGAGAGGGACAACGATCCGGATGCATTCGAGGGGCCCATGTGGAAGGACCAGCAATGCGAGGCCATCGATGGCTTCACAGCTGGTCCGCAGAACAACCCATATCACGTGGCCGCGTTGTCAGGCAGCACTGCCCTGATCGCTGATGCCGCCGGAAACACGCTGCTATCGGCGAGGGTCAACGGGTC
>CAYVTP010000038.1:11227-16470 GCA_964454615.1 uncultured Acidimicrobiaceae bacterium | reverse complement strand
ACCTGGTCATAGCCCCGGCAGGGACAGGTGGATATCACGATCTGAACCGTGGCGCCGGGATGCTCAAGGTGGCTGTCGACCCGGATCTGGAGGTCAAGGTCGCCTCCCTTGCCGACGTCATCAGGAGCAAGGAGGCTGCGGGGCGGGACAAAGACCGTGCGGCGCTTCCTTTGCTCCGACGCACCCTCGAAGAGTCGGCAGGCATGTAGTGGCGGGACCCGCTGGCCTAGCCTGAATCTGGTGTTCCAGGATCGGACGCGGAGGAGGGTCCTCTTCTACGGTGTGACGGGCTCCGGGAAGAGCACCGCGGCCGCCCGGTTCGCCGGTGTGACGGGGCTGCCTCTGCACCTGGTCGATGAATTGACCTGGCTCCCCGGATGGGTGGAGGTTCCTGAAGATGAGCAGCGCCGCCGAGTCTCTGAAATCTGCGCCACCGACGAATGGGTCTTGGATACCGCCTACGGTCGCTGGCTGGACATCCCGCTGAACAGGGCGGAACTCATCATTGCCCTCGACTACCGCCGCATTGTCTCCTTGGCACGGCTGATCCGCCGGTCGCTGATGCGAATCATCGACAAGAAGCCGGTATGCAACGGGAACTTCGAGACGTGGGCCAACTTACTCTCGAGAGATTCCATCATCCGATGGCACTTCTCCTCATTCTCCAGGAAGCGCGCCCGGATACGGTCGTGGCGAGACGACCCGGGAGCCCTCGTGGTACTCGTCTTCCGTCGACCTCGGGATCTGGAGCGATGGGTTGACTCCATCGAGGCGATGCGGTGGCGATAGGGCGGGCCGGTTTCCCTAAGAGTCCGAGCGCCCCTTATACTTAGGCGACCCGCGAACCCCCTAGGGGTGTAGCTCGAATTGGTAGAGCGCCGGTCTCCAAAACCGGAGGTTGGGGGTTCGAGTCCCTCCGCCCCTGCCACTGATCGACCACGTATGACGAGAGAGCCATGAACAGAGAGATGCGCCGCCTCCAGGAAGCGGAGGAGCGGCGACGCAAGAAACAAGACGAGGGCCAGACTCCGGCTCAGCGCCGTGCCTCGGCGATGACCAAGCCGGCTCCCGCCGAGCGCAAGTCTTTCCCACGCCGTGTCGCCGAGTATCTCCACGAAGTGCGTCAGGAGCTTCGCAAGGTCACCTGGCCCACCAGGGAGCAGATGATCGCCTTCACAACTGTGACCCTGATCACAGCCGGAGTTCTGACAGCGGTGGTTTTCGGGTTCGACGTCATGGCCAAGAACGCGGTCCTCTGGCTGCTCGAGACGATCGGTTGAGATGAGCGAAGACAACACCGCCACCGAGACCATCGACCCGACCGCCGAGACAGTCGAGGAGGTGGAGGCTCCCAAGCCGATCAGCCCCTTCGACCTCCCCGGCGATTGGTACGTGATCCACTCCTACTCGGGCTATGAGAACAAGGTGAAGGCCAACCTCGAGACCCGGATCCAGTCGATGCACATGGAAGACCGGATCTTCGAGGTGCACATTCCCATGGAGGACGTGGTCGAGTTCAAGGGTGGCAAGAAGGTCACCGTTCCCCGGAAGATGTTCCCCGGTTACATCCTCGTCAGGATGACCCTCGACGACGACTCCTGGTATGCCGTCCGCAACACTCCCGGCGTCACCGGCTTCGTTGCCGGCAACGCTCAGAAACCGACGCCGCTGTCACGTCGCGAGGTAGAGCGGTTCCTCGGAGTGCAGGAGGAAGAAGACAAGGTCAAGCCTCGGTTCAAGCCGGAGTGGGAGGTCGGAGAGCAGGTGCGCGTTGTCGCCGGGCCTTTTGCCGACTTCAACGGCATGATCGAGGAGATCAACATCGACCAGCAGAAGGTGGTGGTGCTGGTCAACATCTTCGGGCGCGACACGCCTGTCGAGCTCGGATTCGAAGACATCCAGAAGAACTGACAGGTGAACTGAATGGCCAGGAAGAGACTCGTAACCACGCTGAAGATCCAGCTTCCCGCTGGTCAGGCCACACCCGCCCCGCCGGTGGGCACCGTGCTGGGTCCCCACGGGGTCAATCTCATGGACTTCGTGAAGGCATACAACGAAGCCACCGCTGCCCAGAGGGGCCAGATCATCCCGGTGGAGATCTCCATCTTCGAAGACCGCTCGTTCACCTTCGTCACCAAGACTCCCCCCGCCGCAGCCCTCTTGCGTCAGGCCGCCCGGGTGGAGAAGGGCTCGTCCGAGCCCAACAGGGTGAAGGTCGGGTCGGTCACCAAGAGTCAGATCAGGGAGATCGCCGAGATGAAGATGGTCGACCTCAACGCAGTCGACGTCGAGGGCGCTATAAAGGTCATCGAAGGCACCGCCCGATCGATGGGCATAACGGTCGAGGGCTGACGCCCTCGACGTACCCCGTATCCCGTACCCCGACCGAGAACAGTTCGGAGTACGAGGTACCAGCGAGCGAAACGAGCGGGGTACGAGGTACAGGCCAGCGGAGCTGGCCAGGAAAGTGGGAGGCCGCAAGGCCGCCTGGACCACAAGGAGAAGAGATGAAGCACGGAAAGAAGTACCTGGAGGCCGCCTCCCGTTACGACAAGAATGCCCGTTTCAGCGCTGCCGAGGCGTTGGAGATGGTGAAGACCCTGGCCTCGGCGAACTTCGATGAGTCTGTCGAAGTCGTGTATCGACTCGGCATCGACCCCCGCAAGGCCGACCAGCTGGTCCGTGGCACCGTGGCCTTGCCCCACGGCACAGGCAAAGATGTTCGGGTGGCTGTCTTCTGCCCTTCCGACAAAGAGGCCGAGGCCAAGGACGCCGGGGCCGAAGTGGTCGGGGGCAAAGAACTCGTGGAGGCCATCCAGGGCGGACGGGAATTGGACTTCGACATCGCCATAGCCACTCCGGACATGATGGCCGAGGTGGGCAAGTTGGGGCGTGTGCTCGGTCCGCGTGGCCTCATGCCCAACCCGAAGGCAGGGACCGTCACCCAGGACGTGGGCAAGGCGGTGACCGAGTTCAAGGGCGGCCGGATCGAGTACCGGAACGACCGCTATGGCAACATCCATGCTCCAGTGGGAAAGGTGTCGTTCGACGTCGATCAGCTCCTGGGCAACCTCGCCTCGCTCACCGCTGAGATAGTCAGGGCCAAGCCGGCAGCGTCCAAAGGGCGCTACGTCCGCTCGATGACCGTGTCCTCGACGATGGGGCCCGGGGTCAAGGTCGACGTCGGTCATCTCGAAGACCTCACCGCACTCGCCAGCTGACCGGTCCGGCACGAATCGGAGAAAGCCCCTCCTCATCGGGAGGGGCTTTCTCGTTGAAGTCGGGGGCTCCCGCGCCAGAGCACCTTCTGGAAGGAGGGCTTTCGGTATGCCAGGTCCACCGTCCGCACGAGGTCGAGGAGTCTCTGTGCACCAGGGTAGGGTCTGGTCTCTCCTCGGCCTAGCGGCCCTCACTGTTTCGGGTTCCGGTCGGGGTGGGGGCGGTCAGGGATCCCACCCGCGCGCACGGAAACCCCCTGTTATCAACTACACCTAGTGTCGCAGGCCTTCACCGGGGTGTCCAGGGAAAAGCTGGAAAAGCAGCTAGATCGCGGCGAGAAACTCCGAGAGGAGCCTGTTGAAGGCCTCAGGGCGGTCCATCGGCGGCAAGTGGGCAGAGTCCGCGACGATCGCTGCCGGTCTGTTGCTCAGCTTATCCGCCAGGTGCTCGGCAGCCGCGACGAGCTGAGGCAGATCTCGGTCGCCTACCACGACCAGCACAGGGAGGTCCACTGTCGGAAGGCCGACCAGAGGTTCTGAGGCTTCTAGCTCTTCTCT
This sequence comes from uncultured Acidimicrobiaceae bacterium, assembly GCA_964454615.1. Lineage (GTDB taxonomy): Bacteria > Actinomycetota > Acidimicrobiia > Spongiisociales > ZC4RG35 > ZC4RG35. Next base: position 12,694 of record CAYVTP010000038.1, on the reverse strand, counting down.
TGTGGTCTCATTTCTCAGTGCGATCAAGTCCATTTCGATGAACAGCTCTACGAGACGCGGATCCATCTCTGTACAGGATCGTCCTACCCCGGCCAGCCAGATTTCGGCTTCGAGCTGGGCCACGCGCTGTAAGTCTCCGGCCTCGAAAGCTTCGACAGCGTCCGGCCATTGCGGTGATTGGTATTGAATCCCGGGATCGAATCCGGGGGCGTCGCCGCCCACTAGAACCAGTCCTTCCACCCGCTCCGGCGAAGCCTTGGCTAGCTGCAAGGCGGCATTGGCTCCCGCCGAACAGCCCACGATGACCGCTCTTTCCGCATCGAAGTGGTCGAGTACCGTCAATGCGTCGCGATGGTTGGTGAAGGGCTCCGACCCCAGTTCGCTCCGCCCGTATCCCCTCATGTCGTGCCGAATCAACCGGAAACCTGCGAGGTTCGCCATTTGATCGTTCCACATCCGCGAATCGGCAACGCCGGCGTGGAGAAGGAGAACGTTCCTCCCTCGGCCGGTGGCTTGCGTGTAGAGGTCACAGCCGTCGACCCCTATGAAGCCCGAATCCATTGACTGAACACTACGCCGAATTGCTGACCCCGGGCATTCGGATAGAATCCCCATTGCAACTCCAATACCCCGGCCGTAGACCGCTGGCGTCGCAGACCTAAAGGGCCCAGGCCCACCAGCGCAGGTTGCTTCTCGAAGCCCCTCGTCTGCTGTCGGGGGGTTAGTTGATTTCTAGGGAGAAGCAGATGCCAAGACCAGAAAAGGTCCAAGCAGTAACTGACATCAAAGAGAAGCTTGAAGGAGCCGAGGCGGTGTTCCTCACCGAATACCGGGGTCTGAGCGTGAAGGCCGTGGAGGCCCTGCGCAAGGCCCTTCGTGCCAGCGGCGCCGAGTACAAGGTGGTCAAGATGACCCTGGCCAGGCGCGCCGCGAGCGATGCCGGGATCGAGGGCCTCGACGAGCACCTCCTCGGGCCTACGGCCCTGGCTTTCGCCAACAGCGACCCGGTCGCCACGGCTAAGGCGCTGAAGGACTTCTCGAAGAGTAACGACGTGCTCGTCCTCAAAGTGGGATACCTGGGAGGGTCGATCCTCACTCCCGAGGAGGTCGCCAGGCTCGCCGAGATCGAGCCGCGTGAGGTTCTTCTCGCCAAGATCGCCGGTGCCGCCAAGGCACCGCTGTTCAAGGCTGCGGGGTTCTTCGGGTCGTTCACCCGGGATGCCGCATCGATGTTCGGTCAACTGTTGGACAAGAAGGAGTCGGGCAAGTCCGCCCCGGTGGCCGAGCAGGCCGCAGAGGCGACACAAGAGCCCGCGGAGACCACGGCCGCCTCGGCCGAGGAGGAATGAAAATGGCTGCAGCCAAGATGACTACCGACAAGCTGCTCGAAGCGTTCGAGGCGATGACCGTTCTCGAGCTCAAAGAGTTCCTCGAAAATCCAAAATTAAATATCGATAACTGCGGTTG
>CAYVTP010000038.1:0-11217 GCA_964454615.1 uncultured Acidimicrobiaceae bacterium | reverse complement strand
AAGAGTTCCTCGATGCTTTCGAGGAGAGGTTCGATGTGACCGCCGCCGCGCCCATGGCGATGGCGATGGCACCGGCAGCGGGTGGAGAAGGGGGCGGCGCTGCCGCCGCCGAGGAGAAGGACGAGTTCGACGTCGTCCTCACCGCCGCCGGCGCCCAGAAGATCCAGGTGATCAAGGAAGTTCGCGGGCTGACCAGCCTGGGCCTCAAGGAGGCCAAGGACCTGGTAGACGGTGCCCCGGCGAATGTGCTGGAAGGCGTGGACGAGGAGACCGCAAAGAAGGCCAAGGAGGTCCTCGAGGCCGCCGGCGCCACTGTCGAGCTCAAGTAGGCAACTACCGCGCAGACTCGGTCCCCGATACCGAGCACAAGGAAGGCCCCCGTCGGGGGGCCTTCTTCGTCTCCGGCTGGACCCGAGCGTAGGATCGGGCGATGCCGGAGACATCTCAGGAGTGGCACGACCGAGTGGTCCGCGAGATCGCCGAGAGAGGCATCCGGGAGCAGGACCCGCTGTCCTGGAAGACCTGGCCATGGGATGAGGGCTATGTGGTTCGCCCGGTCGAGGCGCCTTCGGAGGAGCCAGCGAGGCATGGTGCCGGCGGGGTCGACTGCTTCGTGTGTGCGGCCGTGGACGATCCCGGCGACTACCTGGTGTGGCGGGACGAGCTGGCCATGATCGGTCGAAAGCTAGAAGGTACGCCACTGCCGATCCTGGCGTTTCTGATGCCTCGCCGCCACGCCGATCTAGCCGACCTCACAGATAGCGAGGCGGCTCGACTCGGTGTCCTGCTGACCCACCTGGAGCGTGCGGTCACCGAGGTGCTCGACGTGCCCCGCATACAGGCGGTCCGATGGGGCGATGGGAGCGAGCATCTCCACTGGTGGATCTACGGCCGACCGACCGGGGTCCTCGAGCTGCGGGGTACGTTCCTTGCGCTTTGGGAAGACCTGCTTCCGGTCCGTGACCCCCGAGAGGAGCGGCGTGACCTGGATCTGGTCATGGCGCGCCTGGTAGAGCTGGCCGGTGGCGAAGCGCTTCCCGCCTAGGAGAAGTACTCCTTGACCACCGGAGTCTCTCGTTCCCGGAGCCTCACGTTCGCCTCCAGCTTCTCCAGGTTCTGCTCGATCGCCCGGGAGGCCTCCGGGATCATGTTCTCGGTCAGGAACGATCTCACCGAGGCGGCCACCTCGGGCTGGGACAGCGCCGGGATGCCTTCGGCGATGCGATGTCGTGTCAGGCCAGGCATTACATCGAGCAGGTCGCCCCACCGGGAGGCTGCGGTGTCCCAGACGGCCGGGCCCGCCTTCCCGAGAAGGAGCCGGGCAAACACCCAGAACACGTCCTGGGTCCTGATGTCCCCATCCAAGCCTCTCACCAGGGTGCGAACCGCCAGGTCCTCCTGGGCGACTCCGGCCACCGCCCGCAGGTAGCGCACCTGGTCGAGCGGGGTCTTCGCCTCCTTGTAGGTGTCCCAGAGTCGCTCGTAGTCCGACGAGCTCCCGAACCGGGCGTACACCGAAAGGGCAGCCGTGGCCAACTCCGGGTCGGGGGATCCTCCACCGAGCAGGTCGTCGACCGTCGCCGCGCAGAGTTCGATGGTCTCCTGGTGTCGTGCCAGGATGCCGCGGGTGGCGATCAGGTCGCCCCGGAGCTTGCGGTCCAGGTCGGAGTCCCCGTCGCGGGGCTCCCAGCCCATGAGATCGAGCTTGGGCCCCACCAGCCCGTCCACGAAGTCTTGGAAGGCCGGTCGGGCCGCCTCGTCCAACGCATGGTGTTCGATCAACCCCAGCCCTCCGGTGATCACCGACCAGATGGCCTGTTCGGCCTCACCTCCGAACTCGCTCACCAGGTCCAGGAAGCTGGAGGCGTCGGCCTGGCCGTTGCGGACGAAGGCCAGGGTGTCGGCGACCAGTGAGTAGCGCTCCAGGTCGTCGAGCTCTGGCAGGTTTTCCAGTAGGCGTTCGAACAGCTCCGGCGAGTAGCTGGTGCGGTAGAAACCGTAACCCCAGCCGTTGCCCACCACCCAGTCGAGTTCCCCGTCCAACGGAACAAACGTATCGGGATCGGAGAGCAGGGTGGTGACGGCGAAGTCCTCCCCACCGATCGAACCACGGAGCTGGATAGGGACCTTCCACAGCGTGGTGTCTGTCTCGTCGGGGATGACCATGTGGCGGCGCTGGCTGAGGCCGACCCCGCCTTCCACCAGGCGAACCTCCACCTCGGGAAATCCTTTCTGGTAGACCCAGGTGTTCATGATGTCACTGATCGGCCAGTCGGAGGCGCCGTCGAGGCCCTCCCACAGGTCGCCGGTGACGGTGTTGGCGTAGGCGTGCCTGCGCAGATACGAGCCGACCCCCTGCCGGAAGTTCTCGACTCCCATGAACTCGTCGATCATGTGGAGCACGGCGCTTCCCTTGCCGTAGGTGATCGAGTCGAACATCTGGTCGACCTCCTCTGGGGCATTCACCTCGAATTCGATGGGCCTGGTGCTGGCGAGCTGGTCGGTGCTCATCGCCCATGGGACTTCGAGGTTGGCGAAGGTGAGCCAGCGTTTCCACTCCGGTCGCATCGCATGGGTCGCCTTGAACTCCATGAAGCTGGCGAACGCCTCGTTCAGCCAGGCGCCCTCCCACCATGCCATGGTGACCAGGTTGCCGAACCACTGGTGGGCGATCTCGTGTCCGATCACGTCGACCGACCGCAACAACTCGTCCTGGCTCGCCCTGGCTCGGTCGATGACCAGGTAGGAGTCGCGGTAGGTGATGAGGCCGACGTTCTCCATGGCCCCTGCGGCGAAGTCGGGGATGGCAATGTGGTCGAGCTTGTCCCCCGGGTAGGGGATGCCGTAGTAGTCGGAGAGGAACTCGAAGCAGAAATTGGCATTCTCCATCGCGACGTCAGTCAGATGCAGGTTTCCCTTGGGGACGATGATCCTGGTCGGGGTGCCCCGGACATCGACGGGTTCAGTTGCCTCGAATGGCCCGGCGATGAAAGCGAGGAGGTAGGTCGACATCTTCATGGTGGGTGCGAAACGGAACTCGACACGTCCCTCCCCAGCCGACCTGCGCTCCAGCTCCCGGGTGTTGGAGTAGGCCTCGACGCCTTCGGGGGCGATCATCGTGGTCTGGAAGGTGGCCTTGAAGTCGGGCTCGTCCCAGCCGGGGAAGACTCTGCGGGCGTCGGTTGCCTGACACTGCGAGGTGGCGATCGGGTGATCGACCCCCTCGGAGTCGCGGTACACCGAGCGGTAGAGCCCGCGAAGCTGGTCGTTGATGATCCCGGTGTAGGTGATCTCTAGGCGGTGCCTGCCGGCGTCGACTTGCTGGGGGAGGGTGAGCGTGGTCCGCTGGTACTTCTCGTCGTGGTCTGAGCCCTGCGCCGCCAGGACCTCACCACTCTCCAGCCTGAGGCTCGCCTCGAGGATCTCGAGCTCGGCCGTGTTGAGAACGATCGCCTCGGTGGGCTCGAGGACCCTGAGGTCGATGCCCACCTGCCCCTTGAAGGTGAACTCCTCCAAGTCCAGGTCGAGACGGATGTCGTAATGGTCGGGGACGATGTGGCGGGGTAGCCGGAAGTCGCTGGCGGACAAGTAGAAGCCTCCGTGTAGTGGGTCGCGGCGATGGTAACGGACACCCGGGAGCTGAGGGCTGGGCTTTGCCGGCCCTACCCTGGGTCCCAGCCACATGACGACAGCGCTCACCACGATCCTGATCTCGGTGAACGGGCCCGACCGGCCCGGTATCGCCGCCGGGTTGATGGGGATCCTTGCCGAAGGCGACGCCGAGATCTTCGACGTGGAGCAGATCGTGGTCAGGCGGCGTCTCACTCTCAACGTTTTGGTCGGCGTGGCCGCCGAACAGGCAACCGTTCGGGATGTCCTCTACTTCGGCTGGGAGAACGGGCTCCACGTCGAGTTCGAGGAAATGGACCCGACGCCGACGCCGCTCAGGGATGTCTCGGTGGTGACGATGATCGGGGCTCGGATCGGGCCCCCGGAGTTCGCCGCCGTGTCCGCCGCCGTGTCCGGCGGAGGAGGGAACATCGAGCGGATCTTCCGTCTCTCCCGATATCCGGTGGTCAGCTATGAGTTGACCATCTCCGGGGGCGACATCGATCACATACGGCAGGTGCTGGTGGAGTTCGCCGCCGGCAGTCCCCTCGACGTCGCCATCCAGCCTGACGGCCTTGGAAGAAGGGCGAAGAGGCTGGTGGTCATGGACGTCGACTCGACTCTCATCCAGGAGGAGGTGATCAACCTGTTGGCAAGGGAGGCAGGAGTGGAAGACCGGGTGGCGGCGATCACCGAGGCAGCGATGCGCGGCGACATCGACTTCGAGGCCTCCCTGAGAGAGCGGGTGTCCCTGCTGGCGGGCCTCGAACAAGATGCCTTGTGGGCCGTGGCCTCCAAGATCACCCTGACCCCGGGGGCGAGGACCCTGATCAGGACCCTGCGGCGACTGGGGATCAAGACGGCCATAGTCTCGGCCGGGTTCACCCGGTTCACATCGGGTCTCGCCGAACAGTTGGGTATCGACTACTCGCTGTCCAACACTCTCGATGTCAAGGACGGGTTCCTGACCGGGGGCCTGGTGGGGGAGTTGGTCGACGGGCCCCGGAAGGCCTCGTTCCTGCGTGAGATCGCAGAGCGCGAAGGGATACCCCTCGACCAGGTGGTGGCTATCGGGGACGGAGCCAACGACCTCGACATGCTGGCAACGGCAGGGCTGGGGATCGCCTTCAATGCCAAGCCGATGGTGGCCGAACAGGTGGAGACCGCCCTTACGGTCCCATTTCTCGATGCCATCCTCTTCCTCTTGGGGATCCAACGTGAGCACGTCGAGGCGGCCGACCTCCACGACCCTGGGTTCGACCAGCCACCGCTGATCGAGGTGCCCGACCTGCCACCGGCGTGAGGCCGACAGCCCGTGTGGACGGGAAGGCTGGGTTCAGTCCGCCCATGTGTGATGGAACCACTCGCCTCTGAGGCGGTCGACACGCTCGAAGGTGTGGGCCCCGAAGAAGTCACGTTGGGCCTGGATGAGTCCGGCTGGGAGGCGTTCGGAACGCATCCCGTCGAAATAGGACAGGGCTGTCGAGTAGGCGGGCGCGGGTATGCCGGCGGCGAGTGCCCCGGCAACCACCCGACGCCATGGCTGTTCGGCGACCCGCAACGCCGCGGTGAAGAACGGGGCCAGACTCAGATCGATGAGGCTCGGGTCGTCCCGATAGGCCTGGGTGATGTCCTCGAGGAACACCGCCCGGATGATGCATCCCGCTCTCCACAGGGATGCGACCGAACCGAGATCGAGGTCCCATTCGTACTCTCTGGAAGCGGCTGCCAGCAAGCGGAATCCCTGCGTATAGCTGATGATCTTGGAGGCGTAGAGCGCCTCCTCTACATCGTCGAGTCTGACTCCGTCGAGCGAACCCACAGGGCTGTCGAATGACCCGGCTACCAGGGCCCGATGTGCAGGGTCGGAGGACACGATGCGGGCGTAAACAGCCTCGGCCACGAGGGAGGTCGGTTCGCCCAGCTCCATGGACGACACCACGGTCCACGCACCGGTGCCCTTCTGCCCGGCGGCGTCGAGTATCAGGTCGACCATCGGCGTGCCATCCTCGGTCTGGGTGAGGATCGACGCCGTGATCTCGACCAGGTAGGACTTGAGGCGTCCGCCGTTCCAGTCACCAAAGGTCTCGGCGACTTCGGCTGGAGTCATACCCAACCCCCGGCGCATCACGTCGTATGCCTCGGCGATCACCTGCATGTCGCCGTACTCGATCCCGTTGTGGATCATCTTGACGTAGTGGCCGGCGCCGTCGGAGCCCACCCACTCGCAGCAAGGCGTCCCGTCGGGTGCGACGGCCGCGATCGACTTGAGTATGGGCTCGACGGTCGGCCAGGCTCCCGGGTCTCCACCGGGCATCAGGGAGGGCCCGTGGCGGGCTCCCTCCTCCCCACCGGAGATGCCCACTCCGAGGAATCTGAGCCCGGTGGCCGACAGCTCGCGGACCCTCCGCTCGGTGTCGGTGTACCGGGAGTTGCCCCCGTCGATGATGATGTCGCCCGGGTCGAGCAACGGGGCCAGGTCTCCTATGACCGCGTCGACCGGAGCGCCCGCCTTGACCATCAGGAGCACCACCCGGGGAGTGGCCAACGACGTCACCAACTCCTCGAGCGAGTAGGTGGCGATCATGCCCTTGTCCGAAGCTTCTCCGCCCATGAAGGAGTCGGTCACCTCGCCCGTCCGGTTGTAGACGACCACGCTGTGGCCGGCATCGGCGAGGTTCAATGCCAGATTGGCGCCCATCACCGCCAGACCGATGACTCCGATGTTGCCCTGCGAGCTCATGGTGGGGAGGGTATCGGATCGCCGGTCAGGGTTTTAGTCTGGGGCGCCTGGTGACAATGACCCGCATTGGAGTCGACGTGGGCGGAACCGGCGTCAAGGCCGGGATAGTGAACCTGTCGGAAGGGGTTCTGGTGGGTGACGACCAGGTCTCGAGGACTCCGCAGCCGGCTTCCCCGGAGGCCGTGGTCCGGACCGTCGCCGGGTTGGTGGAGAGATTCGACCACCCCGGGCCGGTGGGAATCGGGTTCCCTGCTGTGATCGAAGGTGGAGTGGTCAAGACCGCCAACAACATCGACCCCTCCTGGATCGGGGTCGATGCTGTGTCGCTGTTTGGTGCCGCGCTGGGCAGGGAGGCCGGGATCGTCAACGACGCAGACGCGGCCGCTCTCGCCGAAGCCCGCTATGGCGTCGCCCGGGGTATCGGTGGAACGGTTCTGGTGATCACTTTCGGCACCGGCATCGGATGCGGGCTACTCCACGACGGCCGCCTCGTTCCCAATGTCCAGATCGGAGACATCGAGCTCGACGGGCACAGGCCTGCCGAGATCCACTTCGCAGCGAAGGCTCGGGGGCGGGAGGACCTCGGTTGGGAGGAGTGGGCGGCGCGGGCCAACAGGTTCCTCACCCATGTCGCCGTGGTGCTCAGGCCCCGCCTCATAGTGGTGGGAGGCGGAGTGGCGGAGGCATGGGGGGAGTGGGGTGGCATGCTCGACCCGGACTTGCAGGTGGTGCCCGCGTCCATGGGCAATCAGGCTGGGATCATCGGCGCTGCGACGCTGGTGGGTTGAGCGGCCCGCCCCGGACCTTTCACGGGCGGCCTTCAGCGGCTGTAGTCGGAGAAGCGCCCGACAGAGGCAGACGGCACCCTGACGTCGATGATGGTCCCGTTCTCGTCGTGTTTCTCCTGAACGACCTCACCGACCCGATGCAGTGCTGCAACGACATCCCCACGGTCGTAGGGGATGCTGAGCGACAGGGTGACCAGGTTCTTGTTGAGGGCATGACCCAAGGCAGATTGGAGAGCCTCCAAGCCCTCCCCGGTCGCCGCTGAGATCAGCAGGGCGTCGGGGTACAGGTTCTGGGCGCGGGATCTCTGAGTCACTGACATGGCGTCTGCCTTGTTGAACACCAGCAGCTCGGGGAGCTCGGATGCCCCGATCTCCTCGAGAACCTCCCGCACGGCTGCGATCTGGCCCGGGATGTCGCCCTCGGTCCCGTCGACCAGGTGCAGCAGCAGGTTGGACTCCGTCGCTTCTGCCAGCGTCGAGCGGAACGACTCGACCAAGCCGTGAGGAAGTCTTCGGACGAAACCCACGGTGTCGGCGATCACCACCTCGGGACCCCCGGTGAGGGACAGCTGGCGAACGGTCGGATCGAGGGTAGCGAAGAGACGGTCCTCCACCAGGGCGTCGGCATCGGTCATGGCGTTGAGCAGTGTCGACTTCCCGGCGTTGGTGTACCCGACTATGGAGACCTGCGGGACGCTGTTCCGCCTTCTCGCCTTCCTCTGGGTCTCGAGGTGCCCGGCCGAAGCCTTGAGATCGCGTTCCAGTCGGGTGATCCTCTGCAGGATTCGCCGCCTGTCGGTCTCCAGCTTGGTCTCACCCGGGCCCCTGTTGGCAATCCCCACCCCTGCTCCCTGCTGGGACATCGACGTGCCCTTGCCTCTCAGCCGGGGAAGGTGATAGCGGAGCAGCGCCAGCTCGACCTGGATGGCGCCTATCTTCGTCTTGGCGTGCTGGGCGAAGATGTCCAGGATCAGGGCCTCGCGGTCCACGACGTCGCATCCGAAGATTTTCTGCAGGTTCCTCTGCTGGGCCGGACTGAGCTGCTGGTCGAACACCACCACGTCGATGTCGAGGGCGTTGCTCAGCACGGCCAGCTCCTCGGCCTTCCCCTTGCCTATGAAGGTGGCCGGATCGATCTCCTGGCGGCGCACCAGCTCCTGGTCGACCGGGTCGGACCCCGCCGTGTCTGTGAGCAGGGCGAGCTCGTCCAGCGACCTCTCTTCATCGGCCTCGGAAGACCCTGGGGTGACGACACCGACCAGGAAGGCCCGCTGGACAGCCACCTGGAGGTCGGTGACGGTGGCGGTCAGTCGGCGGCGGCGACGGGAGGCGTGTTCCTGTGTCATGTCGTTTGTGGCGAGTCGCCTCGATGATGGTCGGAGCGGGCCGACGACGTGGTGGGATTATTCGCTCTCAGAGGTACTGCCCCTCGTCGCCGACATGGTCGACCTCCTCCTCGGCGATGATCTGAGATTCCCTGACCGCGATGACCGGCATCCCCGACGGCGGCCAGATGAATCGCCACGCACCTGTGGGGACGGCCCAGAACCTCTGGCCGGTCTCGACATCGACCAGGGCCAGAGCATCGTTGCCGTCCTTGGTCCCAATGGGAACAAGCAGGCCAGAACGGGTGGTGGCCTCCTCCGGAGCGTGGCCGACACGCCAGCCGGACATGACCTTGTATCCGTTCTCCTTGGAGATGGGAAGGTCGATCATCTGCGCCCATTCTCGCAGGAGGGCAATCCAACGGCGACTTGTGCGTTCTGTGAAGATCTGTGGCGGAGGGGTCGACGAGAATCTTCACAGAACGGAAGGGGGAGGCCGATTCCGATAGGGTTGGCTGCCCATGACCACCAGGAAGGGCTTTTCCGAAGCGCTGCACTACCACGAGCAGCCCCAGCCCGGGAAGATCGCCATCCGGGCCACCAAGCCCACCGCCACCCAGTCCGACCTGAGCCTGGCCTATACGCCGGGGGTGGCAGAGCCGTGTCTGGTCATCGCCGAAGACCCCGACGCAGCCTTCCGTTACACCAACAGGGGAAACCTGGTCGCAGTGGTCTCCAACGGGACCGCGGTCCTCGGGCTGGGCAACATCGGCCCCCTGGCCGGGAAGCCGGTGATGGAGGGCAAGGCAGTGCTGTTCAAGCGCTTCGCCGACATAGACGTCTTCGACCTCGAGATCGACGCCACCGACCCGGATGACGTCGTCCGCTTCTGCGAGATGCTGGCACCGACGGTCGGAGGCATCAACCTGGAGGACATCAAGGCTCCGGAGTGTTTCTACATCGAAGAGGCCCTGAAGGACCGGCTCGACATCCCCGTGTTCCACGACGACCAGCACGGCACCGCCATCATCAGCGGTGCCGCTTTCATGAACGCGGTCGAGCTGACCAGGCGGAGCATGGCCACCACCAGGGTGGTCGTTGCCGGTGCAGGAGCGGCCGGTGTGGCCTGCGCCAGATTCCTGATATCGCTCGGGGTCGACCCCGCCAACATCCTCATGACCGACTCCAAGGGGGTGCTCCACACCGGCCGCGACGACCTGAGCGGGGTAAAGGCCGAATTCGCCCGGGACACGCCGGCCCGAACGCTGGAAGACGCCATGGTCGGCGCCGACGCCTTCATCGGAGTGTCGGTGGCCGGCACGGTGACCGGCGACATGGTTCGGTCGATGTCCGACCGGCCGATGGTCTTCGCAATGGCCAACCCCGACCCGGAGATCTCCTATCCCGAGGCGGTGGCCGCCCGTCCCGATGTGATCATGGCAACAGGGCGAAGCGACTTCCCCAACCAGGTGAACAACGTCCTCGGCTTTCCCTTCATCTTCAGGGGTGCCCTCGACGTGCGTTCCCGGGCGGTGTCGGAGGGGATGAAGATCGCGGCGGCCAGGGCCCTTGCAGACCTGGCCAGGGAGGAAGTGCCCGACTCGGTGCTCAGGGCGTACGGGCTGGAACAGCTGAGTTTCGGGCCGGACTATCTGATACCCAAGCCCTTCGACTCCAGGGCTCTGTGGAAGGTGGCCCCGGCGGTCGCCCAGGCGGCGATGGAGGAAGGGCTGGCCAGAAGGCCGATCGCCGACTTCGACGAGTACCGGTCGAGCCTCCAGTCGCGGTTCCAGGCGTCCCACGCCCTGATCCATTCGATCACCAACCGTGCCAGGGAGCATCCGATGAGGGTCGCATACCCCCACGCCGACGACGTGAGGATCATCCGGGCGGCCCGTCGTGTGGCCGACGAGGGAATCGCCCTGCCCATACTGCTGGGTGATGCCTCGACCATCGAAGCGATGGCGGAAGCCGCAACGATTTCGTTGGAGGGCCTCGAGGTGGTTGACCCCGCGTCCGATGGCTCTGAGCGTGCCCGATACGCGCGCATCCTCGAGGAACTGCGCCGGGACCGGGGCATGAGCCTTCGCACAGCCGAGAAGCAGGTGTCGGACCCCAACATGTACGGATGCCTGATGGTTCGGGAAGGCGCCGCGGACGCGGTATTGGGCGGGCTCACCACCTTCTACCCGGAGACCATCCGTCCCGCCCTCCAGGTCCTCAACGTCGAGGAGGGCCGGTCCATAGTCTCCTCGGTGTACGTGGTCCTGATCGGTCCCCGCCCCTACTTCTTCACCGATTGCGCGGTCAACATCGCGCCCACACCGGAGCAACTCGCCGAGATAGCCCTGTCGGCGGTCGAGGTCGCCGAGACCATGTTCGACCGTGAGCCCAGGGTCGCTTTCATCAGCTACTCGGACTTCGGCTCGGCGAGAGGCGAGGAGCCGGCGAGGGTACGTCGGGCCCTCGAGTTGTTCCGTGCCGCCCGGCCGGACATAGCCGCCGACGGTGAGATGCAGGCCGACACTGCGGTCGTCCCGGGGCTTCTGGCCGACCGCCGACCGGGCGGACCGCTTGCCAAACAACCCAATCTCCTGGTGTTCCCCAACCTGACCGCGGCCAACGCCTCCTACAAGCTGCTCAACAGGCTGGCCGGCGCCGAGGTGATCGGCCCGATCCTGACAGGGCTGTCCAAGACGGTGCATGTCCTCCAGAGGGACGCCTCCGTCAACGACGTGATCAACATGACCGC
>CAYVTP010000037.1:0-16774 GCA_964454615.1 uncultured Acidimicrobiaceae bacterium | reverse complement strand
ACCTGGCCGTCGAGCCCGGGGCCCCCGACGAGGTGGTCGAAGGCCAGCGACGCCGCGGCCACCGGGTGACCGTGCTCGAGTCGCCACAGGGTGGCTGGGGGCCGATGTCGCTCATCGGGATCGACGGGGACCGTCGTCTGACCGCGCCAGACCCTCGGGTGGCCACCACGGCAGCTCTGGTCTTCTAGCCCCTAGGGCGTCTTCAGATCTTCGATCACCTGCCGGAGGGCGTCCTCGTCGGTGTCGAGCACCGAGCCGATGGTGTAGAAGCCCACCCTCTGCACCCGGTCGCCATAGCGATCCCTGATCGCCGCCCCCAGCTTGTCGATCGGAGCCGCCACACCGACCTCGGTGATCACCTCGTCGCCGACGAGTCCCGCCATCTCGGCCCACTCACCGCGCCGCGACATCGCATGGAGCCGGTCCCCGATGTCCCACCCGCTGGCTTCGAGCACGGCCCGGTAGGAGGGAGTGGAGGCGTAGAAGGCGACCTGCTGGCGCACCGGTCCCATCGCCTGCTCGACCTCCGAGTCGTCCTTGCCGGTCATCACGAACACCGTGGTGACCCTCTCCACCTCTTCCAGCGTCCGACCCGCCTTCGCCGCCCCCCGTTCGATGTTGGGGAGAACGACCTGGTCGAGGTAGGAGGTGGTGTGGAAGGGGTGGACGTGGAACCCGTCGCACACCTCTCCGGCCACCCGACTCAAGTGGGGGCCGACACCGGCGATGTAAACCGGGACCTCGGGGTGGGAGATCGGCCCCGGGTCGAAGAACGGGGTCATCAGGGAGAACTCGTAGAACTCCCCCTGGTAGCTCAACGGGACCGAGTCCTGCCACGACCGCCAGATGTGGCGGAGGGCCAGCACGTAGTCCCGTAGCCGGGCTGCCGGTTGGCCCCACTCGGTGCTGAAGCGCCGCGTGATGTGGGCCCTGACCTGAGTGCCCAGACCGAGCATGAACCGGCCCCTGCTCAGCCGGGCCAGGTCCCAGGCGGTGTAGGCCAGCACCATCGGGGAGCGGGGGAAGGCCACGGTGATGGCCGTCCCCAGGTCGAGGTCGGGCTCGGCCACTCCTGCCACCACCAGTGGCAGAAACGGGTCGTACTGGGTCTCGGCCGTGAAGAAGCCGTCGTAACCGAGGCTCTTGGCCCTGACGGCCGCCTCGGCGGCGAGGTCTGGCGGCATGTTGGCGAAGTAGTTGTCGACCTTCATCGAGCCCAGGCTACGCCGACGAACGGCCTGCGCTGCTCCATGACGCCGCGGGTACCATGTTCCCCATGCTGAAGAAGCTGGCCAAGATCGTCGGCCTCCTCGGGGGCGTCGCCGCCCTGGTGTGGGCGATGCGCGACCGCTTCATCTCGGTGGCCATATCCCGCGAGCCCGAACTGCCCACTTTCCGGGAGGAGCTGGCCGGGCCCCCGGTGGACGCCATCGACGGCATCGGGCCGGTGTTTGCCAAGAGACTCACCGCGGCCGGGATCGACAGTGTCTCCAGGTTGGCCGGGGCATCCCCGGACCTGGTCTCGGAGGCTGCCGGGGTCAGCGCTGCCAGGGCCCGCACCTGGATAGAGCAGGCGCGGCAGCACTCCGCCTGAGGTTTCCCCTGGCGTAATCGGCTTCCCGGGGTAGGCTCAGTGGTCGCGGAGCTCAGGGGCCGAAGGAGACGTTGCCTTCGATGCCCGAAAGACGACCTGCTCGAGCAGTGGCCGTCGGCCTTGTCCTGGCCCTGATGGTGGCCACCTTCTCGATGGACTACACGGTGAAGCCGGGCGACACCCTGTCGAGGATCGCCCGCGACCACGACGTCTCCCTCTCCGACCTGATCGCCCTCAACGGGATCGGCAACCCCAACCTGATCCATCCCGGACAGGTCCTGACGATCCCCGGCCGGGACGGCGGCGAGGAGATCATCCATGTTGTGGCCCGTGGGGACACACTGGCGAGGATCGCCAGCCAGTACGGGTCGAGCATCTCGGCGCTGGCCACCATCAACAACATCAGAAACCCCAACCTGATCAGGCTCGGACAGCAGCTGTTGGTGCCGATGGGGACATCCCACGACCCGAACGTGCGCAGCGGGCGGTCCCACATAGTGAAGACCTCGGAGACGCTGGCCACCATCGCCGCCCGATACGCCGGGGTGACCGCGGCCCAGATCGCCAGGGCCAACGGCATCAGCGACGGCCTCATCTACAACGGGACCAGGCTCTTCCTAGACGGCCCCGACTTCGTCGGGAAGGGCTCCGACACTGTGGTCAGGTATACGGTCAGGTCGGGCGACCGGCTCGGCGACATAGCCCACGCCCACGGCACGACGGTCACTGCCATCCTGCAGGCCAACACAATCACCAACCCCAACCTGATCATCCCCGGCCAGGGCCTCGACATCCCGGTGGGGCCACGTTGGATCTGCCCTGTCTCCAACTCGTCCTACTTCAACGACTGGGGCTTCCCCCGGGCGGGGGGTCGGTTCCACGAGGGCAACGACCTGTTCGCACCGCGGGGAACGCCTGTCCATGCCCCGGTGACCGGCACGGTCGAGCGAAGGACGGGGGCCCTGGGCGGAAACCAGTTCAACCTGAGAGGAGACGACGGGATCCTCTACATCGGCAGCCACCTCGACGCTTTCGGGAAGACCGGGAGGGTCGACGCCGGTGACATCGTCGGCTACGTCGGGAACACCGGCAATGCGGTCAGCACGAGCCCCCACCTCCACTTCGGGATGTACATGGACGGCGTCCCGATCAACCCCTACCCGTCGCTCTACCACAACGGCTGCTGAGGCCTCAGGGCTTCGGCGGTGGGTCCTGATAGACGGGGCGTGGAATGTCGAATCTATCCCGCGTGTGTATGTAGCTGCTGCCTGCCATCCGACCCACGGCCCGGAGGGCGTCGTTGTCGATACGGGTCCCGTCGAGCACTTCGGGCCGGACATGGACCGCCAGCACCTCGCCCATGACCAGGCGCGATGTCGACTCGCCGATGTCCATCACCCGTATCACCCGGCACTCCAGGTTGGCCGGGGACTCGGCGACGAGAGGGGCGCCGGTGAACACACCCCGGACAGCGGTCAGGCCGGCCAACGCGAACTCGTCGGTGTCGGGCCCGACATTCCCCGCGGTCGTGTTCATCGCCTCCGCCAACTCCTCGGAGACCACGTTGACGCTGAACTCGCCGGAAGCCTCGGCGAAGGCGATCGAGTCCTTGGGGAGGTCACCGCGGCGACCGCCCGAGAAGGCGACCACCGGAGGGTCGACCGAGAACAGGTTGAAGAAGGAGAAGGGGGCCAGGTTGAACGTGCCGTTGGGCCGGACCGTTCCGATCCATCCGATGGGGCGGGGAACTATCAGCCCGGAGAGCAGCTTGTAGCCGTCGACCCCACCCGTTTCGGCGAGATCGAAGACCGTCTTGTCGATCATCCCGACATCACCCTGCGAAGGTGGTCGAGCCTGATGGCCCCGGCCTCGAGCATGCGCCTGTGGAAGTCCTTGAGGTCGAAACCGGCTACTGCCGCTGCCCTGGCGTCATCCCGGATGGAGAGGATCTCCCGCTCCCCCACCTTGTAGGAGATCGCCTGGCCCCACCAGCCCAGGTACCTCTTCACCTCGGACTCGGCGATGTCTCGGGGATTGAAGGCGATCCTCTCGATGTAGTCGACGGCGTGCTCGTACCGCCATCGCTCACCGGGGTGGAGCGGTGCGTCGTCGGGGATCCGGAGCCCGAGGTGACATCCGATGTCGACCACCACCCGGGTAGCCCGGAACAGCTGGCTGGATAGCAGCCCCAACCGGTACTCGGGCTTCTCGAAGTAGCCGAGCTCGTCCATGAGCCTCTCTGCGTAGAGGGCCCATCCCTCCCCCGAGCCGGAGTACCAGATGTACATGCGGTGGAACCTCGACAGCTTGTCCTGGACCAATTGGGCGATCCCCACCTGGAGGTGATGCCCGGGAAAGCCCTCGTGGTAGGCGGTGGTCACCTCGCTCCAGTAAGGCAGGGACTCCCGCTCACCTGGGGCGTACCAGATCGACCCGGGGCGGGTGAAGTCCTCCGACGGACCCACATACCAGGCACCGAGTGCACCTCCTGGGGGCGCGATGTTGACGGTGACCGTGCGAATCGGCTCCGGGACCTCGAAGTGTGACCCCTCCAGCTGCTCTATGGCCTGGTCCTGTATCCCCTGGACGAACCCGACGAAGTCCTCCCTGGTGGCGGCGGCACGGGCAGGGTCGGTCTCCAGCATCTCGATCACCGCTTCCAAACCCAGATCGGGGTCGATCTCTGCTGCGGTGGCCTCCATCTCCGACCTCAGCCGCCCGACTTCCGACCACCCCCAACGGTAGGTCTCCTCGGCGTCGAGGTCCATGCCGAGGAACCCGTCGGCACCCAGCAGGTAACGCTCTTCTCCCACGCCGTCTTCTTCCACCGTCGCCGGGAGATATCGGTCGGTGAGCCAGCCGGCGAACCCGGCACATGCCTCACGGGCAACGGCCACGGCTGCGGCGACTGTGGCCTCGTCGGCCCCCGCGGCGGCGGCCTGGCCCGGCATTGCGTTGAACCGGGAGTCCGGGCCGGCCGCAGCCATCAGCTGTTCCAGCACCGACTCCGCCTGCCTGCTCGCCGAGGCATCCCCGTGCCCCAGACCCTCCTCCAGGGACCGGGCGTATCCGTCGAGCATGAACGGGAAGGCCTCCAACCTGGCCCTGATCGGCTCCCAATCGCCGGCCTCCTCCTTGGGCATCACGTCGAACACGTCGCGTATCACCTGGAACGGGCTGAAAATGTGGTTCAGCTCCCAGCTCCACTTCCGCTGCTCCGCCTCGGCAAGTCTGGTGTCGAGCCACCCGGCCATGACATTGGCAGCGAAGGCCTCCACCGGGTCGGGGTGATCGAGATGAGGCTCCACCTCCGATCGGGCCCTGCGGAACAGGTCGGTCCTCGCCGCCGCGCCCTCGGGGGAGAAGTCGGTTGGGAGGTGGTCTCTGCCGCCCACGCCGCAGTTGGTGGCCCACAGCGGATGGAGATCCGAGTAACCCTCGGTGAGACGGTCGGCGATCTGGAAGGGAGTGGTCATCGGGCAAGGCTAGACCTGGGGCCTTCCCCACTCCCACCCGATACTCTCGCGACCGTGAGCGACCTGATACCGGTGAGGCCCGATGAGCGATTCGATGTCGCCGCCCTGTCGGCGTGGATGTCTCAGAGAGAGGACCTCCCCGAGGGGGAGCCGGACGTCGCCCAATTCGGCGGTGGCAAGGCAAACCTCACCTACCTGCTCACCTTTCCCGACGGGCGCGAGCTGGTGCTTCGCCGTCCCCCGCTGGGTCCCGTGGCCAGAGGCTCCCATGACATGGCACGGGAGTTCCGGGTCCTCTCCCGACTGTGGCAGGTCTTCGACAAGGCACCCAGGGCCCTGGCCTTGTGCCAGGACGCCTCGGTGATCGGCGGCACCTTCCTCATCATGGAGAGGAGACCGGGCGTGGTGGTCAGGCGGGTGGTGCCGGAACGCTTCGGGGCCGGGTCCGATCCCGATGCCAACCGTCGACTCTCGGAGGTGGTGATCGACACCCTCGCCGAGCTCCACGCCGTCGACCCGGAGGCATGCGGTCTCGGTGACCTGGGCCACCCCGACGGGTACCTGGAGCGACAGGTCCACGGCTGGACACGCCGATGGGAGGACGCCCGACACGAGGAGAACCAGGTCGCCGACCGCGTCGCCGCCTGGTTGGCATCGAACCTTCCGGTGTCCCCCGAGCCTTCGCTGGTCCACAACGACTGGCGACTCGACAACATGGCCGTCTCCGACGACGACCCGGGCGTGTGTGTGGCGGTCTACGACTGGGACATGGCCACCAGGGGCGACCCGCTCACCGACCTGGGAACCCTGATGGGCTCGTGGTTCGATCCCGGCGAGGCGCCCGGGTCCCTGAGCATGATGCCCACCACCGTCGAAGGCTGGATGAGCCGGGACCAGGCCGTGGCCCGCTATGCCCGACTCACCGCCACCGAGATCGCAGCGATCGATTGGTATCTCGTGTTCGGGGCGTGGAAGCTGGGGGTGATACTCCAGCAGATCTACATCCGCTGGCTGCGGGGCCAGACCCAGGACGAGAGGTTCGCCGACCTCGGAGAGGGCGCCAGGCTGTTGTTCCGGCTCTCAGAGGAGCGAATCCCTCAGTAGTCGATGCCGCGGCGCGCCATGACCCCGCGGTCGTAGGCGTGTTTGACCTTCCGCATCTCGGTGACGGTGTCGGCGATCTCGACCAGTTGGTCGGGGGCGTCCCGGCCGGTCAGGATCAGATTGACCTTCTCGGGGCGTGAGCGGATCACCTCCAACACCTCTTCCAGGTCGATCCACCCCCAGTTGATGGGGTAGGTGACCTCGTCGAGGACGAGGAGCTGGTAGTCACCGGAACGGATCAACCCGGCGGCGTGCTCCCAGGCTTCCCTGGCGATCGCCTCGGACTCCTCCATGTCGTCGGAGTCCCAGGTGAACCCGTCCCCGATGGCCCACCAGTCGATGCCCACCTGGCGGCCCACCTTCTCCTCTCCGACACTCCACTCCCCCGACTTGAGGAACTGGACCACCCCGACCTTCCACCCTCTTGCCACGGCCCTGATCGCAGTGCCGAAGGCCGCTGTCGACTTGCCCTTGCCGTCTCCGGTGTTGACCAGTACCAGAGACGGTTCGCGGACTTCCCCTCTGGGAGGGGCGGTGGTCGGTGGGGTGTCGGTCATGATTTGCTCCTACCGGGCACCACGAGAGGGCCTTCCTGGTCTTCGATCACCCGGACCGACTCACCGTAGTGGGGGCGGAGACGGTCCTCGGTGAGGACATGGCGGGCGCTTCCGTCAGCCACCACGGCTCCGTCGGCGAGGAAGACCAGCCGTGAGCAGTAGCGACCGGCGAGGGTCAGGTCGTGGATGGCGGTGACCACGGTCAGACCGCCGCTACGCCGCAGTCCGTCGATCACTTCCATGACCTCCACGGCATGGCCCACATCCAGGTTCGCCGTCGGCTCGTCGAGGAGAAGGACCGGGGCCTCCTGGGCCAGGGCGCGGGCGAGCAGGGCGCGTTGCGCCTCGCCGCCTGAGAGGGTCTCCAGGGGTCGGCGCGCCAGGTCGGTCAGATCAAGACGCTCGACCGACTCGGCGACCGCGTGACGGTCGGCTTCGCCTTCGCTCCCCAGGTAGCCGATGTGCGGCGACCTGCCCAGCATCACATAATCCCAGACACCCATCTTCTCGGGCATGGTGGGACGCTGCGGCATCCAGGCGATGTCGAGGCCGGGCCGACGCCTTCCGTTGGAGAGGCGCACCGTGCCCGAGTGCTCCACAAGCCCGAGGGCGGCCTTCAGCATGGTCGACTTGCCCGCGCCGTTGGGGCCGATCAGGCCTATCCACTCCCCGTCGCCGACTTCGACGGTGACCGGGCCGAGCACCGTCCGGCCCGTGTAGGCCACCGAGACCTGCTCCCAGACGATCATCGCGACCTGCCCATCGTCCGAAGTACCAGGATGAAGAAGGGAGCGCCGAGGAATGCGGTGACCACCCCGATGGGCAACTCCCCAGGGGCGGCCGCGGTCCTGGCCACCACATCCGCCCCCATGAGGAACGCCGCCCCGAACAGGGCCGACAGGGGAAGGATCACCCGATAGCTCCAGCTGAAGGTGATCCGGATGATGTGGGGGACGATGATCCCGACGAAGCCGATCAGGCCGCTGACCGAGACGGCGGCCGCGGTGACCACGGTGGCCGCCACCACCACCACCCCGCGCAAGCGGTTGACGTTGACCCCCAACGAGGCTGCCTCCTCGTCGCCGACGCTGAGGACGTCGAGCAACCGGCCCGACCCCACGAGCACCACGCCGGCGACGACCAGGTAGGGCAACATGACCCGGACCTCCTGCCATCCCACCGTGGTCAACCGCCCCAGGATCCAGGAGTACACCTCGCGGAGCACGTCGAAGCGACGTTGGAGGAGGAATGTCTGTACGGCGGTCGCAAACGCTCCCACAGCGACGCCGGCGAGGATCAGCGAAGTCGTGGTCCTGCCCCCCACCGACCTGCCCAGCATATAGGTGATGGCGACGGCCGCCATGCCCCCGATGAAGGCGAAAGGCGCCACCAGCAGCCGATCGGCCGACAGCCCTATGGCAACGGTGGCGCCGAGCCCGGCGCCTGCGGCAATGCCGAGCAGGTAGGGGTCTGCCAGCGGGTTCCGGAACACTCCCTGGTAGGAGGCTCCGGCCATGGCCAGGGCCGCCCCCACCAGGGCCCCCAGGATCACCCGGGGAAGGCGGATCTGGAAGAGGATCCGGAGGTGGGTGTCGCTGAGACCATGGTCGACCTCGACCAGGGGCAGGGCGTCGACCAGAGCCAGGAGCACCCCGCCGCGGTCGAGCCCTGCCGCCCCCAATGTCACCCCCAGGAAGGCGGCTGCGAGGACCGCCGCCAAACCAGCGGCGACTGCCAGCCATCCCGGCCGGCTGGTCGGAGCGGTGATCGGAGTCTGCAAGCCCTGGCTCCTCAGCCCCCGGTCAGGGCGAAGGCCACCGCCCGGGCGAACTCGACCATGCGTGGGCCCCACCTGGAGGAGACGTCAGGGTCGAGGAGGATCACCGAGCCATCGAGGACCGCGGTGATGCCGTCCCATCCCGGCCTCCCGGCGACCTCCTCGGGAGTGTCGAAACTGCTGAAGATCATCTCCGGGTCGGCGTCGACCACATACTCACTGGACAACTCCGGGAACCCCCACTCCGCGCCCGGAGCTGCGTCGGCGATGTTGACCATCCCGAAAAGGGAGTAGATCTGGCCGGTGAAACTGGAGGAGCTGGCGGCATAGCCGAAGCCGATGTCGTGCAGGAAAGTGACACCGTGGCCCGCTCCGTCCGCCGATGCCACCGCCCCGAGGAGATCGGACTCGATCTCCCCGACCAGCCTCCCGGCAGGCTCGGAGTTTCCCGTGGCCAGGCCAAGGGCGACGATCTGGGCCAGAGCCGCCTCGATCGAGGCGGCAGTGTCGAACAGGACCAAGGGCACCCCGACGGCCCCCAACCCTTCGGCCAAGACGCCCTCGGGGTCGTAGCTGGCGATCACCAGGTCGGGCTCGAAGCCGAGTACCGCCTCCAGGTTGGGCTGGAAGGCGGAGAGCTCGGTGATCGGAGTGTCCGCCGGGTAGTAGGAGAGCGAGTCCACCGCCACCACCTGAGCACCGGCCCCGATGGCGAAGAGCATCTCGGTGCCGGTGGGAGAGATCGAGACGATCCTCTCCGGTCGCTCCTCGATGGTGACCTCTCCCCGGTCATCCTCGATGACGACGGGGAAGCCGGACGCCGGAAAGGCAGCTGTCGTTGTGGAAGCGACCGTCGTGGTCGTGGCCCCTGTGGTGGTGGTCGATGCCCCCGGCTGGGGGGCACATCCGGCCAGTAGGGCCAGCACCCCCAGAAGGATCATCCTTCTCATGAAAACATCCTCCGTGTTTCGGAGGATGAAGAGGTCGGTGGCTTCCCTGAGCCCACGGTTCCGTCTTCATCCGAGACTTACGCGTGGCCCCGAGACCAGGCGACCTGGCTCGTCCCCTTGCGGGGCTTCACAGTTGCGGGACAGCGCCGGATTCGCACCGGCTTCGCTGACCTCGAGGCGAGCCGCCTATTTCGGCGGCAGGAGGGATGGTAACCGAAAGCTCAGAGGTCCTCGGCTCTGACCCCGAGGGTCACGGTGACCGTCACCTGCTCGCCGTCCCTGACGACGAGGAGGTCGATAGTCGCCCCCGGCCGGTGGGTCCTGATCTGTGCTTGCAGGTCGGCCCCGTTGAGGATGGGGACTCCGGCGACGGCCACCACCAGATCGTTGATCCGGAGGCCGGCATTCTCGGCGCCGGTGTCGGCGAAGATCTCGGTGATCACAGCCCCGGCCCGTTCCCCTGTGGAATTGGCGATGCGGACACCGAGGAAGGCCGTCTCGAGGGCCTCCCCGGCGATGATGGCGTCTGCGTAGGCCACCGCCATCGCGCTGGGCACGGCGAACCCGACGCCGTCATTGGCCCCGGACTGGGTCAGGATCGAAACGTTGATGCCGACCACCGCACCGGTGCGGTCTATCAGGGCGCCGCCTGAGTTGCCCGGGTTGATGGCGGCGTCGGTCTGCACCATGGCGGCGCAGATCTCCCCGCTGCAGGTGGTCTGGTCGACTGCCGAGATGATCCCCGCGGTCACCGTCTGGGCCAGCCCCCAAGGGCTCCCCACGGCCACCGCCATCTGCCCGACCCGAGGCTTCTCCGCTGCGAAGATGGCGGGAGGGAGATCGCCTCGGTCCACCTTGAGGACCGCTATGTCGACCTCGGCGACCGCCCCTATCACCTCGGCCCGGCTCTGACTCCCGTCGGCGAAACGGATGAGAACACTCTGGTTGGCGCCCACCACGTGGGCGGCGGTGATGATGTACCCATCGCTCCGGTACACCACCCCGGAACCGAAGCCGGCGGGTGTCTGGATGAAGACCACGGAAGGGAGGATCACCTCTGCGGCGTCTG
Organism: uncultured Acidimicrobiaceae bacterium; assembly: GCA_964454615.1. Lineage (GTDB taxonomy): Bacteria > Actinomycetota > Acidimicrobiia > Spongiisociales > ZC4RG35 > ZC4RG35. The sequence goes on along the minus strand of CAYVTP010000037.1, from coordinate 6,247 downwards.
CTACCGGCTCGGGGCCACCGGGCACCGCGGTGGGCACAGTCACCTGCGTAGCGGTTGTCGTCGTGGTCGGGTCTGGCAGGGTCGTGGTGGCGGTGCCCTCGACGGTCGAAGGAGCCAACTGGAACAGGAGGGCGACGATGGCGGCCAGACCGGCGAAGTAGGCGATGGTGAAGAGGATCCCCCCGCGCGGCCTGGCGAAGGAAGGATCCGGGGCGCCCGAAGGAGAATTGTGCATCGAACGAGACCTTGTTGGTTGAGATCTCGACGTTAGAGGATCGTCCTGGCTACCGATTCGGGTGCCGATCGCCGTCTCTCAGCCGTGGAGGACGACGACGCCCTCGGCGCCCTCCACCCGGAGGCTCCCTTCCACCGGGTCGCTGCGATCCGGATGTGCGGTGGAGAAGACCACCCTCCCCGCTTCCACCTCCAGCACCTTCACGCCCGAGGAGAAGTTGAGAGCGACGGTCACCCTGCCCCCGGATGCCTTCCGTTCGAAGACGAACAGGTCGTCGTCCGAGGTCGGGGCACTCATCAGGCGGCCGGTCCTCAAGGGCGGGCACGACCTGCGGAGCTCGAGGAGCCGCCTGTACATGTTGAGCATCGAACCCGGGTCCTCGAGCTGGGACTCCACGTTCACCGTCTCGTGGTCAGGGCCGATGGGGAGCCAGGGCACGACCTCCTCGGCGCAGAATCCGGCGTTGGGGCCAGGGCTCCATTGCATGGGGGTCCGCGCCCCGTCCCGTCCCAGGAACTCCACGCTGCGACCCCAGGGATCGCGGACTTCCCCGGGAGGTATGTCGACATCCGGCATGCCCAGCTCGTCGCCGTAGTAGAGGAACGGTGTGCCCCGTAGGGTGAGGAGGAGCATCGCCGCCAGCCGGCCATGACCGGGAAGACGGGTGGCCATCCTGATCTCGTCGTGATTCCCCAGGGTCCAGTTGATCCAACCGCCTTCCGGAATATGCCACAGGGTGGACTCGACAGTGGTCCGGATCTGCGCCGCCGACCACTCCGAGGCCATCAAGTGGAAGTTGAACGGCATGTGGAGCTGGTCCAGCTCCTCCCCGTAGTAGGAGGCCCACTCGGCCGGGTCGAAGATGTGGATCTCCCCTACCGTCAGGATGTCACGCCCGTAGGAGTCGACGACCGAACGGAGACTGCGGTGGGCCTCGTGCACATCCTGATGCCCGTAGTCATATAGATGCACGAACTCGTCGTATGGGCCCATGTCCTTCCATGGGCGGGGATAGTCATCCGGGGCCGGCGGGTTGTCACGCTCCCGGGGATCCTTCATGATCTGGTGGGCGGCGTCGACCCGGAAGCCATCCACTCCGAGGTCCAGCCAGAACCTGGCCACGTCGAGCATCGCCTCCGCCACCTCAGGGTTCCGCCAGTTCAGGTCGGGCTGTGAGGACAGGTAGGTGTGTCGATACCACTGGTCCGTGGTCTCGTCGTGGCTCCACGCCGGGCCACTGAACACGCTCACCCAGTTCGTCGGGGGCCCGTCATCTCTCCCGTCCCGCCACACATACCAGTCTCGCTTCGGGTTGTCCCGGCTGGACCTCGACTCGACGAACCATGGGTGCTCGTCGGATGTGTGGTTGATCACCAGGTCCACGATCAGTCTCATGCCCCTCCGGTGGATCCCGTCGATCAGGTCCCGGGCATCGCCCAGTTCCCCGAAGACGTGGCCGACGGCACAGTGGTCGCTGACGTCGTACCCCCAGTCCCTCATCGGACTCTGATAGAAGGGTGAGAACCAGAGCGCGTCGACGCCGAGAATCTCCGAGAGGTAGTCGAGCCTGTCGATGATTCCCCGGAGGTCGCCGAAACCATCATCGTTGCTGTCCTGGAAGCTGAGGGGGTAGACCTGGTAGATCACCGCCTCCTGCCACCACTTTGGAGTTGGGCCGGAGTCCTTTGCCATGACGGAACCGGGCAGGTTAGGTGGCCGACCGGCCAACGACGACCCGAAAAGCGGGTACCAGTGGCGGGCCCCGGTGGGGAAATCCACGAATGTCACTCAACATTGGGGCAACCTTTTGCCGATACAACCGGTCGAAGGGGAAAGATGGTCATCACATTCATCACCCATGAGCACGACGGTTTCAACACCTATACCGGCCACGTCGTCACCCGAGGGCCGACCACCATCGTGATGCTCCTCACCGAGCCGTTCAGCCAGGCCGGCCGTTCGGTCCAGTTCCCCATAGAGTCGGTGGTCGAGGAGAAGGTGATCTCGGCATGATCGTCTGCGACCCGATCCCTGGCGCGCCTGGCCCCGCGGTTTAGCCTGGCCCGATGTTCTTCGACGCCACCACCACCGAGGCCATGCTCTGGATCGGGGGTGTCGGTGCGATCGTGGGCCTGGTCGCCGGCTTCCTCGCCTCGGCCAAGAACCTGATCGGAACAATGCTCATGGGAGTGATCGGGGCGATCTCCGCCGCAGCCATCCTGCGTATCGCCGGTGCCCCGGCAATATACGGGGCAGGTGACGACTTCTCCTTCGTCTGGGGCGGCCTCGGCGCCCTCATCCTCGCCTACGTGGTGGGGCGGAGCAGCGCCTAGACGGACTGCCCGCGTCGCCACGTTGCTCCTTCTGGTGGTCGCCTGCAACCCCGTCGAGCCCTCGCCGGGCACCCCGGCCCAGCCGACTTCGACGACGGCTCCGGCCCCGGTCAGCACCACCGCTGACATCCTGGTAGCCACCACCGCGCCAATCCCGTCGACCACGACCACGGCGGCGTCGACGACCAGCTCCACACCCGGCACGACCAGCACCACCCCGCCGGCGACGACCACCACGGTCTTCCCTCCAGGCTTCACCGCGTCGGTCCGGACGGTTGGTGAGGCCGAGCTGGGGCACTCCTGGCACTCCGGGTGCCCGGTGGCCCCCACCGACCTCCGGTCGGTCGGCGTCACCTACGTCGACTTCTCGGGGGCCGGCCGGCAGGGCCAGATCGTGGTCCACCGCGACCACGCCGACCAGGTGATATCGGTCTTCGCCAAGCTGTTCGCCGGCCGGTACCCGATCGAGAGCATGATCCCGATATCCGCCCTGCCCGAGGACGCAGAGGACCAGCCTGACTACGCCAACACCTCCGGATTCCACTGTCGCTTCGTCGACGGGACCGAGCGCTGGTCGGAGCACGCCTACGGACGGGCCATCGACATCAACCCACACCTCAACCCGCTGGTCCGGGGCGACTACGTGTGGCCCGAAGGTGCGGTCAGGTACGTGGACCGGACGCTCGGTGAGCCGGGGATGATCGTCGAGGGAGACCTGGTGGTCTCGGCATTCGACAGCATCGGGTGGGGATGGGGCGGCCGGTGGACCACCCTCAAGGACTACCACCACTTCTCTTCGTCAGGCAGGTGAGTCCTCATGCCCGATCGGCCGGGGCGTGATCAGCACCTCTCTCACCCGGCGGCCTTCCACGGACCTGACCTCGATGGTCCAACCTTCCACGGAGAGCGCATCCCCTTCCGCCGGCAACCGTCCCAGGCGGTCCATGACCAGACCGCCCACGGTCTCGTACTCCCCGGCCGGGAGTACCACGCCCAGCCGTTCCAGTTGATCCAGCCGGACCACACCCGCCGCCAGGACACCACCGTCCCGTCTCCGCGCCACCGTCCTCCTCCGAAGGTCGTGTTCGTCGTTGATCTCCCCGACGAGCTCTTCGGCGATGTCCTCCATGGTGATGATCCCCGCCACTGAGCCGTGCTCATCGACCACCAGGGCGAGATGGTTGCGCTCCCGCCGCATCTCATCGAGAACCGCACGAAGTGGCGCCGTCTCGGGGACCGCCAACAGCGACCGCACCATGCCCATGCTGACCGGCTCCTCGACCCTGGCCTCCTCGACCGCCAGCAGATCTTTGACGTGGACGAATCCGAGTGTGTCGTCGAGGTCCCCCGAGTGAATCGGGATCCGCGAGTGGCCGGAGGATCTCATCATCTCGCGAAGCTCCAACACCGAGGTGTCGACGCCGGCAGACTTGACATCGGGCCGGGGAATCATCACCTCTGAAGCGTCGAGCTCCTTGAAGAGGATGGCCCCCGTGAGGAGGCGATGGGCGAAGTCCTGGATGACGCCCTCTTCCTTCCCTGCGGAGATGATCATGGCGAGGTCGGCTGCTGAGTGTCCCAGGTCGAGCCTCGTGGCGGGGTTGACGCCGGCCAGCCGCAACACACCGTTCGCCGCCCCGTTGAGCAGAGCGATGAGAGGCCGCAGGGCGATGATGAAGCCCCGGAAGGGAAGGGCCATGGCGAGAGCCGACTTCTCCGGGCTCGAGATCGCAATGTTCTTCGGCGCCATCTCCCCGATCACCATGTGGAGGAAGACCACGACCAACAACGCCATGGCGAAGGCGATCGGATGGACCGCTCCCGCAGGAATGGGTGTCAGGGCAAGAGCAGGTTCGATCATGGCGGCCACCGCCGGCTCGGCAACCGCACCCAGTAGCAGCGAAGAGATGGTGATGCCCAGCTGTGCCGCGGTGAGGCTGAGGGACAGTTCCTCGTTGAGTTTGACCGCCACCCGGGCGGACCTGCCGGGAATCCCTTCCAGGACGTTGCGTCGGGCTGTTATGTATGCGAACTCAGCCGCAACGAAGAACCCGTTGGCAATGAGGAACACCACCATCCACACCAGTGCGAGGGGGTTCATTCGCCTTCCTCGTTGGGACGGCGCACCATCCTGACCTGGTCGATTCGATGGCCATCCATGCGGGCGATCTCAAAGGCGTAGTCGCCGAGATCCACCACCTCACCCACCCGAGGGAATCTGCCCAACCTGGAGAGGAGGAATCCACCGAGGGTCTCATACCTGCCCTCGGGCCAGTCGAACCCGGTCAGTTCTTCGGTCTCATGGCGATGGAGCAGGCCCGAGATCTCCCCACCCTCCATCAGGTCGGCTGCCCCGACTGGAGGGTCGTACTCGTCCTCGATCTCTCCGAGGAGCTCTTCGAGCAGGTCTTCCACGGTGACCACTCCGGCTGTCCCGCCGTACTCGTCGACGACCACGGCCATCCCACGACCTTCCGCCTGAAGGAGTGTGAGCAGACTCTCGAGGGAGGCGAACTCGGGGACGACGAGGGCAGGTTCGGCTATGTCGACGACCTTCGTCACCGGGAGCCTCGACGGCGGGATACCCAACGTGTCCTTGATGTGGGCAATGCCCAGGACCTCGTCGATGTCGTCGCCGACGACCGGGAAACGGGAGTGGCCGGTGCTCGCCGCCAGCCTTCTCAGATGGGACACCGGATCGTGGCGGTTCAAAGACACCAGGTTGACTCGAGGCACCATGGCGTCGGCGGCCATCTTCTCGGTGAATGTGATGGCCCGGGTCAGCAGGTCCAGGTCATCGTGGTCGATGCGGCCCTCTTCCCCGGAGGAGCGGATCATCAGCTCGAGCTCCTCCATGGAACGGACGCCTGCCAGCTCCTCGCGGGGCTCGATGCCGAGGCGCCTCACCGTGGCGTTCGCCGCGTTGTTGAGTAACAGGATCAGGGGCCTCACCGTTCGGTTGACCATCTGCATCGGGATCCCGAACCAGACCGCCGACCGGTACGGCCGAGCGATTGCCAGGTTCTTCGGGACCAGCTCGCCGAACACCATCTGGGTTGCCACGGCCAACACCAGGGCAACGGCCAGCGAGATCGGAAGCACGACCCCCGAGGGGATCCAGGGTGCGAGGACGAACAGCGGCTCCAAGAGGCGGGCAATGGTCGGTTCGGCTATTGCGCCGAGGACGAGAGATGTCACCGTGATCCCGAGCTGGGCGCCGGAGAGCTCGAACGAGAGGTTGCGCAGCGACCTGAGCACACGTCGCGCCCGGCGATCCCCCTCGCCGGCGAGACGCTCCACCTTGGCCCGCTCGACGGCGACGATGGCGAACTCCCCGGCCACGAAGAACCCGTTGGCAAGGATCAAAAGGGCGACCCACAGCAACCCGAGGTAGTCGCCGATCAGAGTCCTCCGCTCTCAATGCTCATGGAGCAAACGAATGGGTAGCAGGAAACGCCCGAGGATGCCAAGAATGTCTCGACCGGGCCGGTCGGGTGGTCAGCCGATGGCTCCGGCGGCGGCCATGTTGAGCTCGATGAGGCGGTTCATCTCGACCGCGTATTCCATCGGAAGCTCCTTAACGATCGGCTCGATGAAGCCGGCGACCACCATCGAGGTGGCCTGATCCTCGGTCAGGCCGCGCGACATCAGGTAGAAGAGCTGCTCCTCGCCCACCTTC
>CAYVTP010000036.1:0-16900 GCA_964454615.1 uncultured Acidimicrobiaceae bacterium | reverse complement strand
ACCACCTCCCGGATTCGGTCCTCGTCCTGGTTGTAGATCCCCTCGAACCAGCCGAACCAGAGTGCCCTGAGAATCGACTCGGCCTCCTCCACCGTCCTGACGACATGGTCAACGTCGATGCTGGTTGTCGTCGGGAGGCTGGTGGAGATGGTGGTCTGCGTCGACGTTGTGGTGGTCGCGTCGGCATCGGGGAAGGTGCCGCCGGGGCCCTCGCCGAGACCCGGCCACACCATCCAGATGCCCACGGCGAGGCCGAGCACGACCAGAACCGCCACCGCGTAGCGAGCCATGCCCCGAAAATACGGGATCGACCACGGTGAGTGAAGGGCTACGTATGCGACCGCGAAAAATCTGGATAGGCGGTCGTCAAGCGTCCGTCGCCCTTATCAGGTCATCCCGTGACCCGAGTAGAGTCAGCGGCGGAGGTACCCATGGCATCAAAGAGAGAGCGACACCTTTTCCGCACGTTTTTCAGGCTTGCCTTGTTCGCCGGGATCATGGTGGCAATCGCCAGGTTCCTGTCCTCGAAGAAGGTCGAGTACTCAGGCCTCACCGAGTCCGAGGCGCGTGCCCGCATCGAGGCCAAGCTGGCGGCGGCGTTCGGAGAGACCAAGGCGACCGAGATCGCCGACCAGGTGATTCCGATCCTCCGCGATCGGGGCATGCTCCGAGTCGAGGTCGGCTGAACCGGCTATTACCCTGAGCTGGTCGTGACCTATCAGGCGGATCCAGCAGGCTCGGGGAACAGTGTCCTGAAGGGCGTTGTGGTAGTGGCCATATTCCTGGTCGCCTGGTGGGCGATCCGCGGTGGTTACGACCAGATCGTCTTCGTGGAGCCTCCGGTCACAACCTCCACCACCTTGACGACCCTGGTAGAGGGATAATTCGCCTCCACAACCTGGAGCGGCAACCTAGCCTCGCCGGGCAATGGCAATAGTGATCGAACAGGTCGACACGCGCTCGGCTCCCGACTCGCTCCTCGAGGAGCTTTGGCTCTACTACCACGAGGTCTTCGCCGAGGAGATCCCCGGCGACCCGCCTCAGAGCCTGGCCAGGACCGTCGCCGACTGGCGGGCGATCAAAGAGTTCGAGGAGGTCCCTCGTTGGGTCCTTCGTGACGGCAGGGACATCCGGGCGGTGGCCGTGGCCTACGTGAGCAAGGTGGACAATCTGGACAACGGGTTCGCCCGGATCCACGTGTCCGCCCCCTACCGCCGACGAGGATATGCGCGGGCCCTCGCCGCCCCGGTCTTCGACTGGCTGCAGGCGGACGGCCGCAAGCGGCTGCGGACATCGGTGATCGAAGGTGGTCAGCACGATGACCTCCTGATCGGGCTGGGGATGGAGGAGGCCTACCACGACCAGCGCAGCCGTCTGGTGCTGGCCGAGGTGGACCGCGACCTGATGAGGGTGTGGATCGACCGGGCCGGTGAGCGCGCCTCGGACTACCGGCTGCTCGAGCTCTCGCCGCCGATCCCGGACGAGCACCTGCAGCGCTACTGCGACATCCTCTTCCAGATGAACACCGCCCCGCTGGAGGACCTGGTCCAGGAGGACGTGGTGACCACACCGGAGGAGTGGCGGGAGACGGAGGCGAAGAACCGGCAGGCCGGCCTGTTGCTCCACACCATCGTCGCCGAGCACATGCCTTCCGGGATCTTCGCCGGGTCGACTTCGGTGGCGGCCGACGTTCTCGACCCGGTCCAGGCGTGGCAGTGGGAGACCGTAGTCCATCCGGAGCACCGGAACCGGGGGTTGGGACGTTGGTTGAAGGCGGCGATGGTCGAGCTGGTCGTTCGGGAGCACCCTGATGCCCTCCGAATCGACACCGAGAACTCGGTGACCAACGACGCCATGTTGGGGATCAACCTGGAGATGGGCTTCAAGCCGGTCTCGCGGAGCGTCATATGGCAGGGCGAGCTGGCGTCGGTGAGGGAGCGCTGGCAGGTCTGATGGTCGACATCAGACCGATCGACACGACAACGGCGCCGGTCGAAGACCTGCGGGCGATCCACAAGGTCCTTGTCGCGATAGAGGCGGAGCAGCTGCCGGACGAGCCGCCCGCCCCGTACGCCCACAGGGAGGCTGCCCTGCGTGCCCGGCCCTCCGCTCAACGGGAGTTCCGAAGGTGGTTGGCCCACCTCGAAGGTGACCTGGCCGGTCATTGTTGGGCGATGCGATGGGAGGACGACCCCGACAACAGCCTGATCTGGGTCGGCGTCCTGCCCGAGCAGCGGCGGCGCGGGGTGGGCCGAGCCCTGCTTGGCACCGCGGTCGAGGCGGTGGCGGAAGCGGGGAGCACCAAGGTGATCATCGACTGCATCCGGGACGCCCCCTGGGAGGAAGCCCTGGCCAGGCTCGGGCTCGCCAGGTCGCTGACCGACCGGGTCAGCCGTCTCTCACTTGAGGATCTCGACTGGGAGATGATCGACGGGTGGATCGAGCGGGCGTCGGAGAGGGCTGCTGACTACCACCTCCTCCACCTGGTGGCGCCCATCCCTGAGGAGCATCTCGAGAACTGGTGCCGGGTGGTGGACGTGATGAACACCGCGCCGCTTGAAGGCCTGGAGCTGGCCCTGTCCAACACCACACCCGAGAAGTGGAGGGAGAGGGAGAGGGTGTGGGCCGACCGTGGAGACAGCCTGGAGGCATTCGTGGCGGTCCACTCGCCTTCGGGCAGGTTCGTCGGCTACACCGATGTGGTGTTCGAGGCCCACCGGCCCGACCTGGCGCATCAGGTGGACACGGCGGTCGACCCGGAGCACAGGGACCGGGGGCTGGGGCGTTGGTTGAAGGCGGCCATGGTCAGGCACATCGCCGAAGCCCGTCCCGATGTGAACCGTGTCTTCACTGCGAACGTGGGCTCCAACCAGCCGATGCTGGCCATCAACGATGCGATGGGCTTCAGGCCTGTCCTGTGGCAGCACGCCTGGCAGGGCGATCTCGGGGCGGTGCGGGAGGCTCTCCGGGACGGGTAGGTTCCCTGCCTGTGATCTTCGAAACCGAGACCGGCTCGCCGATTGCCGACCTGTTGGGCCGCGTGATGGCCGAGCCACGGTCGGATGGGACCGGGTCGTGGTTGATGATCAACATGATCACCTCTGTCGACGGTGCTTTCGTGATCGACGGGTCTTCGACCCCTCTCGGCGATGACGATGACAGGGCCCTGTTCCATGTCCTGCGCGCCGTTTCGGACGTGGTCCTGGTCGGAGCGGGGACCGTCCGCTCCGAGAACTATCGGCCGGTGACCCTGCCCGAGGAGGTGAGGGAGGCCAGGGTCGGGGCGGGCCGACCTCCCGAGCCGATGCTGGCGATCGTCACAGCACGCCTCGATCTCGACCCGGGCGCCCGTGTCTTCAGCGATCCCGGGCGTCGCCCGTTGATCGTCACCCACGAGGATGCCGACCGGGATCGCCTCGAGTCGCTGAGCCCGGTCGCCGACTTCCGGAAGCTCGGCTCTCTCGACGGGATGGCCATTCGGTCGAGCCTCGAGGGCTACGGGGTGATCCTCTGTGAGGGAGGGCCCACGCTGAACGGACACCTGTTCTCGGCCGGAGTGGTCGACGAGTTGAACCTCACCGTGGCCCCCCTGGTGGTCGGGGGCCCCTCGAAGGGCCTCGCCGGGGGCGACCGGCTCTCGCCTCCCCCGGAGCTTCGCCTGGAGAGGGTGTTCAGGGGAGACCGGTCGCTCTTCCTCCGCTATGTGCGATGAGCCTGCCGTCGGCCCCGGCCGGCGCCGGCGACAGTGCTGAGCTGCCGGGCGTCCTACTCGACCAGCGCGGAGAGGTCTATGTCACAGGAGGGGTGGCGGAGCTTCGCCAGCCCACGGGCCTCGATCTGTCGGACCCTCTCCCGGGTGCAGTTGATCACCTTGCCCACGTCGGAGAGGGTCCACGGCTCGTCGCCATCGAGCCCGAACCGGAGCCAGAGGACCTGCTGCTCCTCCCTGTCTAGGTAGCTGAGGGCGAGGATGAGCCGGTCCCGGCGCCAGGTTGATGCCGCTCGCGCCTCCGGGTCGGCAGCCCCGGGGTCTTCCACGAAGTCCTGCAGCTCGGCGTCTCCTTCCGTCCCGACGGGACGATCCAGCGACACCGTCTCCGAAGGCGCTTCGAGGGCGGCGAGCACCCTGTCGCTGTCGAGGCCCGAGGCGTCGGAGATCTCCTCCAGGGTCGGGGTGCGGTGATAGAGGTCGTGGAGCGACTGGCGTGTGTCGTGGACGGTCCGCACCACGTCGATCATGTGGACCGGGAGCCTGATGGTCCGTCCGTTGTTGCCCAGGCCCCTGGTGATCGCCTGGCGGATCCACCAGGTTGCATAGGTGGAGAACTTGAAGCCCTTCCGCCAGTCGAACTTCTCCACCGCCCGTATCAAACCCAGGTTCCCCTCCTGGATGAGGTCGAGCAGGTCGAGGCCCCTTCCCGTGTAGCGCTTGGCGATTGAGATCACCAGACGGAGGTTGCTCCGGATGAAGAGCATCTTGGCCTCGTCGCCTTCGGTGACCGCCCGGAGCAGTTGGATGCGCTCCTCCCGCTCGAAGTCTCCCGACTCGAGACGGGATCGGGCACTCTTGCCCCTCTCCATGGCCCGGGCCAGGCGGACCTCGTCTTCGGCGGTGAGCAGATCGTGGACGGAGACGTCGTCGAGGTACAGACCGACGGTGTCGACGCTGCCGGTCGCCCGTTCGGCCCTCGCCTGTCGAGCCTCGATGGCCTTACCCAAGGCGGTACTCCTTGCCTCCCTGTGGAAAACTACCCAGCGTCTTGGTTTCTGGCAACCGAAAACACGGCTACCCACTGGCCGTCGGTATCCTCTGATAGCCGTGTCGCGCTCAACCCAGTTTCGACTGTTGGCAGCGCTCACCATCGCCTGGGCGGCTTGGGCAGGTTGGTCCCTGATGGGACGGGCGAGCCCATACGAGCTGCTGGTGCTCGACGACCTGGGAAGCCCTATCGCTTCCGCCATCGTCGATCGGGGCGGGACCCAGATCGGTCGGTCCGACGAGGACGGGCTGGTCCCTCTGGAGTGGAGGTCGGAGTCGGTCCTGGAGGTGAGTGCGCCGGGCCATGTCACCAGGATGGTGAACGTGGCCGAACGCCCTGCCGGGGCGGTGAACGTGGTACTTACCGCCCGGGTCTTCCGGGCGCGAGTGGTCGATCCGGACGGCGACCCGGTGTCCTCTGCCCTGATCGTCTCTGAGGCGGGCCATGGTGTGACCGGGCTCGATGGCAAGGTGGTGATACGTGGTGCCGAGCCCGGTGAGATGTCGGTCACCAGGCCGGCGTGGAAGGGCACCACCTTCGAGTGGTCCGGCGGGGCCGGCGAGGAGGAGCTCGTCATCGAGCCTTTCGTGGCCAGGGCGGTCCACATCACAGGGGAGGCGGTTCGGGACCGTCTCGACGAGTTCATCGACATGGCGGTCAACACCGAGCTGAATGCGCTGATGATCGACCTCAAGGCCGAGGAGGGCTGGGTCTGGTACCGGACGGAGAATCCTGTCGCCCTCCAGCTGGGGGCGAACCTGGACGCCTACCACCTTCCCGAGGTGATGGCCAGGGCCCGCCAGGAAGGCCTCTATGTGATCGGCCGACTGGTGCTGTTCACCGACCCGATAGCTGCCCGCGGGATACCGTCGATGGCAGTGTGGGACACCGCAACCAACGCTCCATTCCACGTCAATCGCCAGTACTTCTTGGACCCGACCAACCAGGAGGCGAGACAGTACGGGTTGGACCTGGCCGCCGAAGTGTGCGCCATGGGGATCGACGAAGTCCAGTTCGACTACGTCCGGTTCCCCGACAGGAGACCGGAGTCTGTGCGGTTCGAGGGTGGTGTCAGCTACGAGGTGAGAGTGGCCACCATCAACCAATTCCTGAGGGATGCAGTGGACCTCCTCCACCCGATGGGCTGCGCCGTCGCCGCCGACGTCTTCGGCTTCATCACCCGGGTGGGCCAACCCGACGACGGCGGAATCGGCCAGAACTGGGAGGCAATCGCCAACATCGTCGACGTCATCTCCCCGATGGTCTACCCGAGCCACTACTCCACCGGCTGGTATGGCTTCGAAGTGCCCAACAATCACCCCGGGCCGATGGTCAGGGCGGCCCTGACCGACGGCCTCAATCGCCTTCCCCGCAACGTGATAGTGAGGCCGTGGCTACAGGACTTCGGCTCCTCCTACGGGCCCGACCAGGTGAGGGCCCAGATCGACGCCGCAGAGGAGTTCGGGCTGGGTTGGATGTTGTGGAACGCGGCATCCCGGGTGACCGTCGCCGCTCTCGGCCCGCCTCGTTGAGCGCCGCCGGATTCGACCTATACGGATAGTGGAAATACCATCGGGTCGAATCCTTCGGAGACAGTTTTGACCTCGTTCGACCAACAGACCATCGACCGAATCTCCGCGTCGCTTCCCCCTTGGCGTCGCCAGGCGATGGCCGCGGCGCTGGAGGTGTTCGACTCGCTGGAGGAGCCCACCGGGGCCGAGGAGGACTGGCGGTATGTCGATTTCGCTCCCCGTTTCGCAGACCTGGCACCGGCCGGCGAGCCCGGCCCCCGGATCGAGCCGGGGCCGTTCGTGTCCGCCGTCGGGCCCACCTCCGGGAGGGTGGTGATCGTCGACGGGACGGTGGTCGAGTCCTCATCCGACGCCCTGCGCCTGGAGCGTCTCTCCGATTTGGAAGAGGAGCAGTGGGCGGGTGCGGTGGCGTCCGACCACAACAAGCTGGCCGCAGGTCACGCCGCCTTCGCCCACGATGGCCTGTTCGTCGACGTCGCTCCCGGACAGGTGGTGGAGGCCCCGCTCTTCATCGAAGTCCAGGGGGTCACACCCGGTGTTGCCTCCTTTCCCCACATTTCGGTCTCCCTCGGCGAGAACTCCCAGATGGGGGTGGTGGTCATGTACCGGAGCGCCCCCGGCGCCGACCTGCTCATGGTCCCCAACATCGACCTTCAGGTGGGCCAGGGCGCCAACCTCCGATTCCTCGCCGTCCAGAACCTCGACCTGGCCGCCACCGGCGTGGTCCACCAACGCCTCCGTCTCGACCGCGACGCCACCGGCAGGCAGGGTGAGGTCGGTCTCGGCGGCGGCTTCGCCCGTCTCGACCTGACTGTCGACCTGGAGGGCGACGGCTGCTCGGCGGAGACCGTCGGGCTCTATTTCGGACACGGCTCTCAGACTCTCGACTACCGGATGCTCATCCGCCACTCGGGCCGGAACACCTCCTCCGACGTGTTCCTCAAGGGCGCCGTCGAGGACAGTGCCCAGAGCGTGTTCACCGGTCTTCTGAGGATCGAGAAGGACGCCGTCCGTACCTCGACCTTCGAGACCAACCGCAATCTGGTCCTCTCAGCCGACGCCAAGGCGCACTCGGTCCCCAACCTGGAGATCCTCTGCGACGACGTGATCTGCGGTCACGGCTCCTCGGTTGGGCCGTTGGGTGAGGACCATCTCTACTACCTGCAGAGCAGGGGACTGAGCCGCCCTCGGGCGGAGAGGTTGCTGATCAGGGGCTTCTTCCAGGAAGTAATCGACCGTCTGCCCATCGGGGGTCTCGAGGCCCCGATCTCGGCGGAGGTGTTCCGGCGGTTCGTGACCGCCCAGGAAGAGGGGAGGGTGGCGTGAAGGTCGAAGTCGCACGGTTCGACTCCCTGCCTTCGGATTCCGGGTTGAGGGTGGAGGTGGGTGAGCTGCGTGTTGCCGTGTTCCGGGTCGGGGAGCGGGTCTACGCCCTTGCCGACCGGTGTTCCCATGCCGAGGCGTGGCTGTCCGAAGGCGAGATCTGGGATGGGGCGGTCGAGTGTCCGAGGCACGGCTCCGAGTTCGACCTCGAGACCGGGTCCCCCAGGTCCCTTCCGGCGACGAAGCCGGTCCCCACCTACCAGGTGTCGGTCGAGGACGGAACCGTGTTCCTGATCCTGGAGGACACGTGACCGCCGCCCTGGAGGTGAGAGGCCTCTCCGCCTCCGTCGGCGGGACGGCGATCCTCGACCAACTCGACCTGGAGGTCCCCTTCGGGGAGGTCCACGCCATCATGGGGCCCAACGGCTCCGGTAAGTCGACCCTCTGTCACGTGCTCACCGGCAAGTCCGGCTATGAGGTGGAGGGCGCGGCCTTTCTCGCAGGTGAGGACCTGCTCTCGCTTCCGGTCGACGAGAGGGCCCGGCTGGGCCTGCTCCAGAGCTTCCAATACCCCACCGAGATACCGGGCATCGCCCTGAGGGATTTCATGCTGGAGGCAGCCGCTGAGCTCGGGATCCCGGCCGACGAGGCCGCTGATCGGATTGACAGGGAGGCTGGGCGTTTCGGCATGGAGCGTTTCCTCGACCGTTCCCTCAACTATGACCTCTCGGGAGGGGAGAAGAAGCGCTCCGAGATCTTTCAGATGGCGGTTTTGCGACCAAGGGTGGCGCTCCTCGACGAGATCGACTCCGGTCTGGACATCGACGCGGTCAAGCAGGTCGCCGGCGCGGTGGAGGAGATGAGGTCCCCCGATCTGGGAGTGGTGGTGATCACCCACTACAGCAGGATCCTGAGATATCTGACACCGGACCGGATACATGTAATGATCTCCGGACGGATCGTCGACAGCGGCGAGCGCGAATTGGCAGAAGAGCTCGAGTCGGGCGGATACGAGGCAGTGCGCAACCGCCTAGGGCTGGTGAAGGCTCCCGATCAGGGTCTGGCGATCAAGAAGCCGTCAGACCTGTTCACCGACACCCCTTTCGACGTCAGCTCCTAACCAGGGAGGAGATATGGCGGACAAGGCAACCGCCGAGAAGTGGCTCGCCGAGCTGACCCACATCCCGACCGCCTCCGGCCTGGAGGACGGTGTCGTCGCCTGGGTGGAGACCTGGGCGGGCAGGCGATCCGACCTCGAGGTGGACCGGGACTCCGGGGGCAACCTCCTGATCACCCAGAAGGGCAGGAAGAAGGCTTCTCCGGTCTTGGCGGTGGCCCACATGGACCATCCGGCGTTCGTGGTCACCGGAGTGGATGGCGCCGTTGCCCGCTTCGAGTTCAGGGGCGGTGTCGACCCCGTCTACTTCACCCAGAACCGGGTGGTCATCGGCTCTTCGGCGGGCAGCCGGTTGGCCCGGATCGGCGAGTACGACCCGGAGAAGCAAACCGGCACCCTGGTGATCGAAACGGGGACCGGGGACGTCAAACCCGGGGACATCGGCATGTGGTCGTTTCCCCCGGTTCCGCGTGGCGGCATGGACCGGACCATGTTCCGCGCCCCCGCCTGTGACGACCTGGCAGGTGTGGCCGCCTCGCTGGCGGCCCTCGACAAGGCCCGTCGGCGGCCGGCGCTGAAGCACTTCGGTGTGCTCCTCACCCGCGCCGAGGAGGTCGGGCTCATCGGGGCGATCCACGCCGCCAAGCATCAGACCATCCCCCGAGACTCGAGGCTGATCTCGGTTGAGACCTCGAGGGAGCTGCCCACCGCGCCCATCGGCGAGGGCCCCATCATCCGGGTCGGTGACCGGGCGAGCGTCTTCGACAGCGGTCTCACCAATCGGCTGAGTCAGGCGGCCGCCGCCGCCGGGATCAGACATCAGAGGAAGCTGATGGACGGCGGGGGATGCGAGGCGACCGCTTTCGGGGCCTACGGCTACCGGTCGACGGGTGTCTGCGTGGCGCTGCGCAACTGGCACAACCGTGGAAATCTGGAGGCAGTGGAAAAGGGCCGGGGCCCTGCGATAGCGATGGAGGAGGAGATCTCCTTGGACGACTTCCACGGATTGGTGGAACTGCTCCTCATCGCTGGTGGTGCCATGGACGCCGAAGACTCCCTGCCTGGGCGTCTCGACTCCCTCTACGACTCCGGCAAACACCTCCTCTCCTAGCTCAGGCTCTGCTGTCCGCCACCGGGGTACCGTGTGTCGGACACGAAGTACCCAGTACCCAGTACCCAGTACAGGAGCGAAGCGACAAATGGACTACCGGATCGAGAAGGACTCCATGGGCGAGGTGCGGGTGCCTGCCGATGCCTACTACGGGGCTTCGACCCAGCGCGCCGTCGAGAACTTCCCGATTTCGGCGATGGTGTTCGACCGCAGGTTCATCCGGGCGCTGGGGCTCATCAAAGGATCGGCGGCGACCGCTGCCGGGGAGATGGGCTTCAAGGAGGCCGCGATCGTCGATGCGGTGCGTAGGGCGGCCGACGAGGTGATGGAGGGGCTGCACGACGCCCAGTTCCCCCTCGACATCTTCCAAACCGGGTCGGGCACCTCGACCAACACCAACGCCAACGAGGTGATCGCAGGCCGGGCTTCGGAGATCCTCGGCGACACCAAGATCCACCCCAACGACGACGTCAACTTCGGCCAGTCGTCCAACGACGTGATCCCCAGCGCCATCCATGTGGCCGCGGTCTCAGCCATCCGGGAGGAGCTGATCCCGGCCCTTCGACGCCTGGCCGCCTCTCTGGAGGGCAAGGCAGAAGAGTTCGCCGACGTCGTCAAGTCTGGGAGGACCCATCTGATGGACGCCAATCCGGTGACCCTGGGCCAGGAGTTCGGCGGCTACGCCGCCCAGGTGTCCAAGGGTGTGGAGCGGTTGGAGAAGGTGCTCCCCGAGCTCGAGGAGCTGGCACTAGGCGGGACCGCGGTGGGCACCGGTATCAACGCTCCCGACGGGTTCGCCGCGGGGGTCATCGCGCTGCTGGCGGAGAGGACGGGATATCCGTTTCGGGAGGCCGAGGATCACTTCGAGGCGCAGGGCTCCAAGGACGCAGTGGTGGCAGCGTCAGGGGTTCTCCGAACCATCGCCGTGTCGCTGTTCAAGATCGCCAACGACGTCAGGTTCCTTGGCTCCGGGCCTACCTCGGGGATCGCCGAGATCCGGATACCGGACCTCCAGCCCGGGTCCTCCATCATGCCGGGGAAGGTCAACCCGGTGATGTCGGAGATGCTGATGATGGTGGCCTCCCAGGTGGTGGGCAACGACACCGCGATCTCCTGGGGTGGGGCCAACGGCAACTTCGAGCTCAACGTGATGATGCCGATGATGGCCCACAACCTGCTCCAGTCGATCGGCATCCTGGCTAGCGGGTCGGCCACCTTCGCCGAACGCTGCGTCGACGGGATCGAGGCCAACAGGGGCCGGGCCAGGGAGCTGCTGGAGCGCAACGCCATCGTGGTCACCGCCCTCAACCCGCACATCGGCTACGACAACGGGGCCAGGATCGCCAAGGAGGCTGCGGCCACGGGGCGGTCCGTCCGCGAGCTGGTGCTGGAGGCCGGTCTGATGACCGAGGAGGAGCTGGACAAGGCCCTCGATCTCCGGAAGATGACCGAGGGTGGGATCGTCTAGCCCCAGGACTTTCGGCGTCGCCGAGGTCCTCGACATCGTCGAGTCTGCGGTGGCATCCGCCTTCCCCGGCCCGGTCTGGGTGCGGGGCGAGGTCTCCGGCTTCAGCCGATCGGCCCGCGGGGCCGGTTTCTTCAGGCTGGTCGACACCGGGTCCTCCGAGCAGGTCATCGATGTGGCCGCCCGGGGAAGGGTGATGGGGGAGATCGACCTGGCCTTGGAGCGTGCCGGTGTGGGCACCCTGCGCAATGGAGTCGAGGCCCGTGTCAGGGGCCTTGTCGGCATCTCGAGGAACCGCAGCCAGGTCAGCCTGTCACTCCTCGAGGTGGACCCCGAGTTCATCGCCGGCCGGCTGGCCATCGACCGCGAGGAGATCCTGCGCAGGCTCCGTGCCGACGGGTCGCTGGTATTGAACAAGGAGCTGCCTCTCCCGTTGGTCCCGCTCAGGCTGGGCCTGGTGGCCAGCCGCGGCACCGCGGCCCATGCAGACTTCATCGGTCAGTTGAACAAGTCGGGGTACCGCTTCAGGGTGCGCACCGTCCAGGCGACGGTGCAGGGCGAAGCGGCGCCGGAGTCGGTGGCGCGGGCTTTGAGGCGGGTGGCAACTGAACCTGTCGATGCTGTGGTGGTCATCCGGGGAGGGGGGGCCAAGCTCGACCTCCTTGCCTTCGACTCCGAGCTGGTGGCCCGCACGGTGGCCTCCATGCCGGTCCCGGTGGTCGCCGGGATAGGCCACGCCACCGACCGCACCATCGTGGACGAGGTGGCGTCCGTGTCGGTGAAGACGCCCACGGCAGCGGGGGAGTGGGTGGTGTCCCGGGTCGCCGACTTTGCACGCAGAGTCGACCTTGCCCGGGCCGAGATCCGGGACCGTTCCCGGGATGCGTTGCGTCGCGCCCATGTGGACCTGGGCCGGTCGGCCATGCTGGTCGGCGCCGGACGTGCTGTGGTCGACGGCCAGCGCCATCGCCTCGAGTCGACTGCCGCTTCGATCGCAGACGGGGCCCGCAGAGCAGTCCGGGGACACCGGCGCCTCCTCTCGGGGATGGCCGACACTTTCGACGCGGTGGGGGTGGAGCCCACCCTTCGGCGCGGCTTCGCCCTGGTCCTGGACGCCGACGGGAAGCCGGTGGTCAGGGCGAAGGCCCTCCACACCGGCGACAGGGTGATGGTGCGGTTCGCCGACGGGTCTGTGAAGATGGCGGTCGAGGAGACCCCGTGACAGAGCAGCAGCAGACATACCGCCTGGCCCTCGACGAGTTGCGGGCGATACACGGCCGGCTGACGGCCGAGGAGGTCGATGTCGACACCCTGCTCGATGACGTGCGGCGGGCCGCAGAGCTGCTGGCCTTCTGTCGTGAGCGCCTCGATGAGGTCGGTGGGAAGTTGGAGGAGGTCCTCGCCGACTTCGACGAGGACTGAGGGCCTCAGCCCTCCAACGCCTCGATCAAGGTGTTCCAGGCGAGGTTGGCACACTTGATGCGGACCGGGTAGTTGCGGACCCCTTGCAGCGCTTCGAGATCGCCGAGCACTGCCCCCGGCCGCTCCGGGTCCAGACCGAGGTCGGCCTCGCCGTCGAGCGACATCATCTGCCGGAACCGGGTGATCAGCTGTTCGATCTCGCCTCTGGTCTTGCCCCGGATCGCCTCGGTCATCATCGAAGCGGAGGACTGGCTTATCGAACACCCCTGGCTGTCGACCGCCACCGCGGTCACCACGTCGCCGTCGAATCCGAGCTCGATGGTCACCTCGTCACCGCAGAGCGGGTTGACCCCCTGGGCCCGGGCGTCCGGGTGCTCCAGGTGGCCCTGGTTCCTGGGGTTGCGGTAGTGGTCGAGGATGACCTCCCGGTAGAGGTCCTCCAGTGACATCAGGCCACCCCGAAGATGTCGGCGGCCTTCTTCAGCCCGGACACCAGGGCATCGACGTCTTCGGGAGTGTTGTACACGTAGAAGGTGGCCCTGGCGGTGGCTGGCACGCCCAGCTCGCGCATCAGGGGCTTGGCGCAGTGATGTCCGGCCCTGACCGCCACTCCTTGCTCGTCGAGGATGGTGGCCAGGTCGTGGGCGTGGGCCCCCTCCATGGACATGGCGACCACACCGCCGCGGTCGACCAGGTCGCCGGGGCCGTGGACCGTCAGGCCGGGCACCTCGGCAAGTCGGTCGAGGGCCAGTCGGGTCAACTCCTGGTCATGGGCGAAGACCTTGTCCATCCCGATCGAATCGAGGTAGTCGACAGCTGCGTGGAGACCCACGGCCTCGATGATCGGCGGGGTCCCCGCCTCGAACCTGTGGGGGATCGCGGCCCAGGTCGACTCGTGCAGCCCGACGTCGGAGATCATCTCCCCGCCGCCTTCGAAAGGCTCCATCTCCTCCAGGGCCTCCATGCGCCCCCAGAGGACACCGATCCCGGTCGGGCCGAGCATCTTGTGGGAGGAGAAGGCGACGAAGTCGGCCCCGACCGAGGACACGTCGATCCCTGCGTGGGGCACCAGCTGGGCGGCGTCGACCACCGTCCTGGCGCCTACTCCCCGGGCCAGGCCGGCGATCAGAGAGATGTCGGGGATGGTGCCCAGGACATTCGACATTCCGGTCACGGCCACCACCCTGACCCGGTCGGTCAGCTTCTCCACCAGGGCGTGCATGTCGAGCCGTCCCTCCGGGTCGATGGGGACATGGTCGAGTTTGGCCCCGGTCCGCTTCGCCACCATCTGCCACGGGACCAGGTTGGAGTGGTGCTCCAACAGCGTGGTCAGGATGATGTCGCCGGGCTGCAACCTCTCCCCGGCCCATCCGGAGGCCACCATGTTGAGCCCCGTGGTGGTGCCCCTGGTGAACACCACTTCCGCCGGGGACTCCGCCCCGATGAAGGACGCCAGGCGTTGCCGGGCGCCCTCGTAGGCGTCGGTGGCGGCCAGCGACAGCCGGTAGGCGCCCCGGTGGACGTTGGCATACGAGGTGCGGGCGAAGGAGTCCATCGCCTCGAGCACCGGGATGGGCTTTTGTGACGATGCCCCCGAGTCCAGGAAGTGGATGCCCGAGTCGAGGATCGGGAAGTCTGCCCTCAGGTGGGATAGGTCGGCCACGGCCTCAGGTGGGTACCGACCGGAAGGACTCGTAGCCCTCTTCCTCCAGGGCAGCTGCCAGCTCCGGTCCACCGCTCTCCACGATGCGGCCGTCGAGGAAGATGTGTACCCGGTCCGGGGTGACGTAGTCGAGGAGCCGCTGGTAGTGGGTGATGATCAGGAATCCTCGCTCCGGCCCGGTGAGCTTGTTGACCCCGTCTGCGACGACACGCAATGCGTCGATGTCGAGGCCCGAGTCGGTCTCGTCCATGATTGCCAGCTCGGGTTCGAGGACGGCCATCTGGAGGACTTCGTTGCGTTTGCGCTCACCACCGGAGAACCCTTCGTTGAGGTAGCGGTCGGCGAACGAGCTCTCGATGCCGAGCTCCTTCATGGCGTCCATGACCTTGAGTCGGAGCTCGAGCACGGTGAGGTCGATGCCGGTCCGGTTCGACAGGGCCTGTCTGAGGAACTGGAGCACCGACACTCCCGGGACCGTCTCGGGGTGCTGGAAGGCGAGGAATATGCCGGCCTGGCCCCTGTCGGTGGGCGGCCATGTGGAGATGTCCTCACCCTTGTAGAGGATGATGCCGTCGGTGACCTTGTAGCCGGGATGGCCCATGAGCACCGACGCCAGTGTCGACTTGCCCGAGCCGTTGGGCCCCATGAGGGCATGGATCTCCCCGTTCTGAACGGTCAGATCGACTCCCTTGAGGATCTCGAAGTCACCGGCCGAGGCGTGGAGGTTCTCGATCTGGAGGAGGGGAGTGTTGTCGCTCACGCCCCTATCGTATTTCCACTACTCCCGTAGGGAAAACTGAATTACTTGGTACTGGGTACTGGGTACTTGGTACTGGGTAGTGGGTACTGCGATCAGCCGCTGGTCAGGTCTGCCCAGGTTGGAGACGACAGCCGTTCAAGGTCGGCGAGGCTGATCGGGAAGACCGTGGTCGGTGTGCCCCCGGCCGCCCACACCGGATCGTGTCGCTTCAGGCGATGGTCGGCGAACACCTCGAGCGGCCTGGCATGCCCGAACGGTGGCGTGCCCCCGGCGGCGAACCCGGTTGCCTCCCTGACCTCCTCCAGTGTCGCCCGCCGGGAGCCCGACCCTCCTGCCGCCCTGGCCAGCTTGCCTGTGTCGAGCTGCAGGTCTCCGGGCACCAGGGCGACCACCGGGGCTTCCCCGCCTGGAGTGTCGACCACGAAGACCAGTGACTTGACGATGGCAGCCACCGGGCAACCGATGGCTGCTGCGGCATCGGCGGCTGTCTTGGTCCCTGAGGGGAACTGCCTGATGACGGACTCGACACCGGGCATGTTGCGGGCGAAGCGGAGGCTCGCCTCCGGGAGCTCAGGCACCCCGGACGATGCTGACGGTGTCCTTCATCGTGTCGAGGTCGGACAGGTCGAGCCACTGGATGTAGAGCCGCTCCACGCCCGCCTCTTCCAGTGCGGCGATGGTCTCGGACACCTCGGCCGGTGTCCCTACGATCAAGCCGAGCGAGCGGTACCTTTCTTCGAGCTCCTCCGGGGTCATGCCCCGCTTCGCCGCCGCCCTTTCGAGTCGCTGCCGGAACGTGGCCTGGTCCTTTCCGACCAGCGCGCCGCCCATGGCGGTCGCCTCCACCTGGCGGTCGCCGGCCGCCTGGCGCATGGTCTCGATGCGCTGGCGGGCTTTCTCCGGCGGGCAGAGGAAGACGTTGTACTCGTCTGCCCGGGTGCCAGCGAGTGTCGGGGTGCGCTTCTCTCCGCTGCCTCCGATGACCAGGCGAATGCCTTGGGGCTTTGGCCGGATGTCGCCGGTGAGTGAGTAGTACCGGCCGTGGAAGTCGGCGGTCTCGTCGCCGAAGGCGGCATCCAGGTAGTCGAGGGACTCTTCGAACCGTGCGAACCGCTCAGACCACTCGGGGAAGGGGAGGCCGAAGGCGGTGTGCTCGAGTTCCATCCAGCCTGTCCCGACGCCCAGGTCGAGTCTCCCCCCGGACATCAGGTCGATGGTCACCGCGTTCTTGACGATCACCGCCGGGTGACGGAAGGTGATCGGGGTGACCAGGACGCACAGGCGGATGTTCGAGGTCTCCCTGGCCAGTCCGGCGAGGGCCGCGAAGGCGTCGGTGGCGTCCGGGGTCGGGTCGGCGCCGGCCATGTAGTGGTCGCACCGGGCGAAGGACACCAGCCCCTCGTCCTCGGCCCACCGTGCTGCCTCGAGTTGCTGGGCGTAGGTGCCGCCCAGGTGTGGCTCGGTCATCAGAGAGAACCTCATAAATTCCTTTCTGTGAAGATTTGTGGCGTAGGGGTCGCCAAGGATCTTCACAGAACGAGGTTAGAAGGCGGAGTAGGCCTCGACGATCGTGTCGAAGTCTTCGAGGTCCATGCCGAAGATCTGGAGGTAGTAGCGCTGGCAGCCGGACTCGGCCAGTGCGGCCACCATCTCCGCTGCCTGGCCGCCGTGCCCGTGGGGGAAACTCTGTTTCCGGTAGACGCTCTCGATGTGCTCCGGGTCGCGCCCGGTCAGTTCGGAGAGCTTG
>CAYVTP010000035.1:0-16912 GCA_964454615.1 uncultured Acidimicrobiaceae bacterium | reverse complement strand
CAGGTTCGAATCCTGCCGGAGCGCCAGCGCGACCCGTCATCTACTTCATCTACTTCGCTGCCTTGGACTGCTTGTAGTAGTCGATCCGATCGAGTGGCATCACCAGGGCGCTCAAGATGTTCTCGAGGTGCCCTGCGATCCTCTTCAAGAAACGGAAGTAGAGGGCCCTGGGGACGAGGACCGAGCCCGCCTCCCCCGACTCGATGTACCCGAACACGAGCTCGTCGTGGATGGCCGCAGCCATTTCCAGCTTGGGGATCAACACGTGGGCCCCCTGGTCGTCCTGTTTCGAGAAGACCCGCGTTCCCTCCTCGAGAAAAGCGGCAACCTCGTCGGCGTGGCGCCGGAGCATCTCGGAGTCCTCATGCCCGGAGAGGTCGACTCCATGGTCGGTCAGGTCCCAGATGTTCTTGCAGTAGTCACCGATCCGCTCGATGTCCTTCGCCACGGTCATGTAGGCGAGGACCAGCCCCTGCTCCATGTTTGCCCCGGTGACCGATACGTGAACCAACAGGTCCCTCCTTATGGAGCGCTCGGCCCTGTTGACCCCCTTGTCGAGTGACCACAGCTCCTCGCTCACCGATGCTGACTCCACCTCCCCAAGAACTGCCCGGGTTGCGAGCGAGTACATCCGAATGCAGTCGGCCAGCATCTCGTCGAGGCGTTGCTCGACGCCCTTGAGGGTGCTTCCTGACTCTTTGAAGATCGAGAACA
Source organism: uncultured Acidimicrobiaceae bacterium (assembly GCA_964454615.1). Taxonomy (GTDB): domain Bacteria; phylum Actinomycetota; class Acidimicrobiia; order Spongiisociales; family ZC4RG35; genus ZC4RG35. The sequence continues at coordinate 16,198 of CAYVTP010000035.1, read as the reverse complement.
TCTGGGGCCTCCTAGAACACGATCAGTATTATCACGGGTAGCGCGATGAATGTGCCCACCACATAGACCGCCACCCAGGTCTTGTTGGTGGTTGCTAGTCGCCCCATGAACCTGGCCATCGAAAGTGGCAGCCTCCTTGTCACCGGGATGGCGAAGAACGCCAGCGTTGCGAAGATGTTGAAAGTGACGTGGGCCAGGGCGATGGTGAGGGCTGCCTCGGACTCCGAAGCCAGTGACGCCAGCAGGGCGGTGACCGTGGTGCCGAGGTTTGCCCCGACCGTCACCGGGAATGCGTTGGTGAGGGTGAGCAGCCCGGCGGCGACCAGAGGGACCAGAATCGCGGTGGTGATGGACGACGACTGGACGGAGACCGTCATCAAGGCGCCCATACCCAGGGCGATCCATCCACCTCCCCTGGCGAGGATCGAGTTGACCGCCCCTTCCAGACGGCTCGAGATCAGGGTCTTCATTCCCCGTGTTATCCGGGCGAGGCCGAGGAAGATCAGTCCGAGACCGAGGACCAACAGGACCGGGGCGATGGCCGCCGACCACCCCACCTGGTCGATCCCCGCCTGGACCCATTTGACCGGCGCCGAAACGACGTCCCGGACGACGGAGCTTCCGGCCGCGCCACCCGAGGGGAAGATCCCATCGACGAGGTCCTCGAGTACCGTGGCTGCCCGGGTGATCAGCCCGAATGCAAGCTCCAAGGGCAGGAGGAGCGCCACCGCCAACAGGTTGAACGAGTCGTGCACCGTGGCCGCGGAGAAGGCCCGCTCGAAGTAGGCCGACTGTCGGATGTGCCCCAATGCCGCAAGTGAGCTGGTGACCGTCGTGCCGATGTTGGCCCCCATCACCATCGGCACTGCGGCTTCGACCGACATGACACCTGCGCCGACGAGGCCCACGATGACCGCGGTGGTGACCGAAGACGACTGGACGAGGACCGTGGCCAGTATCCCGGCGGCGAGGGCACTGAGGGGATTGGCCACCGCGGCGAACACCGACTCGACCAGGCTCTCGCCCAGGGACCCGATGCCGGTCTCGAGGGATTTCACCCCGACGAGGAAGAGATAGAGGAAGAGGAGGACGGAGACCAGGCGAAGCAGGGACTCCACCTGTTGGGGCAGTACCCGGCGCATGCCACCGGAGCTCTTGACCGCGCTCGGATCTCCCATCGGCTCGCCCGGAGAGTAGACGGGCGGCGAACAGTCCGCTCCGTCGACCCTCGCCCGGCCACAGATCCGCTGATGGCATAGACTCTCCCAATGCCGCGAGCGATCTGGAAAGGCGCCATCAACTTCGGGCTGGTGACCATCCCTGTCGGGATGTACACCGCCACCGACAACAAGACCCCGAAGTTCAAGCAGCTCCGCAAGACGGACCACTCCCCTATCCGTTACAAACGGGTGGCCGAGGCCGATGGCAACGAAGTGGCCTGGGACGACATCGTCAAGGGCTACGAGTTCGAAAAGGACCGGTATGTGGTCTTCACCGACGAGGAGCTGGCCGCGGCCCACCCGGATGCGGACAAACTGGTCGACGTGGTCCAGTTCGTCGACGAGTCGGAGATCGACCCGATGATGTACAAGTCGTCCTACTACCTGTCACCCGAGAAGACCGGGGTGAAGGCCTACCGTATCCTCGCCGACGCACTCTCCGGGAAGGGGCGTGTCGGCATCGCCAAGGTCTCGATCCGGGAGCGCCAGCAGCTGGCAACCCTCCGGGTCAAGGACGGGATCATCGTCATGGAGACCATGTTCTGGCCTGACGAGATCCGACAGGGCGAGTTCGAGGAACTGGAGGGAGAGGTCGAGGTCCGGCCCGAAGAGGTGCAGATGGCTGCCATCATCATCGACAACCTGACCAAGCCGTTCGACCCCGAGGCATTTGTCGATCGGACACGCGAGGCCATCGAGGAGCTGGCTGCGAAGAAGGTCGCCGGCGAGGAGATAGTTGCCACGGCTTCTCCGGAGCCGACCAAGGTGGTCGACCTGTTGGAGGCCCTGAAAGCGTCGGTGGAGGCCACCAAGGCCAAGATGCCGGCCGAGGACGAAGTCAAGAAGAAGAGGGCCAAGGCCGGTTGACCAGGGCAGGCTCGGTCAGCCCAGCTCCTCGGCCACTATCCGGCTGACCAGGGCCCCGTCCAGGTCTGCTCCCCTGGACTTCATCAGGGTCCCCGTGACCCGCCCCGCTGCCTTGGGGTCGCCCGCCACACCCAACGCGGCGATGGTCTCGGTCACCAGCGCCCTTGTGGCCGCCTCGTCGAGCTTGGTGGGCAGCCATCGGCTGAGGTATTCGATCTCGAAGCCGAGCCGTACCGCCATCGCCTCGCCCCGCTCGCCATATCCCAGATACTCGGAGCGGGCTTTCTCCATCTTCTTGACGTAAGCGCCCATGACTCGGCGGTAGAAGTCGTCGTCGGCCTCGCCTCCGAATCCGGGCTCGCTCCGGGCGGTGGCGATCTCGGTCTGAACCTGCCTTATGACATCCCTTCGAGGAGAGTCACCGGTCTTCATGGCGTCCTTGAGCTCGGCGGCGAGCTCGTCGCTGATGGTCATGGCAACAGGCTAGATCCCCCCTCCCGGGAACAAATACCCCCACGTCGGCGTTCCCTGACAGGACCGTGACTCGACGGTGTGGTTCGAGAAAACTGTTTACAGCCGAGAGGCACGGCGGTACAGTCCGGTCCAGAAACCCCACCCGGCCCCTCAAAACCCACGAGAGGCCTTGTGAAAAATATCACAAAGCAAGGAAACCCCCTCAAGTGCTCACCACGATCACAACGGACTGGAGAGACCTGGCCGCCTGCCGGAACTCCGAACCGTCCCTCTTCTTCCCTATAGGAACCACCGGTCCCGCAGTCGACCAGATCGAAGCGGCCGTGGCCATCTGCGCCGGCTGCGACGTGCGGGAGGACTGCCTGCAGTACGCCCTGGAGACCAACCAGGAGTCCGGTGTCTGGGGAGGCTACGCCGAGGACGACCGCCGTCGCCTCCGCAAGCGCTGGCTCGCCGAACGCCGGCGCCGCGCCGTCTAGCCGGGTGCTCAGCCGGTCGGGGCGAACCCGACCATCTTCTCCCGGCCCGAATCCTCGAACTCGACGAATGCCACCCTGGAGCCGGGCACTCCCACAGTCCTTCCCTTGGAGTCGACAAACCAGCCCATGCCCCCGCTTGCGATTGCCGACTCCAGGTCCTTCCTGAAGGCCTCGGCGTCTTCGACGTCGAGTTCCACGAGCTTGTCTGTGTCTGCGATTCCTATGCGGACTTTCATGGTCTCCCTAGTGTCATCGGCGGGGCACGAGCTTATACACCGACCCGCCGTGGGTCACTATGTAGAGCTCGCCGTGACCGTCGGTGCCGAAGGCGTTGATCGAACCCGCCTGGCTGGTCCGGTCGGTGGTCCACCCCGCGATCCGTGTGGTCCAGTCCTCCTCGTCGACCACCGCGCCGTCCACATAGCGGAAGCTCCGGATCCACTGGAACACCCAGTCGGAGTAGAAGTACGCCCCGGCCAGGCCCGGGATCTCCGAGCCCCGATAGACCTTGCCCCCGGTGATCGACCACCCGTCCTCCCTCGGATAGGCGATGACCGGCAGCGTGTAGTCGTCGTGGTCACAGTCGGGTAGGAACCGGTAGCACTCCGGGCCCTCCATGTGGGCCCACCCGAAGTTGTACCCCCCTCCCTCGTCGATGGGCACCACGTTGATTTCCTCCCATGTGGCCTGGCCGACGTCCGCTATGTAGAGGAGACGTTCGACCGGGTCGTGGGCGATCCTCCACGGGTTGCGGAGGCCGTAGGCCCACACCTCGGGACGCCCGCCCCTCCCGGCCACGAACGGGTTGCCCGGAGGAATGCCAAAGGGTTGCTGGCCGGAGTCGACATCGATGCGGAGAATGGTGCCGAATATGGTGTTGGGATTCTGGCCCTGGTCGCGGGCGGCTGCCCCGTCACCCGACGAGACCCACAGGTAGCCGTCGGGGCCGAACACCACCTGGCCGGCGTAGTGACGTGGCTCCGAGGAGTTCTCGGGGCGGGCGTACTCGAAGAGCACCCTCTCCGAGTCGGGGTCACCCCGATTGGGGTCTCCCGCCAGGACCGAGAACTCCGATAGGCGGCGATGCCCGGTCTTGTTGATGTAGTACAGGAAGAACCTCCCGTTCGCCTGGTGTTGGGGATGGAACGCCATGCCCAGCAGGCCCTGTTCGATGCCGCCGTCTATGACCCGGTCCCGGAGATCGAGGAAAGGTGTGGCCACCAGCTCGCCGTCGGCGTCGACCAGCCGGATGATCCCCACCCGGCGCACAACGAAGAGGCGGTCGTCTCCGATCGGAGCGGTCAGATCGGTGAGGCTACCGAGGCCCTCGACGATCAATTCCACGGCGAGAGGGGGGACTTCGGGGAGGAGCCCTGCCACGGTGGTCGTGGTCGAGCCGGGGAGCGTGGTCGAGGTGCCCCCGTCCGGTGTGGTCGTGGTGTCCGAGCCGGTCGGAGTCGTGGTCTGTGAAGGTGCCTCGCCGCCACCTCTCAGGAAGACGGCGACAACCAGGAACACCAGGACCATTATCCCGACGGTGAGCGCCACCCGTGGCTGATCAGCGGCAGAAGGGTCGCGATGGCGGGCAGTCACGGTTGCGTCTAGGCGTTCTCACCCAGGAAGATCTCCGACACCGACGTGTCGAGGAAGATCGCCTGGAGGGTCTCGGCAAGGATCGGAGAGATCGAGAGCACATTCACCTTGTCGAGGGCCTGGATGTCGGGGTCGATGGGCAGGGTGTTGGTGACGATCACCTCTTCGATCGGGGCGTTCTTGATCCTGTCGATGGCAGGGTCGGAGAAGATCCCGTGGGTGGCGGCGATCCTCACGCTCAAGGCGCCCTGATTTCTGACCATCTCGGCGGCGTTGCACACCGTTCCCGCGGTGTCGATCATGTCGTCGACGATCACCACATGGCGACCGTCGACATCCCCCGACATTGACAGGGCGGCCGACTCGTTGTGGCTGATCGGGTCGCGCCGCTTGTAGACGAAGGCCACGTCGGCGTCCAGGCGCTTGGCGTACCTCTCGGCCCGTTTCACACCTCCGGCGTCGGGCGAGAGGACGGTCACGTCCCCTGACACCGCGTCGTGCAGGTAATCCGAGATGATGGGGAGAGCCGTCAGATGGTCCCAGGACTTGTGGATGAACCCCTGTAGCTGGCCCGAGTGGAGGTCGACCGACACCAGACGGTCGGCCCCGGCCTGCATGAAGAGGTCGGCCATGAGCCGGGCCGTGATCGGCTCACGGGGCCGTACCTTCTTGTCCTGGCGGGAGTATCCGAAGTAGGGGACCACCGCGGTGATGCGACGTGCCGATGCACGTTTGAGGGCGTCGATGGTGATCAACTGCTCCATGATGTGCTCGTTGATCGGCTTGGAGTGGCTCTGGATCAGGAAGCAGTCGGCTCCGCGCACGCTGTCCTGCGGTCGGACGTAGATCTCTCCGTCGGCGAAAGAGGAGCGCTCCAGCTCCCCGAGCCTGACGCCCAGGTCGTCGGCCACCTCTCGGGCCAACTGTTCGTTGGCCCCCCCGGAGAAGACCATCATTCGGTTTCGAGAGACGGTGTCCAAGTCAGTCCTCTGCCTTGCGGGCGGCCCTTCTCGCCTTGCGCCGTTCAGAGTAGCCGGGTATCTCCTTCTGCTCACCTCGCTCCACAGCCAGAGCACCATCAGCCACGTCGTGGGTGATCACCGACCCGGCCCCGGTCATCGCCCCGTCGCCGACCTTCACCGGCGCCACCAGCATGGTGTCCGATCCGATGAAGACGTCCTCGCCGATCTCGGTGCGATGCTTCTCGTAGCCGTCGTAGTTGACGGTGACCGTCCCCGCCCCGATGTTGCTGCGCGCCCCCACCGAGACGTCGCCCAGGTAGGAGAGGTGGTTGGCCTTTGCGCCTTCGGCGAGGTGGGCGTTCTTGGTCTCTACAAAGGTGCCTATCTTGGCCCCCTTCTCCAGCACCGTCCCCGGGCGGAGCGAGGCGTAGGGGCCGACCTGGCAACCCTCGCCGATCTCGGCCGACCGGAGGACCGAGTACCAGACCACGGCCGAGGGGCCGATCGTGGCGTCGACGGCGAAAACGTCGGGCCCCACCTGGGCTCCGGCGGCCACGGTGGTGGAGCCTTTGAGATAGGTGCCGGGGAAGATGTGCGCTCCCGGCTCGACGGTCACGGTGTCGTCGATGTAGGTCCGGTCCGGGTCGAGCATCCACACCCCGGACTCCATGAGCCGCCGGTTGATGCCGGCCCGAAGCTGCGCCTGGGCGGCGGCCAGCTGGTCGTGTGAGTTGATCCCGGCAACTTCTTCCGGATTGGCGTTCACGGGCACCAGTTTGTCACCTCGGGCCGCCAAGATGCCGACAACGTCGGTCAGATAGAACTCCCCCTGGTCGTTTTGGTTGTCGAGCCGGCCCAGGGCCTCCTGCAGGGCACCCGCCCGAATGGCGTACAACCCGGCGTTGACCTCACGGATCTCCCGCTGCTCGGGGGTGCAGTCCCGGTCCTCGACGACCTCGACGACCGATCCGTCAAAGTCGCGGATCACCCGCCCGTAGCCGGTCGGATCGTCCATGACCGCGGTCACCATCCTCCCGATCTCGTCACCGGACAGGTCGGCGAGACGTCCGATCAGGTCGCCGGACAGGAGCGGGGTGTCGCCGTAGAGGACGACCACGGTGTCACCCGGGTCGATGGCACCGAGTGCTTCAACACCGATACGGGCGGCATGTCCGGTGCCGAGCTGCTCGGCCTGGAGGGCCGTGGCCACGTCGGGCGGGAGGAGGTCCCGCACCGTGTCCGCTCCGTGACCCACTACCACGACCGCAGAGGTCGGCCCGACGGCGGAGGCGGCGTCGAGCAACCATGACACCAGTGGCCGGCCCGCCGCCGGGTGGGCCACCTTCGGCAGCTCGGAGAACATCCTCTTTCCCTGGCCGGCGGCCAGGATCACCACGTGTGTGGCCAAGCAGGCTCCAATCTCACTTGCTGGGGGGGCAGGACTCGAACCCACTCTTGCAGGACCAAAACCTGCCGTGCTACCGGTTACACCACCCCCCAAAGCCCAGGTACTTGGGCGGGGACTCCAGGTTACCGCTCCTCCTGATCATGTCCCCGGTCAACCAGCGAGACGCCAAACGGGCGAAGGTCGGTGCCACGGGAGACAGAGCAGAGGTGGGCGACTGCTGTGGCGGCCGCGCTCGCCTCGTCGAGATCACCGAACAGCCCGAAGCACCCCGAGCCCGACCCGGTGAGGTGCACCGGCATCCCCCACACCGCCCTGATGTCGGCCATGAAGTCGCCCAAACGGGGCTCCAGGTCGAGGGCGGCGGGAAGGAGGTCGTTCCTCACCGGCATCCCATCACGGAGCGAAGGTGGAAGGGAACGTTCCGGCGTCACAGGGCCATGCGGGCCCTCGAGAACGTCCCAACGCCGGTAGACCTCGGATGTCTCCAGGTCGAAGTCAGGGACGGCAATGGCCAGGCAGACATCCTCGAGATGGCGTTGAGATGAGAGGACCTCCCCTATCCCGAAGACCATCACGGTGCCCCCGACCAGGAACAACGGGACGTCGGCTCCGAGCCGGACCGCCAACCCCTCCAGGCCCGATCCGTCACCGCCTGCCACCCGTGACGCCCCGAGCAACGTTGCCGCCGCATTCGAACTGCCTCCGCCGAGACCGGCCCCCATGGGAATGCCCTTGCCCACCTCCACCCGAAGAGGCGGCACAGCGATGCTCTCACGCAGGGTGGCCAGGGCTCGGACCACCAGATTGTCCTCCGGGTCCAGCTCGGCTCCGACGAACTCGACCAGGTCCCTCGCTTCGTCGATCTCCTCGAAGTTCAGGGTCTCGCACCAGTCAACGGTCTGGACCAGCGACTCCACCGGGTGGTAGCCGTCCCGCCGCGGAGGGAACACGTGGAGGGCCAGGTTGACCTTGGCGGGGGCCTCTACGGTGATCATCCTGCCGCCCTCGCCAGGGCCACGAACTCGGCCGGGCTGAGACTCTCGGCGCGCCGGGTCGGGTCGATCCCGGCGGCCTCCAGCATCCCTAGCGGGTCGTCGAGGACTCCGGCCAACGCCGAGCGGAGCATCTTCCTCCTCGTCCCGAAGCCGGCTCGGGCCAGTTCGATGGCGCGCTCCGATTCGGGAGGCGCAGTGACACGGTCCATCACCACCACGGCAGAGGCCACATTGGGGACCGGGTAGAAGACATGCGGCGGGACCTTGAATGCGATCCTCGCCCTGGCGAGGAGACCGACGACCACCGACGGGAGCCCGTAGTCCGGATCGCCCGGCCGCGACACGAGACGTTCGGCAACCTCGCGCTGGACCATCACCACCAAGCGGACCACACCGGCGACATGTCTCAGCGTGTTCAGCACCAGTGGTGTCCCGACGTTGTAGGGGAGGTTGGCGACGAGATGCCAGTCGCCCTCGCCCAGCCTGGACGCCAGGTCGACCTTGGTCACGTCGTCGAAGGCGAGCTCGACAGCGAGACCCGCCAGTACCTCCTCGAGGATCGGGCGCAGCCGGTGGTCGACCTCGAAGGCCAGCACGGTCGCACCGGTGGCTGCCAGGGCCCTGGTCAGGGTACCGGTCCCGGCCCCGACCTCAACGACCCGGTCCCCGGGCCCGACCCCGGCCTCGGCGGCTATCCGCCTGGTGAGGTTCCCGTCCACCAGGAAGTTCTGACCCAACTTCTTGTTGGGCCTCACCTGGTGCCGCTCGAGCAGGGCCACGATCTCGCGGCGGTTCTGGGCGGTCATCGACGAAACACCCGCCGAGCGTTCTCCGACGTCACCCTGCCCACCTCTTCGACCGGGATGCCCCAAACATCGGCCAACGCCCGGCCTACGAACTCCACCCAGGCGGGCTCGTTTCGCTCCCCCCTGTGGGGAGGCGGCGCCAGGTAGGGGGTGTCGGTCTCCACCATCGCCCGCTCCGGAGGCACCAGGGCGGCGCCGAGACGAATGGTCTCGCCGGTCTCGAAGGCGACCGTGCCGGAGAAGGAGAACATGACACCCAGGTCGAGGAACCGCTTCGTCCAGCGGGTTCCCCCGGTCCAGGAGTGGAGGACGACGCGACCCCCGGCACCGGTGTCTTCCAGGATCTCGTGCATCCGGGCGAAGGCGTCGCGGCAATGGACGATCAGGGGCTTGTCGTGTTCCACGGCCAGTTCGATGTGGTCCCGGAACGCCCCGACCTGGTTCCCCTCGGGGGAGAGCATCCTGTAGAAGTCGAGACCGGTCTCCCCGATGGCCACCACCATCTTGGCAAACCCGGCTATCCCATCCCTCTCCTCCGGCCAGTTGGTCGCGTCATGGGGATGAAGACCCGCCGAAGCCACCACCCTGCCGGGGAACCTGGCGGCGAGTTGGATGGCCCCGGACGAGCTGACCGTGTCGACGCCGGGCACGACGACCCAGTCCACCTCCGGGGCACGGTCGAGCAACACCACCGGATCCCGGCCATCGAGTTGCAGGTGGCAGTGGGTGTCGACCCAGGTCATCGATGGAAACAGTAGGCTCCACACCGTCCATGGACTCAGGTATCACCCGCAAGATCGACGACCTGGGGCGGATAGTCATCCCCTCGGAGACCCGGAAACTGTTCAATATCCGTGAGGGTGACCACCTGGTGGTCTCGGTGGAGGGCTCCAACATCGTCCTCCGCAAGTTGACCGACACATGCACCTTCTGCGGCGACGACGCCGACGTCATCCAGTTCAAAGACAAGGGTGTCTGCGGCGACTGCCGCACCCAACTGACCTCCTAGGCGTTTCGCGCCTGATCGTCGAGAAGCGCCTGGTAGACCGTCCTCCTCGAGGCCCCTGTCGCGCTGGCGGCATCCCTCGCCGCCTCCGACAGCGCCATGCCCTCCCCGACCAGACGCCGCGCCAGCCCGATCGCCTCAGCGAGGTCCGATCCCGGCAGTTCCGTGGGCCCGAGCACAACGGTCACCTCGCCGCGCGTCGGCTCGCCCCAGCGCGCCGTCGACTCGCCCAGTGTCCCCATCCACACCTCCTCGTAGACCTTGCTGATCTCCCTGGTGACGGCCACCTGCCGATCGGCTCCAAGGGCATCGGACAGGTCTCTCAGGTCTTCGGGAAGCCGGTTCGGGCTGGCAAAGAGGACGATCGTCCGGGGTTCCTGCGCCAGCCGGTCGAGACGTTCCCTTCGCTCGCCGCCCCGTCGTGGCAGGAATCCCTCGAAGACGAAACGGTCGGCGGGGAACCCGGAGAGGGCAAGAGCCGCGGTGACCGCCGACGGCCCGGGGACGACCGTGACCCGGAGACCGCGGGCGTGGGCGAGCGACACCACCCAGGCGCCCGGATCGCTCACCGCAGGGGTCCCGGCGTCGGTGATCAGCGCCACCGAAACGCCCGACTCCAGGTGCCCGATGATCTCCTCGCTCCGAGCTTTCTCGTTCCCGGCGAACAAGGACCTCGCCTTGGCCGTGGATCCGACATGGGACAGGAGGGTGGCGGCCCGTCTGGTGTCCTCGGCGTAGACCAGCTCGACCTCTCCGAGGACGGCCCTGAGCCGGTCGCTCACGTCACCGAGGTTCCCTATCGGCGAGGCGCACACGTAGAGGGTCGACTCAGCCATCCTCGAACCCGATCTCGATAGCTGCACCGGGAGGCGGCAGCTCCGCTTCCAACGGGAGCTCCAGGAGGTAACGGGCGCGGCCGAAGATCACCATCCGATTTGGGAAGAGGACTCTCGAGCCGATCACGGTCGAGTCGTGGCCTATCGCCATGACCGCCACCGGGCGGCCCATCCCGAATCCGTGGACCGACCGGGTCTGGAAGAGCATTGATTCAGGAGAGTGCCTGCCCATCAGCCCGACCAGTCGCTGTGCCGGGGTTCGGGCCAGAGCGGCGCGATGGCGCCACCTTCCGCTGGTGAGGATCGCATCCACGGGTCCGACGGTAGATGACACCGGATGGGTTGAGAAGGGGTCCGTCGCGAGCCGCAGGAGAAGGTCAGTCGAGGCCCATCTCGGTGCGGAGCAGCGCCCCCACCTCTGGGTCGTCGGCGGCGATGAAGTAGAGACGGTCTCCCCGGACTGCCACCCATACGAAGGCGTCGGCGGGGACCGCCCTACCCCGGTATTGGATCAGCGTGGCGCGCATGTCCTCGACGTCGCCTGGTGTGTCCCCCTCGTAGACGACCAGCAGGGCGGCCCTCTCCCCGTCGAACCACTGGTGGTAGAAGTCCCCACCCCAACCTCCTGCGGCCCGCAGGGATGTGTTCTCCCCGAGAACCTGGTTGAACATCAGCCGGAAGCCGAGCTCACCCCATGTGGAGGTGGTCACCAGGTCGTAGCCGGGTATGTCGACCGGGATCGGCTCGACCACCTTGGGCAGGTCGCGTCGGTAGTTGGAGGGGTTGATGATCTGCTCGGTCGAACCGGGGAGGTCGGGCATCTCCCAATAGGCGAGGTTCACCGCATCCCACCCTCCGCGACCGTGCAGCTCCTGGACGAACACCACGCCGAACTGGTATGGGAACAGGAGCGACTCGTAGATGAACTGGGGCATCGATTCGAGGACCGAGCTGTCCACCGCAAGGGACTCGCCGATGTACTGGCCGATCTCACGCTGGCTCAGGCTTTGTATCCACAGCAACTCGGCGAAGGTGGCGTCGCCTTCGATCAAGGCAAGGTAGGCCGCCGCCTCGTCGTACCGCTCCTCGTCGATGAGGTGCTGACGGATCTCCTGGAACCCGAAGTGCTGGTCGGCTAGGGCGTGCACCAGCTCATGGACCATGGTCCCCTGCTGGAGGAGCGAGAACCCTCCATGTCGAACCGGCACCACGATCTCACCGGTCCGCCCGTCGTAGAAACCGGCCACCTGCTCGCCGTACAGGTCACGGAGCATCGACTCGAGGTCGGACTCCAGGGGCAGCAGCCCGAGAAGCCTGTAGAGCGCCTCGTCGGCCGGTAGGTCCTCCATGCCCTCGTCGAGTGCCTCCTGTATCCGCCGGGCGAACTCGGTCTCGTCGATCACGGAGATGAGCGGCGGGGTTAGGAACGGGAGCTGGCGAATCTCCTGGGCGGCCGCGATCAACTCCTCGAGCTGGTCGATCACAGTCTGTGGAAGCCCTTCGAGACCACTCAGGTCGGGGCGGGTCGAGGTGGTGGTCTCCCCTGGGGCCGTGGTCGGAGGTGACCCGGTCACCGTGGTCCCGGGGCCGACGGTGGTGGTGGTGTCGATCGTGGTGGTGGTGCAGCCCATCAGGGCGAGGGCGAGCACCAGGAAGACGGCGGTGAGGGAGCGGGGCGACATCGAAGGTCAGGTTATCGGCCGGACCGGCCTAGTCCCGACCGAATCTCCAGGTCGGGCAGCTCCCCGGCGGGAGTGAACCCCATGACCTTGCCGTAGAAGGCGAGCTCGGATTCGAGGCTGTGAACAATGTTGGCCGCGTCACGGAACCCATGGTCCTCGTTCTCGTAAGTCAGGTAGGCATGGGGCACGCCCTTCCGGGCCAGGGCGGAGACGATGGCCTCGGCCTGGGAGGGTGGGACCACCCGGTCCTCGAGGCCCTGGAAGACGATCAGCGGGGTGTCCAGTCGATCGATGTGGGTGATCGGAGAGCGTTCCACCAGGACCGAGTCCTCGCTCCCCACCAGGCCGTCCTCATATCGGGACTCGAACTTGTGGGTGTCCTCCTTGAGGAGTCGCAGGTCGGCTATCCCGTAATAGGACGCACCCGCGCTGAACAGATCCGTCGAGGTGAGGGCGGCGAGAACCGTGAAGCCTCCGGCGCTCCCCCCGCTGATGGCGATCCGATCAGGATCGGCCCGCCCCCGCTCGATCAGGTAGCGGGCGGCGGCAGCCGCATCCTCGACGTCAGCGACTCCCCAATCGCCCTTCAGCTTCTCCCGGTACTCCCTGCCGAAACCCGTCGAGCCCCGGTAGTTGACATCGACCACCCCGAAACCACGGCTGGTCCAGAAGGCGAAGCGGGGGTCGAGGTGTGGGACCACCATGCTGGTCGGGCCACCGTGGATCTTGACGATGAGAGGTGGCGCCTCCCCTTCCGGCCCTTCGAACTCCGGGTTGGCCGGTGGGTAGTAGATCCCGTGGGAGACCCCTTCGACGGTGGGGAAGGTGATCCGTTCAGGCACGATGCGATACCCGTCGGGGACGGTCATCGGGTTGGAGTCGAGCTCGTCGAGCGTGCCGGTGGCGATGTCGTAGCCGACCACGCCGAGCCACCCGTCGGCCCGGCCGCCCACGAAGAAGATACGCCCGGTGCCGTCGGTGGACATGTGGGTGTGGCCGGTGAAGCCGAGGGGAATCGGGGCGAGAGTGCCGGAGTCGATCACACCGAGCTGTTGCGCTCCTTCCTCGTGGTAGACGGTGGCGATCCGGCCATCCCCGATGAAGACATAGGTGGCCAGGCCGAAGAGCCACTGGGGGACGCCGCATTCGGCGGCTACCGCGACGACGGGGACCGTGTCCGACCCGTCCCAACGATGGATGTTCCACCACCCGTCGGGGTCGGTGATGAAGTGGAGGACACCCTCGTGTGACCATACCGGTTGCATCACCGCCTCGTCGGCGCCACCGGCGACCTGCTCGGGCTCCTCGTTCTGGCCTCCGACCATGAGCCTGGTGCCGTCCCACGGCATGTTGGGATGGTCCCACTCGATCCAGGCGACCTTCGACCCGTCCGGTGAGGGTCGGGGGCTGGAGTAGAAGTCGGCTCCGGTGGAGAAGACCGTTTCCTCACCGGACTCCGGGTCGATGATGACCAGCTCGTTCCTCGGCTCCCCGACTTCGGGGTGGGTCTCCCGGACATAGATGAGGCTGCCGTCGGGAAGCGCCCGGCCGTCGGCATATCGGACCGAGCCGCGCCTATCGGTCTCGGCGGTCACCGGCAACGGTTCGCCCCCGGGATCGAGGCGGTAGATGCGTTGGTCGGCGTCGTTGGAGAAATAGACGACACCGTCGACCACCAGTGACGCCCCACCCCCGTATTCGTGCACCCTGGTCCGGACACTGAACGGCGGAGTCGTCAGATCTTCTTTGACACCGTCCGGGCCGAGCCTCACCAACACCTGCCTGCCCTTCTCCGCCGGTCGCCCCTCGACCCAGTAGACACTGCCCCCATCGGCGGTGATTTCGGAGAATCTCACCGCGGAACTGATGGTTTCGGCCGCGGAGATCGGAGACTCCCAGGCGCCGTAGGGACTGACCCGCCTCGAGTTCATACGCTCAGGGTAGGGCCCCGCACAAACCCGAGGAGGGCCGGGGGCCGGTGGGCGCAAGACCGTAGGTGGCGATCCATGGTCTCCCGAAAAAGTTGTCCCCCGAGGTTTGATTACTGGATCCAAAGGGAAAAGAACCGGCTTGGAAAGGAGGTACGGATGGATTTCGTTCTGGCCCAGGCGGTCAACCTGAATCTCACCATCGGTGGGATCGTCGCCCTGATCGCCGGGATCCTCATCCTGATGATGCCCCGGCTGCTCAACTACATCGTGGCGATCTACCTGATCGTGATCGGTTTGGTCCAGCTACTTTCCCTCTAGGCGGTCTGCACACACCCTGTTCACTAACTCGGTCCACCCTGGAAACGCTCGGGGACGCCTGTGTGACCAGGGTGAGGACCGTTAGGCCGTTGGATGCGGGCACGGTTGGACCAGCTCTCACGAGCGGATTCCTGTCCCGACCCCTAGCCCGGCCGGTTCCAGACGGTCGGCCAGGCCTCTCAACCTGCCTGCTAACCGACTCCGGACGCTCGAGCCAAGCCTGGCCGAGGCGTCCGCCGGCTTCGTCCCCGACCTGACCGGGGCGGGTTCGAATTGCTTTCGAACCTTCTCCTGGGCCACCACGAGTGCCACTATCTCCAGAGGGTCGTGCATTGTTTCTTACCTCCTCGTCAAGGACTCCACTTCGCCAGGCCATTGTCCCGGACGCCCCGAGGGGAAGTCCAACAACCATTGACGTAGGATCAACACACTTCCTGTGTGATTGGAGAGTGTGATGGGTGGGTTTCCCATCGACCTGGATCCCAAACTTCTTCGCTCCTTCGTGGCAGTAGCAGAGGAACTCCACTTCACCCGGGCGGCAGCCCGCCTCTACCTGGCTCAGCAGGCGGTCAGCAGGCATGTCCGTCGGCTGGAAGACGAGCTCGGGGTGGAGCTGTTCGACCGTACCACCCGGCAGGTGGAGCTGACCGCCGCCGGGCGGAGACTCCTTCCGACAGCACAGCGACTCCTGGCACTCCACGATCAGATGGTCGAGGAAGCCCGGGGTGGCAGCCGACCTCTTCTGGTGGACACCATGGCCGAAGGGCTCTCCCCGACGATTCTGGTCGAGGAAGCCCGCCGAGCGGCTCCCCAGATCGAGTTCCTCATGCGGTTCAGCGGAGGGATGGCCGTTGGCATCGCCAATCTGGAGAGTCGCCAGGTCGATGTGACGTTTGGGAGAACTGAGGGAGGCAGGCAGCCCTTTGACGATCGCAGCCTGATACGCCGCCTGGTACGGCTTGAGCCGCTCGGTCTCCTCCTCTTGGAGGGCGATCCGCTGGCCCCCCTGCCGGCGATACCCGCCGATCTACTCCGCGGGGTCGAGATCGACACCAGTGCCGGGAACCCGGCCGGCCCCGAGTGGGTCGACCTGGCCGAGCGATTCCTGGACTTGGTCGGTGCCGAGCCCTCCCCGCCCCACGAGCCGGCGGTGGGCAGGCACGAGACGGCCCGGCATCTGAGTGCCCACGGTCGACCGATTCTCACCATGACGGAGATCCCAGAGGTCGAGGGAGCCGTCCTACGTCCGATCGTCGACCCGGCTCCCCTTTATCCATGGGCGATGACCTACCACCGTGATCTCGATCATCCCGGCCTCGAGCACCTCCGCCGAGCTGCGGAGTCGGTCATCGAGACGTTGCGATGGCTGGAGCGCCCGGAAGCGTCGTGGCTCCCCAAAGCCGACACGCGTGCCTTCGAGCTTTAAACCACGGATCTGCCCTACAAGCATGGCTGGATGCTCAAGGGATGAGCGGCTCAGTCACGTGGGGCACCTGTGGAGCGACAGTCAACAGGATCGCGGCTCGAGCGAGCGTTCCAGCGACCAGAAGTCGCGCTTACCAGGGATGTGAGGTCTCGGTACCTGTGTCTCGTTTTGGCTTCGGTTGTTATGCGACATTTT
>CAYVTP010000034.1:0-17067 GCA_964454615.1 uncultured Acidimicrobiaceae bacterium | reverse complement strand
CCACCACCAGATGCTGGTCGAATTCGAGCATCCGGCCGCCGGGCATGTGAGAACCACAGGGTCACCGATCAGGTTCGACGACCACCCGACACTGGCCGACCGGCTCCCCCCCACTCTTGGCCAACACACCGAGGCGGTTCTCAAGGAGACAGGCGTCGACGAAACCACCGTCCGGAAGATGATCGCGGACGGTCGGGCCAGGACAACGTGAACATCTTCTGGGCGAAGGAGGTCACCGACGACTGGCGTGTGGTCGGCGACGAGCTGGAGCGGGTCTTCCGTCTGAGCCGTCAGTGTGCCCGGGCCGGAGAGTCGTTCGTCTACGTGGTCCACGGCGACGATCTGCTCGGGCGGTGCGGCCCGGGAAGGGCGATGGTGGCCACCGGGCTCCTCTCCGCGGCCCGGACCGCGGCGTTGGAGGGATGGGCGAAGGGCTGGACCGCCAACGTGATCGCCTGGGACGGAGAGGAGATCTCCCGGAAGGAGGTCGAGGCCCTGGCAGTCGAACTGGCGACGTCGGGCGCCATCACCGGAGAGCTGATCCACATCGGCCCCGGCCACGTCGGGAAGGCCCTGGCATGAGCCGTTCTGTGGTGGTGACGGGAGCGGCCGGGGGTATCGGGAGAGCTATCACCGACCGGCTGCAGCGTGACGGGCTGACCGTGGTGGCAGTCGACCTATCCCCTTCCCTTTCAGATCTCGACGGTGTCGTCCCCGTGCAGGTCGACCTGACCTCGGATGCTGGAGTCGAGGCGGTCATGGAGGCTGTGGCGGGGATGGAACTGGTCGGCCTGGTCAACAACGCAGGGATCACCAGGGATGCCAGGTTGGTCAACATGACCGACGAGGACTTCTCCGCGGTCCTCTCGGTCAATCTCGGGGCGGTGTACCGGCTCACCTCCGCCCTGGCTCCCCACTTCGGTGACGGGGCGGCGGTGGTCAACGTCTCGTCCCGCGCCTACCTGGGCAACTTCGGCCAGTTCAACTACTCGATGTCGAAGGGTGGTGTGGTCGGTCTGACCAGGGCGCTGGCACTGTCCATGGCCCCGAGAGTGCGGGTCAACGCCGTGGCACCGGGCCTGATCGGCACCGAGATGGCCATGGCCATCCCAGAGGACGTCCTGAGACGAATGGTGGCCGCCATCCCCCTCGACCGAATGGGAGAGCCGTCGGATGTGGCCGACCTGGTCGCCTACCTCCTGGGATCCGAGTCCTCCTACATCACCGGCGAGGTAGTGGTGGTGGGAGGGGGCCGCAGCCTCAGCTGACCTCGCCTCTTAGGTCAGTAATAGACCCTGACGATGCTCTCGGCGACCATCGCCGGCTTCTCGGACCCTTCCACCTCGATGGTGACAGTCCGTTCCAGCTGGATCCCTCCCGGGACTTCGCTCACGGTGTCCAGGCCCATCCTTGCCCTGATCCTGGAGCCGACCGGGACCGGCGCCGGGAAGCGGACCTTGTTCAGGCCGTAGTTCACCCCCATCACCGGCGAGCCGACATCGAGGGGAATCTGGGCCACCAGGGGGATGACCAACGAAAGGGTGAGGAAGCCGTGGGCGATGGTCCCCCCGAACGGGGTCATCGCCGCCCTCTCCGGATCGATGTGGATGTACTGGTGGTCGTCGGTGGCGTCGGCGAAGGCGTTCACCCGTTCCTGCGTGATCTCCATCCAGTCGCTGACACCGATCTCGGTGCCCTCCAGGGCCTTCAGCTTCTCGAAAGTCTGCTCCATGACCCGATTCTGGCAGGGGTTGTGAGCGTCATGCGCTAAGTTGGGGCCATGGCCGACGCAACCAAGCTGATGGTTTGGATCGATCAGGATCTCTGCACCGGGGACGGGATCTGCGAGGAAATAACACCCGACGTGTTCGTCGGACGCGACGACGGTCTGTGGGTGGTCAAAGAGGAGTCCAAGCACTTCGGTCGGACGGTCGTTTTCGACGGGGAGCAGGCCCCGGACGGCGCCAGAGGCATGGCACGGGTGCCCGACGGGCTCATCGACGACGTGATCGAGTCAGCCGAGGAGTGTCCCGGCGAATGCATCATGATCGAGCCCTATCAGGAGTCTGCCCTCCACGACGGCTAGACCGGGCCGCCCCTCACTAGCCTCACATCCATGCAGGTTCTGCGCAGCCGTCTCGACACGCGCTCAGACGAGTACCTGGCGAACCGGGAGGCCATGCTCGAGAAGCTCGCCGAGTTCGAAGCCCTCCAGGAGAAGGCGCGAGCCGGAGGCGGCGAGAAGTATGTAGAGCGCCACCGCAAGCGGGGCAAGATGCTGGCACGGGAGCGGATCGAGCTCCTCGTCGACCAGGACTCCCCTTTCCTGGAACTGTCCGCCCTGGCCGCATGGGGCACCGACAAGCCTCTGGGGGCCAACCTGGTCACGGGGATAGGGGTGATCAACGGGGTCGAGTGCGCCATCCTGGCCAACGACCCCACCAGCCAGGCCGGGGTGTTCAACCGGTACACCCTGGCTAAGTCGCTCCGGATCATGGACATAGCGATGGAGAACCGGCTGCCGCTGGTCAACCTGGTCGAGTCGGGGGGTGCGGATCTGCCCGACCAGGCAGAGGTCTTCGTGGTCGGGGGGAAGTGGTTCCGCAACCTCAGCCGGCTGTCCAAGGCGGGGATCCCCACCATCGCCCTGGTCTTCGGAAGCTCGACGGCGGGAGGCGCCTACTTCCCGGCGATGTGCGACTACGCGGTGATGGTCAAGGACCGCGCCAAGGTCTTCCTGGGCGGCCCCCCTCTGGTGAAGATGGCCACCGGCGAGGAGTCGACCGATGAGGAGCTCGGCGGGGCCGAGATGCACTCCCGGGTGTCGGGACTGTCGGACTACTTCGCCGAGGACGAGCCCGATGCCATCCGCATCGGCCGGGAGATCATCGGGCACACCAACTGGACCAAGCAGGGATACGGGCCGATCAAGGAGCCTGACGAGCCGGTGCACGATGTCGACGAGATACTCGGCGTCATTCCAGCCGACCTGAGGATCCCCTTCGACATGAGGGAGATCCTGGCCCGGTTCCTCGACGGCTCGAGGTTCGAGGAGTACAAGGCGATGTACGGGACTTCGATTCTCAACGGTTGGGGGTCGGTGCACGGGTTCCCGGTGGGGGTGATCGCCAACCAGCAGGGGGTGATCTTCTCCGAGGAAGCCCAGAAGACCACCGAGTTCATCCAGCTGTGCAACCGGTACGACACCCCGATCATCTTCATCCACAACACCACCGGATACATGGTGGGCAAGGACTACGAACAGCGCGGGATCATCAAGGACGGGGCCAAGATGGTCAACGCCGTCGCCAATTCGGAGGTGCCCCACATCTCTCTGATGGCCGGCGTCTCGTACGGTGCCGGCAACTACGGGATGTCGGGTCGGGCATACGACCCCCGCTTCGTCTTCGGGTATCCCAACCACAAGGTGGCCGTCATGGGACCGAAACAGCTGGCGGGAGTCATGTCGATAGTCGCCCGGCAGGCTGCCGAGGACCGCGGTGTCCAATTCGACGAGGAGTCCGACGCAAAACAAAGCGCCGACCTCATCGAGATGATGGAGCACACCGAGCAGGCCTACTACTCGACCGGCCGGGTGCGCGACGACGGCCTCATCGATCCCCGTGACACCAGGACTGTCCTCGGCATCGCCATCTCGGCCATCCACAGCGGCCCGGTCAAGGGGACCGACCGGTTCGGCGTCTTCCGGATGTAGGGGCCGGCGCCTGGGGCTAGCCGGCGAACCGGACGATCACATCCCGGTAGCCGAGGCTGAGCAGGAAGTTGGTGATCACCCTCCGGGCATTCGACTCGGCGTCATACAGGATCCCCGATTCGATGGCGTTGTCCAGGAGGACTCCGTCGGCGAGCTGCCTGGTCTCCGATTCCAACTGGGGGTCTCCCTTGGTGAGCAGGCCCAGGTTCCGATCCAACACCTGAGTAGCCTCGTTGTCGGGAGCCACGTACTGGATGGTCGCTCTCGGGAGGGTGATCGTGACCAGGCCGGTTTCCGTCACGGAGACGCTGTCCTCGGAGATCCGGGACAGGTCGACCCCCGCACCGATACGCGCCACCGCGAACAACCGGATGCTGTCGCCCCGGGCCCACGACAGCCATCCTCCGTCGGTGCCCTTCTCGACCAGCGCGTACTGGACGGTTTCGACGGTGGTCAGGTCAGCGAGATCGCGGAGGGAGGTGATGACCACCGGTCCGATCTGCTCATATGGCTCAGGCTCGAAGACGGCGGCGACGTCGCCGGGTGTAGGGATCGCGCCGGCCAGGGTGCGGAGCCCGGTCACCGCTACCGCTCCGAGGACGACGAGAACGGCGAGAAAACCCACCGCCAGGGCAGGCAGGAGCCGGAAACGGGGTCTCGGTTCGGTGGGCAGCGAGGAGACTCCGTCTCGTTCGATCGTTTGCACATCGTTCATCGGGCGCGTCCCTTCCTCTCGGAGATGGGTGTCAGTTATTCGACGGCCGGGAGCCGGGAATAGTTCCAGCGTTACCCTGGGGATCGATGATCTCGAAGATCCTGGTGGCCAACAGGGGGGAGATAGCCCGCCGTGTCTTCCGCACCTGCCGGGAGTTGGGAATCGCCACCGTGGCGGTCTATTCGGACCCCGATCGCGACGAGCCCCATACCCTCGAGGCGGACGAGGCGGTCGCCCTTCCCGGGTCGTCCCCCACCGAGACCTACCTCGACATCGCGTCGATCCTCTCTGCGGCCAAGGCCACCGGTGCCGACGCCATCCATCCCGGGTACGGCTTCCTCTCGGAGAACCCGGACTTCGCTGCGGCCGTGATCGCCAACGGGTTGACCTGGATCGGGCCGGACCCGGAGACCATCGAGAGGATGGGCTCCAAGGTGAGGGCAAAGCGGATCATGGAGGAAGCCGGAGTGCCTGTGCTCCCGTCGATGGAGTTGGCCGGGTCGTCCACCCTGGAGAGCGCCGGGCTCGCCATGGGCTTTCCGGTACTGGTGAAGGCATCGATGGGAGGTGGCGGGAAGGGCATGCGTCTCGTCCACACCCGGGAAGAGCTGCTGGAGGCGGTTCGAGCCGCCGAAGGCGAGGCCCTCCGGTCTTTCGGGGACGGCACCGTGTTCTTGGAGAGGTACCTCGACTCGGCGCGACACATCGAAGCCCAGATCTTCGGGGACCGACACGGCAACATCGTCTTCCTCCACGAGCGAGAGTGCTCGATCCAGCGTCGACACCAGAAGATCATCGAGGAGGCGCCGAGCCCTGCACTCGACGAGGCGAGCCGGGACCGCCTGGGCGCGATCGCAGTCGACGCCGGCCGGGCCGTCGGTTATGTGGGCGCCGGTACCGTCGAGTTCCTCTACCAGGACGACCGGTTCCACTTCCTGGAGATGAACACCAGACTCCAGGTGGAGCACCCTGTCACCGAGATGATCACCGGCCTTGACCTCGTCCGGCTTCAGATCGAGGTGGCTGACGGCGGTGCCGTCCCCCAGGCGCCGCCCATCGGCGGGCATGCCGTCGAGGCCAGGTTGTACGCCGAGGATCCTTCCACCTTCCTCCCCACCAGCGGCCGGTTCGACCGCTTCGAGTTCGACCCGGCACCAGGCATCAGGGTCGACTCCGGAGTCGAGACCGGCTCCGAGGTGTCCATCCACTACGACCCCATGGTGGCCAAAGTGGTGGCCCACGGAGCGACCCGGGAGACAGCAGTAGCCCATCTGGTCGCCGCCTTACGCGGAGCAAGGCTCCACGGGCCCACCACCAACCGGGCCCTCCTGATCGGGATCCTCGAGCACCCGGAGTTCGCTGCGGGGATGACCGACATCCGATTCTTGGAGCGGAACGAACCGGCACAGCTCACCTCGGCGGCTGCCGCCGGGAACCTCGAGTCGATCGCCGCCATGGCCGCGGCTCTCTCCGACCGGGCCGAGGCCCGTTCCAGCGCCAGAGTGCTGACCAGCCTGCCCTCCGGGTGGAGGAATTCTCCCGGCGTCCTTCACCGTCGGAGCTACCTGGGAGCCGAGGGGCCCCACGATGTCGGATACCGGATGACAAGGACTGGGGTGGCCCTCGACGGGGAGCACGCGCCAATGGTCGTCGACCTCTCACCCGATTTTGTGACGCTGGCAATCGACGGCATCGAAACGGAGTTCCGCATCTCCCGGTACGACCGGATCCGATGGGTCGACTCGGCGCTCGGCTCGGCCCGCCTCGAGGAGTCGCCTCGCTTCGATGAGTCGGGCCCCGAAGAGGTAAAGGGCTCCCTGCACGCACCGATGCCTGGGGTCATCCTCCGGGTGGACATCGGCGTGGGTGACCAGGTCACCGAGGGTCAGGTGCTCATGGTCCTCGAAGCGATGAAGATGGAGCACAGCCTGCGGGCGCCTCACTCGGGGACGGTGGCCGAGATCAGGCACAGTCAGGGGGACCAGGTCTCAGGAGGCGAGACCTTGATCGTGATCGAAGGGGCCTAGCCCCTGAATGAGGCCAAGGAGTCCAGTGCCTGGTCGATGTCGGCCTCGGTGTGATCGGCGTTCACCTGGAACCTGATCTCCTCGTCACCCCTGGGCACCACCGGGAAGTTGAGCCCGGTGGCCAGGATCCCCGATGTGAACAAATGCTCCGCCAACTGCGCCGTCCGCTCCGTGTCCCTGACCATGACGGGGACCACCGGGTGAGGGCCGGGGATGGTCTCGAATCCTGCATCCACCACACCAGCTTCGAACCGGCGGGTCATGGCGCCGAGATGGGCGAGGATCTCCTCCCCCTCCCCCGAGTCGACCACCGCCACCGCTGCCTCGGCGGCGACAGCCTCGGCGACGGTTATGGGGTTCGAGTAGACATACATGGGCGCCTTCTCCCTGAGGTAGGCGACCAGGGCATCCGACCCGGCAACATAGCCCCCGTTGACCCCGAAAGCCTTGCCCAGGGTGCCTATGAGGACGTCGGCCTCTCCCCTGGTGACGGCTTCGGTCCCCCGCCCTCCGGCGCCGAACGCACCTACCCCGTGGGAGTCGTCCACCACAACGAGCGCGTTCTCCGGGAAGCCGTCATCATGGTCGGCCGCCAACCCGGCCAGGGCGCCGAGATCGGCGAAGTCGCCACGCATCGAGAACACCCCGTCGGTCACGATGAGAACCCGGTCGGCGTGACCGCGAAGGGCAGACAGCTTCCCACTGAGAGTGTCGTAGTCGAGATGCGGATAGACGTCGAGGCTGCCCGGTCTGCTCATCCGCAGGCCGTTGATGATGCAGTTGTGGTTGAGCTCGTCGCTCAACACGGCGGTGTCCGGAGTGACCAGGGAGGAGAGGGTCGAGAGGACCGCGGCGTAGGCCGAGGAGAAGATGATCGAGCCCTCCCGCCCGTGGAAGGAGGCCAGCATCCGCTCCAGGGCCACATGTGGCTGGTATGTCCCGGAGATGAACCTGACCGCACCCGGGCCCGACCCGAAACGCGGCCTTGCCCCCTTCTCGGCGCCGACCACGGCGGGGTGGAACGAGAGCCCCAGATAGCTGTTGGAGTTCATCCGCAGGAACTCCCGGTCGGAGCCGGCGAGCAGATAGCGACGCCCCACCCCGTCCCGCGGCGGCACCACTCCGATGACCACCGACTCGGGGCCCTTGGCAGTTCCCGCCCGCTCGAGGTCGTCCACCTCGGCAGCCAGCCTGGCGTCGAGTCTGTCGTGTCCCATGGATGATGGGTTTAGCAGGTCTATATGGTGTCGGTCGATGAGCAACCTCGGATTCATCGGGTTGGGCCTGATGGGGCGCGCCATGGCGGCCAACCTGATCGCCAAAGGCCACCATCTCACTGTCTGGAACCGGACCAGGGCCCGCGCCGTGGGACTCGGTGCCGTGGTGGCCGACAGCCCGGCGGCGTTGGCGGCGTCCAGCGACGTCGTCTTCCTGTGCGTCTCCGACACGCCCGATGTGGAGGCAGTGGTGTTCGGGGATGGCGGCGTGGCGGAGGGACTCCGGCCTGGCGCCCTGGTGGTCGACCACTCGACCATCTCCCCAAAGGCCACCGGGGTGTTTGCCGGGAGGATCGAGGGGCTAGGGGGCCTGTGGCTCGATGCCCCGGTGTCGGGTGGTTCGGAGGGGGCGGCGAGGGGATCGCTGGCTGTGATGGCCGGCGGCCCGACCAATGCGTTCGAACGCGCCGTCCCCTACATGGAGGCCTACTCCACCTCGATCGTGCACGTCGGGGAGCAACCCGGGGCGGGACAGATGGCCAAGCTGGTCAACCAGGTCCTGGTGGTGGTGAACCAGCTGGCGGCATCGGAGGGCCTCATGCTGGCGGATGCCGCCGGCCTCGACCTGGAGACCACCATCGCCGCCATCGAAGGGGGCGCGGCCGGTTCGTGGATGCTGTCCAACCGGGGGCCGCAGATGACTCGCCGGGACTGGACACCGGGCTTCACCATCGATCTCCAGCTGAAGGACCTGAGGCTCGCCCTCGAGGCCGCCGAGGACTTTGGCGTGGCCCTCCCCGGGGCGAGGATGGCGTACGAGATGTACCGGGAGCTCCAGGAGTCCGGTCTCGGCGGGGAGGGCAACCACGCCCTGGTGAAGGCGTTGGAGAAACGTTCGGGGAGGCGACTTGGCGACGGGCGAGCTGACCCCGGGCGGGCACCGGACTGATCAGTTGCCGAGCAGATCCGCCTTGACCCGGTCGACATGGCCCTTGGCCCGCACGTTGATGTAAGACCGGTCGACCCGACCCTCTTCGTCGAGGACGAAAGTGGAGCGGATCAGGCCCTCGGTGACCTTGCCATACATCTTTTTCTCACCGTAGGCGCCGAGCTTGCGGGCCAGTGCGAAGTCCTCATCGGAGAGGAGATCGAAGTTGAGGCCCTCCTTCTCCTTGAACTTCTTGTTCCTGCCCGGGGGGTCCGGGCTGACCCCGACCACCTCGTACCCTGCGTCCCTCAGGGTGGTGTAGCTGTCGCGGAAGTCACACGACTCGGCGGTGCATCCCGGGGTCATCGCCCTGGGGTAGAAGAACATGACCACCCGCCGGCCCCTCAGGTCGCCGGCGGTGACCGTCTCCCCGTCCTGGTTGCTGAGGCTGAACTCCACCGATTCGCTCATCCCGGCAGGGTATACAGGGCATTCCTCGGCGACCAACCGACGCATTCCTGATCCTAAGGGTTTCTTGCTAAAGCTTTCTTTATAATGGTATGGTCCCGGACCACATGGCCGAACACCACCGGATCTCAGACCCCGAGCACATCAGGGCACTGGCCCACCCGCTTCGCCTCGATCTGCTGGATCACCTCGGCGGCGTCGAGGAGGCCACCGCCACCGAGTGCGCCCGGGTGACCGGTGAATCGGTGGCCGCCTGCTCCTTCCACCTGCGGATGCTGGCGAAGTACGGGTATATAGAGCCCGCCGAGCGCAGGGGACGCGAGAAGCCATGGCGGTTGGTCCGGGGGTCGAGGGACATGCGCCCATCCCCCGAGGTGCCCGGATCGCTCGGCGCGGTGGTGGAACTCGCCACAATCGGGATCCTCAGGGAGACCGAGCGCATCCGCCGCTTCCTCGCCCAAGCCCACCGAGAGGACCAGGCATGGGTAGACGCAACCACCATGACCTTCGCCGACTTCTGGGCAACGAAGGAGGAGCTGACCGAGATGAGCAGGGAGCTCCTTTCATTGACCGCCGGATACCAGGACAGGTCCGACGACCCGTCCCTCCGGCCGGAAGGCGCCCGGCGGGCCAGGCTCTTCGGGGCAATCAACCCCGACCCTCTCGATCAAGGTGACTGACAGCTCCCCGCCGCTGGTGTCCGAAGAGGGACCACCGGCACGGTCTTCGGCCTGGCGCCACCCCGGCTTCCGACAGCTGGCGCGTGCCTGGGTCTTCACCAACCTCGCCGACAGCGCTCTCTTCCTGATGGCGGCTGTGTGGGTCAAGGAGCTCACCGGCTCCGACGGTGCTGCAGCCATGGTCTTCGTCGTGATCGGCCTTCCCGCCCTCCTCGCCCCGTTCATCGGCCAGGTCGCCGACCGGACCTCCCGCAAGCGAATGTTGGTCATCGCCAACCTGGCGATGGTCCCCGTGTTGATGGCCCTGTTCGCTGTCACCAATGCCGGAAGCCTCTGGATCCTCTATGCAGTGGTGTTCCTCTACGGAGTCATGCAGTTCCTCACCGGGTCTGCCGGATCGGGGTTGATCCGAGACTTGTTGCCCGATGAGGACCTGGCGTCGGGGAACGGGGTGCTCCAGACCATCGATCAAGGCCTGCGTCTGGTGTCACCCCTGATCGGGACCGCCCTCTACGTGGCCTTCGGGCCGCGCTCGGTGGTCCTGCTCACCGTGGTGTGCTTCGCCATCACCGGATACCTGCTCTCCCGGCTGGCGGTCGACGAGTCCCCGGCGGCGGTACGGGAGTCGGGGTCCACCTACTGGCAGGAGATCACGGCGGGGTTCCGCCATCTCTTCAGGACGCCCGTCCTGGGCCCACTCACGGTGGTCCTCACCGTTGCCTTCGGGGTGATCGGCCTGGTCAACGCAGCGGTTTTCCCGGTGATGGAGCAGGGGCTGGGCCTCGAGCCGGCCATGCTCGGCGTCTTCATCAGCCTCCAGGGGGTCGGGGCCGTGGCAGGAGGGCTCACCTCGGCGGCGACGATACGTCGCCTCACCGAGAAAGGGGCCATAGGCACCGGCACCCTCCTGATAGGCGTTGGGTTGATCCCCTTCATAGGCACCAGCCTCTCCCTCGCTCTCGCCGGCATGATCGTGCTGGGGGTGGGAGTGCCCTGGGTGATCGTGGGCTATGTGACCCTGCGCCAGCGCCTGACACCTGCTCAGTTACAGGGCCGCACCGCGGCAGCTTCCAATGTTGCGCTCAACTTCCCCCAAACCGTGGCCCTGATGGCCGCAGCTGCAGTGATCGACCTGATCGACTACCGGATCCTCATCGTCACAGCCGCAGCGATGACCATGGCTTGCGCCCTGGCGGTGGCCAGGACCAAACAGCCGGCCTCAGGCTGAGGTCTCGATGGCCTTGGCCTCCTCGGAGGCGAGGAAGGTGGTGCCACCGACGAGGAACCCGGTCGCCGCCGGCAGCCAGTAGGAGATCACCCGATACACCAATATCGGCACCGCGGTGACCGCCGCCGGCCAACCGTAGGCTCCGAGCATCAGCGCCAGCCCGATCTCGGTGATGCCCAGACCGCCCGGAGTGCCGGGGAGCCCCCCGAAAAGGGAGGAGATCGCAAACACCGCGATCGTCTCCAGAATCCCGATGTCGATTCCGAACCCGTGGAGGACCAGCCAGAGAGCTGAGACCTCGAGGAGCAGCCGGCCCCAGATGAAGGCTTGGGACTCGAATGTCGGGGTGTGGTTAGACATGGAGTCCTTGAGCCGGTCGCGGATGAAGGCGGGAAGACGCCTGTTGATGCTGGCCAGCCTCCCGGAACCGAACATAAGCAGGAGACCGGCCAGGAGGGTGAAGGGAGCGAGGACTGTCAATCCGATCCCGAACACCTGGGCAGGACCGCTTGGCCGGGAGATGAGGATCCCCCCACCGGCGAGCACCAGCATCCCGGCGTAGTTGAGGAGCACGGTCCGCAGGGCGGGCCCTCCGGCACGCTGGGTCTCATCCCTCACGGTCCAGGCCATGGCCACCGGTGTGATCGCCCCGCCGACCGGGATCAGCCTTGCCACCCCCGCCCCAACCAGGGCTGCCTTGAATCCCGAGAACGGGGCGATCTCCCGGCCAACCTGCCGGAGGGACGCCCGGAACAGAAGGCCGAAGAACCACATGGCGCCTATCTGGCTGACCCCTGCGGCAATGATGAAGAGCCAGACCCAGCCCCGCACGGGCGGTATGTCGAAGTTGGTCAGCACCCAATAGCCGGCGACCGAGTAGATGAAGATCGCGATCGCCGCGATCCATGCGACCCGCCGCGGACTCACGGGGTCAGAAGATCGTCGATCGCTTCGGGAAAGTCCTCAGCGTGAGGGTCGGTGTCGAATACTGCGCGCCGCAGAGCAGATCTTCGGTCCATCAGGTCCCCCGGGTTTCCCTGGATGCGACGGCCGATGACCACCACCGACAGCAACAAGAGAAGCAGGCTCAACGTGGGAGGCTGTCGCATCGCCACCGAGACGATGGGCAGGAGTCCCCACCCGAGGAAACCGGCGGTGCCACCGCCTATCTTCCAGTAGCCCACGACTGCCCAGCCACCGGTCCACACCAGCAACGCCGGGCTCAGAGCGAGCAGCATGCCCGCCGAGGAGGCCAGCCCGCGTCCGGAGCGGCCCCGCATGAACAGCGACCAGTTGTGCCCTGCGACTGCGGCAAGGCCGACCAGGCCGGCGGCGCCGAAACCGAGACCCGCCTTCATGGCCAGATACACAGGGACGAAACCCTTGAAGAAGTCCAGGGCAGCGGCGAGCAGCCCCCAACCCTTGCCCACTTGAGCGGTCAGGTTCCCCGCACCGACATTGCCGCTGCCAACCTTGCGCAGGTCGATCCCGTGGAACTTCGCCACGACCTGGGCGAAAGGGATCGAGCCCAGGAGATACGCCCCGATGAGCATCAGGGGCCAATAGAGGATGGGCATGCTGAAGTCGGGCATTACAAGGTGAAAGTTACTAGGCGCGAACCGCCTGTGAGGCGAGCGAGCGCTCTATGGCTCCCGAGGCGCTGGGGAGCTCGAGGCGAAACACGCTCTCCATGCCGTCCCGGCGGTACTCGAGAGTGCCGCCCATCAGCTCGGCCAGGTGACGGGACACCGACAGCCCCAGACCGACCGACCCTTCGACACCGCCATGCGTAGCCCCGTACGCCTCGAAAATCGTGGCGGCCAGACTCGCCGGGACCCCGTCCCCGTCGTCACGCACCTCGAGCCACACCCTGTCGTCCCCGGATCCGGCGGTGACTCTCACCCGGGGGCCTCCGTAGCGTTGAGCGTTGGTGAGAAGGTTGCGGAGGATCTGTCTGACCCTCCCCGGGTCGGCTATGGCCTCCGGCAGGTTCTCGGGCATTCCGGTCAAACCGATGCCGGTGCTCTCCACTGCGGATAGCAGCTCCGCCTCCAGGTCGACGACTGCCGTGGAGACAGCGATTGTGCCCATCTCCGCCCGGGATGCCACCAGGAGATCCTCGACCAGGAACGACATCTCCATCGCCTGAGCGGCCACCAGGCCCATCAGCTCCGTTCGCTCCTCCGGGGTCATCTCCTCCGACGAGTTGAGCTCGGAGGCGAGGCCGAGCACCGCGGTCAGAGGGGTCCTGAGCTCGTGACTGACCCGTGCTAAGAAGTCATCCTTGGCGCGCACCAGCTCGGCCATCGCCTCCTGGCGGGCCTTCATGTGCGTGATGTCGGCCAGACCGACCAGGATGCGGGGCGAACCGTCCGAAGGCGCCGAGATCACCGTCCCCTTGACCTGGAGCCAGACCGATCGGTCCCGAAGTGTCCGGGCCGGCCAGTCATGCTCGAACGAGGTGTCGCCCCGGTAGATCGATGCCAGGGCAACAGCGAAGGCCTCGAGGGTTTCTTCCCTCACTGCGTTGCCATCGCGATAGCCCAGCAACTCTTCGGCGACGCTCACTTCGAGAAGGTCGAGGGCCGCCTGGTTCGCCCGCACCACCTTGGAACGGGCGATCGCCCGACGTACCACCTGCGGATAGGCGCGAAGGAAGGCGAGGATCCGATCGGGCCGCCCCGAATATTCGGACCGAACGTACTCGATGGCCTCCGACCAGTCCTCCTCCATCACCGCCCCCGGCGAGTTCTCGAAGAGGGTGCCATAGCGATATGACAGGTTGACCGCGGACTCCCGCACCGTGAGGAGCACCGTCGCCATAAGGAAGAAGGCAAGGCTCATGATCATTCCGAGCTTGAGGGCTTCCTCGATCGGCATGCTCCAGAGGAGAGGGGATGCTGCGAGCAGGAGCCCGAGGCCGATGGTCACGGCGAGATGGTGGGATGGCACCAGGAGGGTGCCTATGGCCGAGATGACCACCAGGGCTATCGCCACGGGGACCATGCTGGCCGAAGCTCCGATCAGCGAGTACGCCACAAGCAGGGCCAGCCCCCAACCGATCAAGGCGACGACACCGTTCTCCTTCCTCAACAGGATGAGCCCGGTCATCAACGCCGCGGCCAGCCCGGGGGCCACGGCCTCCACGAGGAGGTCGCTGTTGTCGCTCAGTACCCCGCCGACCAGGTACACGGTGGCAACCAGCCAGGCCGCCGCCGCGCTGACGCGGACGATCCGCCGATGCACCAGTGATAGGTCGGCATCGACGCCCGAGAACCTGTTCGAGGCTTGGGCCATGGACTAGACATCGGCATCGGAAGGGTCACGCCGAACTGGTCGATAGGCCTATATGCAGCAAGGGTCGGAAGCCGGGCTCTGGGAGCTCCCGGAGGGGTCGACACCGCCGAGACACGAGTAGGGTCAGGGGCATGACGCTTCAGATCACATACGCCACTATGTCGGCGGACAACGAGGAGATGAACACTGCCTATGAGGAGGCAGTAGAGCGGGTCCGGGGTTCGCTGGGCAGGCAACACGGGGTGATCGTGGATGGCCAGGAACGCTCCGACCGGCCAATGCATGACGAGCGATCACCGGTCGACTCCGAGATCCTTGTCGGGAGCTTTGCCCAAGGCACCGTGGGCGACGTCGACGACGCGGTAGCGGCAGCGAAGGCGTTCCAGCCGGAGTGGGAGGCCTGGGGTTGGGAGAGGCGTCGTGACCTGATGTTGCGTGCTGCCGACATCATGGAGGAGCGGGTATACGACCTGGCGGCCATGATGTCGTTCGAAGTAGGGAAAACCAGGCTCGAGACCTTGGGGGACGTAGCCGAGACCATCGAATTCTTCCGGTATTACGCACGCCAGATCACCGAACACGAAGGTTTCGTCACCCCATTGTCCTCACTCGGCACCGAGCTCAATCGCTCCGTACTCCGTCCCTGGGGGGTGTGGGTGGTGATCTCCCCGTTCAACTTCCCGATGGCACTGGCCGCCGGGCCTTCGATCGGGGCCCTCATCACCGGAAACACCGTGGTCCTCAAGCCATCCAATCAAGGCGCCCTGATGGCCCTGGAGTTCTACCGGGTGATGAGCGACGCCGGCCTCCCCAGCTCGGCCCTTCATGTCCTGACCGGAAGCGGATCCGAGATCGGCGACTACCTGACCCACCACGAGTCGGTGGACGGAATCACCTTCACCGGTTCCTACGAGGTCGGAATGGGCCTGTACCGGACCGCCAACGAGAGTCGGCCCAAGCCGGTGATCGCCGAGATGGGAGGAAAGAACCCGGTGATAGTCACAGCCAGTGCCGACCTCGACCTCGCCGCCGAGGGGGTGATGCGTGGGGCATTCGGAGCCAGCGGCCAAAAGTGCTCGGCTACCTCCAGGGTCTATGTCGACGCGAGCGTCTACGAGGAGTTCGTCGACCGATTGGTCAGGGAGACGGATGCCTTCGAAGTCGGCGATCCAACCACCAGGGGAGTGTTCATGGGCCCGGTGATCGATCGGGGGGCTGTGGCCCGGTACCAGAAGGCGGTCGAGGAGGTGCAGAGCAGCGAGGGCACCATCCTCACCGGAGGCCGGGTACTATCGGAGGGTGACATGGCCCGGGGCAACTACGTTCAGCCCACCGTCGCCACCGCCCCGCTTGACTCGTGGGTCTGGGAAGAGGAGTTGTTCCTGCCGTTCGTGACGGTGGCCCCCGTCGACAGTTTCGAAGAGGCGCTGCGCCTCTCCAACGACACCATTTTCGGGCTGACCGCCGGTTTGTTCTCCAACGACGAAGACGAGATCCAACAGTGGTTCTCCGGCATCGAAGCCGGTGTCACCTATGTGAATCGGTCGGCCGGCGCCACGACAGGGGCCTGGCCGGACATCCAGTCGTTTGGAGGCTGGAAGTCGTCCGGCACATCGGGGTCCGGTGGAGGAGGGCCCTGGTACCTGCGACAGTACATGAGGGAGCAGTCCCAAACGCTGATCCGCTGACCTATGACCCTCCGACCGGGCTCAACGCGGAACGAGGCGAATGTTCAGCCCGTCGGGGTCGATCACGGTCAGACCGCCGTCCTCGGAAGTGACCGACACGCCTTTGGCAGACAGATGGTCCTTCCAGCGGGAGAGGTCGTCGACCTGGAAGAGGACAGACTCGGGCCGGGCCGTGCCCCCTTCGACCAGTTCGATCTGCTGGCCTGAGGCTGCCTGGACCACTGCCGCCACCACACCGTCTGACGGAGAGCGCACTTTCTGGAACCCGAGGACACCCTCGTAGAAGGCCAGAGACTCGTCGAGCGAACCGACCCCGACCGAGGTCCGGGTCGAGCTGACGCCGCCGGGGGCCCTGGACGGGCCTCCCCCAGCGACCACCTCCCGGGCCTCGGCGATGGTGAAGCGACCTGCCGTGACCTCGCGTCCCACGATGACACCGCTGAGACGGCGCCCCGAAGCCTCGAGCTGCATCAGGAGACGGAGATCGTCCAGGTCCCTGACTCCTCCGGAAGCGATCACCGGATCCTCCACCGTCGATATCGCCTCAGCCAGGATCTGCAGGTTCGGTGCCTCCTTGAGGGCGTCGCGTCCTGCTTCGGAGACGAGGAAGGCGACCGCCCCGGCCGAGGACATCTCGATGAGCACCTCCTCGAGGAACCGCCCACTGTTTTGCGTCCAGCCACGGGTGGCCACCTCCTCGTTGGCCCGCACATCGAGGGACACAACGATCTTGTCCGGGTACTTTCGGCACAGGTCCCAGACCATGAGCTGGTTCTCGATGGCCGCGGTGCCCATGACTATCCGCCAGGCCCCCATCGAAAGCACTCGCTCGGCCTCTCCCTCGGATCGCACCCCTCCTGCGACCTGGACGGGGATGTCGACTGTTTCGATGAGACGTCCGATCAGCTCGCGGTTGCGATAGTCGCCGTAGGCCGCGGCGTCCAGGTCGACGATATGGAGGTAGTCGACTCCCTGCTGCTCCCAGTTACGCGACCTGCCGACGGGGTCGTTATCCAACGGTATGGCTTCGTCGAGTTCACCATGAGGTAGCCGGACCGAGAGACCCCCCAGGATGTTGACGCGGGCGTAGAGGTCCATGCGAGA
>CAYVTP010000033.1:0-17475 GCA_964454615.1 uncultured Acidimicrobiaceae bacterium | reverse complement strand
CGGTCGGCGAGATGTTGCAAACCGGCAAGGTGGTGGCACTGCTCGGACAGGCCACGGTGGCCGACGATCCCCGCCTGGCCGAGGCGGTGGCGGCGATGGTCAGAGAGAACTCCGCCAACCGTCGCATCCTCCCGCTGGGAACCAAGGCAAACGGATACGGCGCCCTGGACATGGGCTTGGCACCCGACCTCTTCCCGGGTAGGGAGGCCATCGATTCGTCGACACCCGAGCGAATGTCGAAGGAGTGGGGCACGATCCCGTCCCGTCCCGGCATGGGCACGGCAGATGTTCTCCAGGCGCTCGAAACCGGAGCGGTCCGCGGGCTGCTCCTGGTTGGGGCAGACCCGGTGGGAGACTCGCCCGACAGGGCCAAGCTCGCCGAGTACCTCGATTCGGCGGAGTACCTGGTGTCTATCGACACCTTCCTCCACGAATCAAACCGCCATGCAGACGTGATCCTGCCGGCAGCCACCCTCACCGAGAAGGAAGGCACGGTCACCAACTGCGAGGGTCGGGTCCAGAAAGTCAACCAAGTCCGCCCCGCACCCGGACAGGCCCGATCGGACTGGTCGATCGTCTCGGACATCTCCTCCGCAATGGGCGTGGATCTCGGCCTGGCGTCGGCGGAGACCATCGCCAAGGAGATCGCCGAGGTGGCCCCGGTGTACCGGGGAGTCAACTGGGACGCACTCGAGTGGGACCATCGCGACGGGATGGTCGTTCCCGGAGAAGTGGAGCAGCCACTCAATTACGTCCCGGTGGCCCTCGCTGGCAACCGCGAGCCAAAGGCCGCCCTCACCCTGCACCAGGCAGCGGTCATGTACGACGACGGCGTCAGGCTGAGGCACTCGCCTTCCCTCCATGCACTGGCCCGCGGCCCGGTGGCGTACGTCAACCCCGCCGACGCACCCGGCCTCGGGGTCAAGGACGGCTCGTCGGTGAGATTGACCACCAAGGCAGGGGCAGGCGAGTTCAGGGCGGTGATCGATCGGGGGACGCCGCCAGGGGTGGTGTATGTACCCCTCAACCAGCCCGAGGCCGTTCCTTTGGGGACCGACGCCGTGGTCAGGGTGGCGGCGGTGTCATGAACTGGGCCGAAATCGGGATCGTGGTGCTCCGGGTTGTTCTCACCTTCGGGCTGCTCCTGGTGGTGACGGTCATCAATGTGTGGGCCGAGCGCAAAGTGCTGGCTGACATGCAAAGCCGGATCGGCCCGTTCCGGGCGGGCCCATGGGGGATCCTGCAAACGGTCGCCGACGGACTCAAACTGTTCTTCAAAGAGTCGATCACGCCGCGGAAGGCCGAACTCGGGATGTACGTGCTAGCACCCTTCCTCGCCGTCATCCCCGCATTCCTCATCTTCATGATGGTCCCCTGGGGGAGGCCGTTCCACATCGGGGGCTACGAGGTGGCGTTGCAGGGAGCCGACCTCAACATCGGCCTCCTGTTCATCCTCGCCATGTCCTCGATGGCGGTCTACTCGGTGATCCTGGCCGGGTGGTCGTCGGGGTCCAAGTACCCGCTTATCGGCGGTGTCCGGGCCACCGCCCAGGCGATCTCATACGAGGCCGCCATGGGCCTGGCAATGGTGTCGGTGGTGGTCTTCACTGCCACCCAGGGTCCCGGCGGCACCCTCTCGCTGTCGGAGATCGTGGCCCGGCAGGCCGGCAACTGGGGGGACATCCTCCCCATCTTCGCCTGGGTGCCGCGATGGAACATCTTCCCCCAGGTCGTGGCCTTCGCCATCTTCTTCCTGGCCATCGTGGCGGAGACCAACCGGGCTCCCTTCGACCTGGTCGAAGCGGAGCAGGAGATCGTTGGCGGCTTCCACACCGAGTACTCGGGGATGAGGTTCGCCATGTTCTTCCTCGCCGAGTACGTCAACATTTTCTCGATGTCGGCGGTGGCGGCCACCCTGTTCCTCGGAGGGTGGAACGGCCCGACATTCGACGGAGTGGTGCCCGGGATCGTCTCCGCCATCCTGCCCACCGTGTGGTTCCTGCTCAAGACCTACTTCATCGTCTTTCTCTTCTTCTGGATCCGTGCCACCCTGCCCCGCCTCAGGTACGACCAGCTGATGACCCTCGGTTGGAAGGGGTTGATCCCCACCGCCCTCGTTTGGCTGATGCTGTCGACGGTCGTCATGGGAATCCGCCAGTTCGGCCTGCCCTGGAGTTAGCGATATGGGAATTCTGTCAGAACTGATCAAAGGCCTACGGGTGACCGGCGGCACCATGGTCCGGACCATCACCGGCAAGGAGCTGGTGACCACCCGCTACCCGGAGGAGATGAGGGAGAAGCCCCAACGCTTCCACGGGCGGCACGTTCTCAACCGTTACCCGGACGGGATGGAGAAGTGCATCGGATGCCAGCTGTGCGCAGGGGCCTGCCCGGCCGACTGCATCTACGTGCGCGGGATGGACAACGACCCCGCTGACCCCGTCTCGCCGGGGGAGCGCTACGGCTACGTGTACGAGATCAACATGCTGCGCTGCATCTTCTGCGGCCTCTGCGTCGAAGCCTGCCCGACCGAGGCCATAACCATGACCCACCTCTTCGAGATGTCCACCACCAATCGGGAGGACGCGATCTACACCAAGGAAACCCTGCTCATGGACGAGCAAGGGTATGTCCCACACATGTTCCCGGAAGACCCGCTCGCCGACCTCTCCGAACTGGACGCCGCCGACGGATGGATGAGGGCGACCTCCCCCTCGGGTTCTGCCGCTTACCAGGGCGTCACCATGTGGCGGGGCACCCCCGGCCCCGGGGACTGGTCGCCGGAGCCGGCCCAGGAGGAGCGGGACAGGGGGAAGGAGTCGGATGGCTGAGCTCATCCTGTTCGTCCTGATGGGAGGTTCGGCGCTGACAGGCGCCGTCGCGGTGGTGGTGGCCCGCAATCCCGTCTACTCGGCGATGGGCCTCCTAGCCACGCTGTTCTCGGTTGCGGTCCTGTACGTGGTCCACCTCGCCCACCTCATCGCAGCGGTGCAGGTGATCGTCTATGCCGGCGCGGTGATGACCCTGTTCCTGTTCGTGATCATGCTGATCGGGGTCGACAAGCGAGAGGTCCGCGAAGAGGAGTTGCCGTTTCAGCGAAGCCTGGTGGTCGGTGTCGGCATCCTCATCGTCGTCCTCGCCGGTGCGGTGACGTGGAGCGGGAACATGGTGTGGGTTCCGGCCGCCGCCGAGATCGTGGTCCCGTCGGCCACCCGGGGCACCGTCGAGGCGGTGGCACGGCCGCTGTTCACCGATTGGATCCTCGCATTCGAGGCCACCGCCCTGCTGCTCACCATCGCAGCCGCCGGTGCGGTGGCCCTCGCCCACCACCGGAAGAGGGAAGAGTGATGCTCGATCCCGGCTGGTATATGGCCCTGGCCGCGGCCCTCTTCGGCATCGGGGCGGTCGGCCTGCTGGTGCGGAAGAGCGCCCTGGTCATGTTCATGTGCATCGAACTGATGCTCAACGCGGTCAACCTGACCCTGATAAGCGCAGGGCGGGCCTTGAACGACATCAACGCGCAGGTGGCCGTGTTCTTCATCCTGGTGGTAGCAGCGGCCGAGGTGGTCGTCGGCCTGGCGATAATCGTCTCGATCTTCAGGCTGCGGTCGACCTCATCGGTCGACGAGCTGGCGGAGCTGAAGGGTTGAGCTCGCTAATGAGTACCGGGTACCGGGTACTGGGTACTTCGACCGTCCAAGTACCAAGTACCAAGTACCAAGTACGTGCCAGAGGAGGTCGATCTTGATCGACCTCCTCTGGCTGGTGATAGCCCTGCCTCTCGCCGGTGCGGTCTTCCTGCACTTCTTCGGGAGGTACCTGAAGGAGCCACTGCCGGGCTTCCTGGCGACCGGTGCCATAGGGGGCTCCTTCCTGATCGCCCTCGCTGCCGGAGTCCCGTTCTTCCAGGGGTCGGGGACCGCCGAAGTGGTGCTCCTGTGGGAGTGGATGCCGGCGATCGGGGCCAACCTGGAGATGCTCTGGGACCCCCTTGCTGCTCTGATGACCCTGGTGGTGACAGGCGTGGGGACCTTGATCCACATGTTCGCCATCGGATACATGCACGGAGACCCCAGGTATCACAGGTTCTTCGCCAACCTGAACCTCTTCGCCGCCTCCATGCTCACCCTGGTTCTGGCGGGAAACTTCGCCATGCTCTTCCTCGGATGGGAGCTGGTCGGGCTCTGCTCCTATCTGCTCATCGGCTTCTGGTTCACCAGGGCCTCGGCGGCAGGAGCGGCCAAGAAGGCCTTCGTGGTCAACAGGATCGGCGACCTGGGGATGATGGTCGGGCTGATGGTTGTCTTCTCGAGCTTCGGCACACTGTCATACACCGGCGCCCTCGACTCGGCCGATCAGCTGTCCTCGGGCATGGCCACCGCCATCGGGCTGCTCTTCCTGCTGGGGGCCGCGGGGAAGTCGGCCCAGATACCCCGCTACGTCTGGCTTCCCTACGCCATGGAGGGGCCGACACCGGTCTCTGCGCTCATCCACGCCGCCACCATGGTGACCGCCGGCGTCTACCTGATAGCACGCTCCGCGCCGGTCATCGAGGTCGCCCCGGTCGCCCAGGTGGTCATCGCCACGGTGGGGGCCGCCACCGCTGTCTGGGCGGCGACCATCGCCATCGCCCAACGAGACATCAAGAGGGTTCTCGCCTACTCGACCGTCTCCCAGCTGGGGTACATGTTCATGGCCGTCGGGGCCACCGCCTACGTCGCCGGGATCTTCCACCTGATGACCCACGCCTTCTTCAAGGCGTTGCTGTTCCTCGGCGCTGGTGCCGTGATCCATGCGATGGGAGGGGAGCAGGACATGACCCGTATGGGTGGGCTGTTCAAGAAGATGCCGGTGACTGCGGTGACCATGGCCATCGCCACCCTCGCCATCGCCGGTATCCCGCCGCTGGCCGGCTTCTGGTCCAAAGACGAGATCCTGGGGAGTCTGTTCGCCCGGGGAGGCTGGTTCGCCGCCCTCTGGCTGGTGGGGCTCATCACCGCCTTCATCACCGCCTTCTACATGACCAGGCAGTGGATCCTGGTCTTCCTGGGTCAGCCCAGGTGGAGCGACGAGATCCATCCCCACGAGGCACCCAGGGTGATGACGGTCCCCCTGCTCGTCCTGGCCGGCCTCACCGTCGTAGGCGGCCTGATCAACACCCCCTTCCGCTACACCCTCGAGCACTTCCTCGAGCCGGCCTTCGCGTCGGTCCCGGTCCTTCATCCGCCTTCAGGCTGGCTGATGTTCACCCTGCTCGCCGGGGTGTCGGTGCTCGCCGGGGTGGCCGGCATCGGAGGAGCCTGGCTGGCCTACAACCGGGACCGTGAGGACTGGGAGAGGTTCGAGTCCGGCCTGGCGCCGGTGTGGGGCCTGTGGGAGGACGCCTACCGGGTCGACGAACTCTACGGGCGGAGCATCGTCGCCCCGGGGTTGAGAGTGGCCGAGAAGACGGCCTTCGACGTCGATGTCCCCGCCATCGACGGTGCGGTGAACGGTATCGGGGCCCTGATGCGCCGGGTCGGGGAGCGGGGGCGCATCGTCCAGACCGGGCAGGTGCGCAACTACGCCGCCTTCCTGATGATCGGCACCATCCTGCTCGTCATGTGGATGGTGATGAACGGATGAGCCGCCCATGCTGACCTGGCTCATTCTCCTGCCGCTTCTCGGCGCTGTCGTCGTCGCCCTGGTGCCGGCCCGTCGCAGGGAGGTGCATCTTCCTCTCGGGGTGGCCCTGTCCGTCGCCCCGCTCGCCCTCGCCGGATACGTCTTCTGGGCATTCCAGCCCGTAGCCGGTTTCCAGTTCACCGAGACCGTCGCCTGGTACGAGAGCTGGGGGATCGGCTGGAGGTTGGGGATCGACGGGATCTCCCTCCCCATGGTCCTGCTCACCACCCTCCTCGTCCCCATCGCACTAGGGGCCTCCACTTCGATCGGGGCCGGGATGAAGGGGTTCGTGGTGAGCGTCCTCTTCCTCGAGGCGGGCATGCTGGGATCCTTCCTGGCCACCGACCTGTTCCTCTTCTTCATCTTCTTCGAGGCGGTCCTGATCCCCATGTACTTCATCATCGGGATCTGGGGCAGCGCGCGGCGGGTCTACGCCGCCCTCAAGTTCTTCATCTTCACGGCCCTGGGCTCTGCGCTGCTCCTGGGCGGGATCATCACGCTGGCCGTCATGCAGCGGGCCACCGGCGAGCCGTCGATGGCCCTGCTCGACCTGATGCAGCTCGAGATGTCGTCGGCCCGCGAGCTGTGGCTGTTCACCGCTTTCGCTGTGGCCTTCGCCATCAAGGTCCCCCTGTTCCCCTTCCACACCTGGCTTCCCGACGCCCACACCGAAGCCCCCACGGCGGGGTCGGTCCTCCTTGCCGGGGTGCTCCTGAAACTGGGCACATACGGGCTGATCCGATTCAACCTGAGCCTCTTCCCGCAGGCCTCGGTCGACGCCATATGGGTGATGGGGATCCTGGCGGTGGTGGGGATCGTCTACGGGGCGGTGGTCGCCATAGTCCAGCCCGACCTGAAGAGACTGGTCGCCTACTCATCGGTCAGTCACCTCGGTTTCATCGTCCTCGGGACCTTCGCCCTCACCTCGGGTTCCCTCCAGGGGGCGGTCATACAGAACTTCAACCACGGGGTCACCACCGGCGCGCTGTTCCTCCTCGTCGGAATGATCTACGAGCGGAGGCACACCAAGCAGATCAGTGAGTTCGGGGGGCTCCAGAAGGTGATGCCGGTCATGGCCGGGATGTTCCTTTTCATGGCCTTCGCTTCGATCGGCTTGCCCGGGCTCAACGGTTTCGTTGGCGAGTTCCTGGTGCTGGTGGGGAGCTATCCGACCCTTCCCGCCCTGGCCATCGTGGCCACTTCCGGGGTCGTCCTGGCGGCTATCTACCTGCTCTGGGCCTACCAGAGGGTGTTCACCGGCGAACCCGAACGCGAGGAGAACCGCATCCTCTCCGATTTGAGCGCCAGGGAGATCGGCCTGCTCGCCCCTCTGGTGGCGGTGGTCCTGGTGGTCGGCCTCTACCCCAACATCCTCCTCGACAAGATCGCTCCCGACGTCGAGATGACGTTGGGCCACATCGAGGCCTCGACCGACTTCCGCGCGCCTGAAGGGACAAGGCTGACCGTGTTGCCTTCCGGGCCGACTGAGGCAGGTCGATGATCGTCACACCCGAGATCAATTGGTTGGCGATCCTCCCCGAGTTGGTCCTCGCCGTCGGCGCGGCCACTGTCCTGCTGGTCGAGGTGCAGTGGAAACCGAGACCGACGGTCCTCGGGGCGATCACCGCCTGGGTGCTGGCCCTTGCCGTCGCGATCACCGTCGTCCAGTGGGACCATGCCCTTGCTCGGGCCGAGCCGGGGATGCGGACAGAGCTGATCGCATTCTCGGGCATGGTCGTGGTCGACGGGATCGCGGTGCTCGGTAGGCTCCTCCTCCTCGCCGTTACCGCCCTCGGGCTGGTGGCAGGGTGGAGGTTCGTGGTGTCACTGGGGAGACGCCAGGCCGAGGCGATCGCCCTGGTGCTCCTGGCGACCACCGGGTTCTCGATCATGATCGCCTCAAACAACCTGATCCTGATGTTCCTCGGTCTAGAAGTGGGCTCGATCGCCTTCTACGTCATTGCCGGACTGACCACCGGGCGACGGGGCTCCGACGAGGCGGCCATGAAGTACTTCCTCCTCGGGTCGTTCGCCTCGGCCATCCTGGTCTACGGAGTGGCCCTGCTCTACGCCGGCACCGGCCAGTTCGAGATCCTCGCCATCGAGGAGTTCTTCGCCAGGTTCGTGGTCACCAGACCGACGGTGATCCTCGCAGGCATTGCCTTGATCACGGTCGGCCTGGCCTTCAAGGTGTCAGCCGCGCCGTTCCACAGTTGGGCGCCTGACGTCTACCAGGGCGCACCGGCCGGCGTCGTCGGCTACATGGCCGCCATGGCGAAGGTGGCCGGGTTCATCGTGCTGGTCCGGGTCCTTGTCCAGGGTCTGGCGGAGTACTCCATCAGTTGGTCGCCCATGGTTGCCGCCATCGCAGCATTGTCGATGGTGGTCGGAGCTGTCCTCGCCCTGGTCCAGGACGACGTTCGCCGGGTGCTCGCCTATTCGGGCGTGGCCCACGCCGGGTTCCTCATGGCCGGTGTCGTCGGCGGTGGAGCGACCAACATCATCTTCTATCTGGTGGTCTATGCGGCCCAACTGCTTGGTGCCTTCGCCGTGGTGTCGGCGGTGAGCGGGCCCGCCTCGTCGGGTTCCCCGATGGCCGGCTTCCGCGGCCTGACCCGGGGCAGCCCCGCCCTTGCCCACGGGTTCACCGCCATACTCATCGGTATGGCGGGGATACCCCTGACCGCAGGGTTCGTCGCCAAGTTCGGGGTGTTGTCCGATGCCTGGGTTGCCGGCTTCGAGTGGCTGGTGTATGTGGGTGTGCTCAGCGCGGTCATCGGCCTTGCCGCCTACCTGCGGCTCATCGTCACCATGTACATGGAGCAGGGTGACGGCCCGGTCCCCGCAGTGACACGAGGGATCGGGCTGGTAGTGGGAGTCGCGGTCGTGGCGACCATCCTGTTCGGAATCCTCCCCGGCATCCTCTTCGACATCGCCGGCCATGCGTTCATCCTCTAGGTTCGGTGTCGCCGTCGCGCTGACCGCGGTGATGCTCTCGCTGGCCTCCCAGCCGGCGCAGGCCGCCGAACTGGCTTCCGCCGACTTCGTGATCATCCGCCACGGCACCGTCGTCGACGATGACCTGTACGCGGTCGCCATCACCGTCCGCATCGACGGGGAGGTGAAAGGCGATGTGATCGCCTTCGCCGCCGACCGGGTGGTGATCGACGGGAGAGTGACCGGGTCGGTGACCGCCATCGCCGGCTCGGTCGAGGTCAACGGTGTCGTCGAGGGGTCACTTCGGGCGGCGGCCAACCGGGTGGCCGTCGAAGGCACCGTCATGGGTGATGTGATCGTCACCGGTTGGGATGTGGCGCTCTCTCCCCGGTCCGAAGTCGGCGGGGAGGTGGTCTCATGGGGCAACCGCCTAGCCGCGTTGGGCACCATCGAACAGGACCTGACGGGGAATCTCCGGGGAATTTCCCTTGGCGGCAGGGTCGGAGGGAGGGTCGTGGTGAGTGTGGGACAGCTCGCAGTGGTCGGCCCTCTGCAGGTCGGGGGGAGCCTCTCCTACAGGTCGGCGAGAGAGGCGGAGGGACTGGAGCACGCCGAGGTCGGGGGAACTGTGACCCGACGGATCCCGCTACCTCCGAACATCAGGATCCGAGCCTTGGGGATCTTCCTCAGGGGTATGATCGCCCTGTTCCTGACGATCGCCGCAGTCGCCACCGTTTGGAGCTGGCCGGGCCGCACTCGAGCGGCCGCCGGCCACGTTCACCCAAGGGCCTGGCGGCAGTGGCTCGCAGGAGCGGCGGTGTTCGCCACGCCGCTGGCATTGGTCGGGGCCACCGCCGTGATGGTGGCTGTGGCACCTCCTGCCGCCGGTCTTCCGCTCCTCGTGGTCCTGGTGCCTCTGATCCTGGCGGTGGTGGCCCTCCTCCTGGTCGGAGCGCTCGTCGCCGGGGTGCCGGTCGCACTGGCCCTCGGCCGCCGGGTGTTCAAGGGGGTCGGTCCGCACGGCGCCACTCTCGGCGGTGCCGTGATCCTCGCCACTCTCTGGATGCTTCCCTGGGTGGGCTGGCTCATCCCTGTGGTCGCCCTGCCCCTGGGGCTGGGGGCGTGGATGACGCGGACGGTCCCGCGCCACACAACTCATGTTTCCTAAGGATTGGACGGCCATATATGGCCGGATACGCGAACAGTTCGATGGATGACGTTCAGGACTCCTTCTTGGAGCCCTCCAGCCGATGCTCTTCGGGGACGTCGCTCGAGTCAGACAGGCTGACGTTCCCGCAGTCGAGGCAGAGCCTGCGTCGGATACCTGCCGTCGAGGTTATCTCCACGTTCTGATGGGGGCACTTGGGCTTGTTGCGGCGGCCGATGAGAGTCGTGGGCCACATTCTGATGGGTCCTCT
Organism: uncultured Acidimicrobiaceae bacterium; assembly: GCA_964454615.1. Classification (GTDB taxonomy): domain Bacteria; phylum Actinomycetota; class Acidimicrobiia; order Spongiisociales; family ZC4RG35; genus ZC4RG35. The sequence goes on along the minus strand of CAYVTP010000033.1, from coordinate 7,456 downwards.
TGTCGGAGGGAGGCTTACCCCATTCCCATCGTCATCCCGTAGCCCAAAACTTGGGGGTCAAAAGAGGCCGACACCGTGTGACTAGTCACAGGTACAGCGTCTTCTCGGTGGTCCTTTGGGTGCGGGGCCGATCAGGCTGGTTTGGTGCGGGCTCCGGAGGCCACCCGATATCCGGCCCAGATGAGGCTCACCGAGACGAGCAGCGAGACCGCGAAACCCCCGCCGCCGCCAAGGGCGAGGGCGGTGCCCCCGATTGATGCGGCGAACGTCCCGGCCACGATCAGGAGGTTCCCCCAGACCACCATCCTGTTCTTCTTCCAAAGCCGGACGATGCTGAGCACTGCGAGCGCTATGAGGATGGTTGCCCCCATTCCTCCGCCGATCATGGCGAACATCCGTGGGCCGAAACCGGTGGCGAACATGTCGTGGGGTATGCCGGAATCAGGTAGTTGCCTCTGGAAGGGAACGGTCAACACGAGGGTGGTGGCGATGGCGGTGAAGGCGCCGAGAATCACCGTCATGATGTGCCCCGCCCGCGGGCCGACCACGAGGAACATCGAACCCAGGGCCAGGAACGGGATGTTGAGCACCGCACCGAAGAGGAAGAAGGTCCGGTAGGAGGCTCCGGTCCAGCCGAAGCCGAGTCCGGCGACGAGTGCCCAACAGGCCACGGCGAACATCGTTATGCCGACCCCGTAGGCAGCGATGTGGGGGCGTGGGCGCTTCCGGTAGTCGAGCCACAGGTCGACTGCGAAGAAGGTTGCGGCGAGCGCGGCCAGAACCGAAAGGGCTGCGTCCATGGGATTCGAGGCTATCCGGACATCGTTCCGACACAGAGTCGGTACAAAATGGTGGTGTGCGACCGGTGACAGTCCAGTTCTTGAAGTATCCCGACATCCTCCATTGGGGGTTCGAGGGATGGCTGCTCGGTGAGGACGAGCACGGGAGCTGGCTGTGGGTGCCGGAGGGGTCGAAGAGGTGGAAGGGCCATGAGCCGAAGCGCCCGCCGACCGTAGACGCCGTGATGTGTGCCCCCCGTGACGGCTGGTGGCACCTCCACTACAACGGTGATGCAACGGACCTGACCCACTTCGTCGACATAACGACCGTGCCGGTGTGGATCTCCGAGGACCGTTATGAGATGGTCGACCTCGACCTTGACGTCATCGTCCACCCGGACGGCCGGATCGAGATCGACGACGAGGACGAGTTCGAAGTCCACCAGGTCCTTTACGGGTACACCGGGGAGATGATCGAGATGGCCCTCTCCGAGACCGATCGGATTGTGAGGGCTCTCCGTGCCCGGCAGGAGCCATTCTTCGATGTGGCTGAAGCGTGGTTGGCCAGGGCGCGCTCATTGAGATAGCAGCAGGGGCGGATACCGTTCCCGTTCCCGGCCATATCTGGCCGGCCAATCCTAAGGAACGAGAAGGAGGGGGATCTCCACCTCCTCGCGGCTGAGCCCACCGTGATAGCAGCGGAGGCGTTTGTCGAAGCCGGGGGGAAGGATCACGGCGTTGTCGGGGGCGAGGAGGACACGGGTTCCGGTGCGGGCGCGGGCGAGGTCTGTCGGCTCGGGGCCCATCAGGACCGTCGGGTCGAGGAGGGTGCCTCCCGTCTCGGAGGCCAGATCGTCCATCAAATCGAGTCCGCCCCAGAGCTGCACTCCGCGACTGTCGCCGGCGAAGCGGAGCTCCATGAACCGATCGTCCCGGACCAGGATCTTCCCCGACTCCGGCACGTCGACCAGGCCGTGGTCGGCGGTCCCGAGCAGGACCGCATCGTCCGGCAGCCGTGAGACGATCCCCTCCCAAACGTTGACCGCGGCCCTCATCGCCTCGTCGAACTCGGCGCCCTCCTGGCCGAACACGTGGCCGGCGACATCAACGTGGGGAACGTAGGTGTAGATGAAGCGCCGGGGCGAACTGGCCAGATCGACAGTGGCTTCGACCATCTCCTCCAGCGACCACACCGGTTCGAACCTGGCCCCTCTGTAGAGCAACCTGGACAACGGAGACCCGGTGAAGTCTCCCGGTTGCACGGTTATCGGCTCGACTCCGGCAGACCGGAGCCGTTCCCAGAGGTTGGGCGGGCGGAGGAATCCTTCGAAGGGGTACGGCACGGGTTCGCCGCTCGGAGTCACCCACTTGAGGGTGTTGACCACAGCCTGAACCTCCTCGAGCCAGAGGTAATGGCCGGTGAGCCCGTGATCGGAGCCAGGGAGCCCGGTTGCCACGGTTGCCTTGGAGACGCTGGTGGTCGTGGGGAACGGCGCCTCGATGACCGCCGCGGTTGACGACCGGAAGGCTGATGCTGCCGGGTGCCCGGTCTGGGCCACCCCAAGGCCGTCGAACAGCACGAGCACATAGGTGGCGCCCTCGGGTATCAGGCCGGGATCGAACAGCCCGATCCCGGCCGACGAGCCAAGCAGCCGCGCTTCGATCCCGGCGACCAGGTTGACCAGTCCGCGACCGATGTAGGAGGGGGACTCCGGCATCGCTGCGAGGGTAAACGGTGCGGAATGCAGGTAGCGGAGGAGTGGTGCCCTGACAGTAGAGTCCGTCTCCAGGCTGCGGCCGCTGCCACCGCGGCGCCGGCACACAGTCATGGGGCCCGACCAGGGCCGGTCATTGCAGGGTCGTGACACGGGCCGCGGCGCGCCATCCCTGGTCGGTGGAGGCGTCGGCATCCATGGCCGCCTTGGACTGCTCGGGAGTGAGGGGGTCGACCAGGCAGAACTCGTTTCCGAAGGGGTCCCGCATCACCGCCCAGTCGAGTCGAGGAGGTTCTGCGCCATGCGATCCTGGCCGCGGATAGAGGCTCGGTGGCTTCTTGACGCTGCCTCCCAACTCCAGGATTCCCTGTATCGCCTTGTCGATGCCTTCGTTTGGTGTGATGTCGACGTGAACCGGATTGGTCTTGTCGTGACTCGGTGCTCCGGCTTCCATCGGCGAGCCGGTGACCCGTTGCAGGATTATCTCGTGGTTCCATGGGTCTCTGGTCCCCAGATAGCCGAGCCAGCCGTGCCAGCCGGTCTCCGTGCCGATGATCTCCAGGCCCGTGACCTGAGACCAGAACGCGTAGGCTTTGTCGAGGTCGGTGACGTTGATCACAATGCAGCGCAGGGTGCCGATACTCATGGTGGATGTCTACCAGGCCCGAGCCCTCCAGGGCGCACCCAGGGGAGCTTCGGCCGGTGCGAGACACGCCGGATGGCCCTAGTGCCTCGTTCTGCCCGTTCGGCAGTGGCGACGAGCATGGTTGGCGGGGGTGGCGACCCGGATCGATCGGGCTGGCTTCGACGGGAAAGAGGCCGTGCTTATACTCGCCGCCGGCCGTTTGTCGAGGCCGCAGAGGCATGAGCGAGTACTTCGAGAGCTATGTGACAGTGGGCGCGTTCGCCGCCCTTGGAGCCGTTCTCGTCCTCGTGATGCTGGGTGTGGCCACAGTTCTGCGGCCCACCAAGCCCAACCCCGGCAAGGGGGCCACCTACGAGTGCGGTGTCGATCCTGTCGGTACGGGATGGAGTCAGACCTACGTCCGCTACTACGTATTTGGACTGCTCTTCCTGGTCTTCGACGTCGAAGCGGTCTTCATCTTCCCGTGGGCGATCTCGGCGGTCGAGCTGGGAGTGTTCGGTCTGGTGGCCATGATCATCTTCATGCTCACCCTGCTCGAAGGTCTCGCCTATGCGGTCAAGAAAGGTGTGCTCAGGTGGGAATAGTCCAGAAGTTCGGGGCCCCGAAGCCGGTCTCGTGGCTCCTCAACTGGTCCCGCAAATACTCGCTCTGGCTGTTCCAGTTCGGGCTCGCCTGCTGTGCCATAGAGCTGATGGCCGCCTCCGGCCCCCGCTACGACTTCATGAGGTTCGGCATCATCCCGTTGCCCGCTTCTCCCCGACAGGCCGACCTGATGGTCGTGGCGGGCACCGTCACCGACAAGATGGCTCCCTCGATCCGCCGCCTCTACGACCAGATGCCCGAGCCCAAGTACGTGATCTCGATGGGTTCCTGCTCCAACTGCGGAGGCCCCTACTGGGACTCCTACTCGGTGACCAAGGGCGTCGACCAGATCATCCCCGTCGACGTCTACGTTCCCGGGTGCCCGCCCCGCCCGGAGGCACTGATGGAGGGAATCGTCCTCCTCCAGAAGCTGATCCAGGACGAGAACATAAAGGAGAAGTGGAACCGTCGTGACCCCCAGCCAGTCTGAGACTACGACCCATCCCCTCCAGGGGCTTGCCGACCGCGTGGCCGCAGCGGTGGGAGGCACCGCCGAGATCACCTTTGACACCGTGAAGGTGACGGTCCCCCTCGATGGTTGGGTGGAGGCTCATGTCACCGCTAGGGACGAGCTGGGCATGGTGTTCTTCTCCTGGCTGTCGGCCATCGACTGGGCCAACGAGGTAGCGGTCGGCGACGCGCCCGGAGAAGAGGTCGAGGAGAGGATCGAGCTCCTCACCACGGTCTCCGACCTGGTCGAGGGCGACCGGGTCACCTTCACCACCGACCTGGATCCGACCAGCCCGGCGGCACCCTCCCTCGTCGATGTGTACCCAGGGGCCAACTGGCACGAACGCGAGGCCCACGAGATGTTCGGCATCGACTTCGCCGGCCATCCCGACCTGACCAACCTCTATCTCCCCGATTCGTTCATAGGCAACCCGCTGCGGAAGAGCTACCCACTCTTGAGCCGCGAGGTGAAGCCGTGGCCGGGCACGGTCGACGTCGAAGGCATGCCCGATGCCGACGATGACGAAGACGAGCCCTCGACGGAGAATCCGGAGGCCTGATGGTCATCGACGCAGACACCATCCGGCACATGAGCGAGGTCTCGGTCTCGGTCGAGCTGCAAACGCCCGACATGACTTTGAACATCGGGCCCCAACACCCTTCGACTCATGGGGTCTTGCGTCTCGTCGCCCGCGTCGATGGCGAGCGGGCGTTCGATGTCAAGCCTGTGATCGGGTACATGCACCGCGGGTACGAGAAACTCGCCGAGGTCCGGACGTACCCGCAGATCACCACCATCGTCAACAGGATCGACTGGGTCTCCGGATACGCCAACGAGGTTCCCTTCATCGTCGCCGCCGAGAAACTGATGGAGGTCGAAGTCCCGGAACGCGCCCAGTACATCCGGCTGATCCTCAGCGAGATGGCGCGGATGTCATCGCACCTGGTGTTCATGGCCTCCTACCCGCTGGAGCTCGGTGCGGCCACCCCCCTGTTCTTCGCCCTGCGCGAGCGGGAGCGCATCCTCGACCTCCTCGAAGGTGTCACAGGAGGGCGGTTCCACCCCAACTTCAACCGGATCGGAGGGGTCAAGCCGGCCTACGGCTCGGGATCGTCCACCCGGAAGATGATCCAGGACCTGCCGGCGGGCTTCCTCAACGACACCCGTGACGCCATGGACCGGGTCCTCGAGGTGTGCGATGAGCTCGAGGACCTCGTCGCCGGAAACGAGATCATCCTCGCCCGCACCAAAGGGGTAGGAGTGATACCTCCAGAGGTCGGGGCCGGATATGGCGTGTCCGGGCCCAATCTCCGCGCCTCGGGAGTCGCCTTCGACCTGCGCCGGGCAGAGAACTACCTGCCCTACGACAAGTTCGATTTCGACGTCGTCACCGGAGACAACGGCGACTGTTGGGATCGGTGGAAGGTGAGGCTGGAGGAGATAAGGCAGTCGGCTCGGATCATCCAGCAGGCGGTTGACGGCATCCCTTCCGGGCCGCTCCAGGCGAAGGTGCCGAAGGTGATCAAGGTGCCCAAGGGTGAGACCTACGTGAGGGCGGAGAATCCCAAGGGAGAGATGGGATATCACCTGGTGTCCGACGGAGGCAACGGCCCCTACCGTCTGAAGATCCGGTCGGCCAGCTTCTCCAACCTGTCGATCCTGCCCTGGATCCTGGAAGGCGCACTCGTCCCCGACATCATCGCCATCATGGGCTCACTCGATTTCGTGCTGGGGGACGTGGACCGGTGACTCGGTCGCTGCGCTCCCTCGTCGTACTGGGTACCGGGTACCTGGTACTCCGACAGTCCAAGTACCAAGTACCAAGTACCAAGTACCCGCCGATCACGGAGGCAGTATGCCTCCGGTGATCGTCGACTTGTTCTCCAATTTCTGGGTCGCTCTGGGAGCGAAGCTCCTCCTGGTCGCACTCCTGATCCCCATGATCGGAATGGCCATCGGGTTCGCAGAGATGAAGCTGTCGGCCAAGATGCAGGCCCGGGTCGGGCCGTACTTCGCCGGCGGAAGATGGGGTTGGGCCCAGCTGATCGCCGACGGGATCAAGTTCTTCCAGAAGGAGGACCTGATACCGGACGAGGCCGACCGTCCGGTCTTCAAGCTCGCCCCACTGGTTGTGATGGTGGGGACGGTGGCACTGTTCGTGGTGATCCCCTTCGGCCCCGGGCTCATCTTCCGTGACCTGTCGGTCGGCATCTTCTACGCCCTGGCGATCTCCTCGATCAGCACGGTGGGAGTCCTCATGGCCGGGTGGTCGTCGGCCAACAAGTACTCGCTGATGGGAGGCCTGCGGGCGGCAGGACAGTTGATCGCCTACGAGATACCTTTGGTCTTCGCCGCGGTGGGCGTGGTGATCATGGCCGGGACGATGAGCATGAGCGGGATCGTCGAGGCACAGATCGGCGCCGGCTACCCCTTCGTGATCTTCCAGTTCGTAGGGTTCGGGATCTTCATGATCGCCGCCCTCGCCGAGCTCTCCCGCATCCCGTTCGACCTGCCCATCGCCGAGTCCGAGCTGGTCATGGGTTACCTGACCGAGTACTCCGGCTTCCGGTTCCTCTTCTTCTTCCTCGCCGAGTTCGCCAACATGTTCACCCTCTCGGCGATCGCAGTGACCCTCTTCCTCGGGGGATGGTGGCTGCCCGGCGTTCCCATGAGCATCCTCGAGTACGCCGGCCCGGTCATCCTGATGGGCAAGGTCTTTCTGCTCGTCTTCGCAATGATCTGGTTCCGTTGGACGTTCCCCCGGTTCCGCCAGGACCAGCTTCAGACACTGGCCTGGAAGTGGCTGATCCCGATCGCACTGGCCAACCTGACACTGACCGGCATCTTCAAGGTGGTCCTCTCATGAGCACGAACGGAAACCGCAGCATTCCTGGACGGGGCCTGGTCAAAGGGATGGTGGTCACCTTCGGGACGATGGTCCGCACCATCTTCCGCCCCAAGCGGTACCTGCGTACCGTGAACTACCCCAAGGACAAGGAGGTGCCGGTCCCCAGGGCTAGGGGAGTGATCGCACTCGACCAGGAGGCCTGCACGGTATGCATGCTCTGTGCCCGGCAGTGTCCAGATTGGTGCATCTACATCGAAGGCCACAAGGAGGAGATCCCCCCGGACAAGCCGGGTGGCCGGGTCAAGGTCCGAGCCAAGCTGGACCGCTTCGACATCGACTACGCGCTCTGCATGTACTGCGGGATCTGCGTCGAGG
>CAYVTP010000032.1:0-17677 GCA_964454615.1 uncultured Acidimicrobiaceae bacterium | reverse complement strand
AAAATGTCGCATAACAACCGAAGCCAAAACGAGACACAGGTACCGAGACCTCACACCCGAAATCTTTCAGACCGAACTCTCAAGGCACCTGGTCAGGGCTGGTTTCTGTGCAATATCGTCCGCTCGTCTGTGACGTCTTGGCGCCCACTGCCGGCGCCCATCCCACCAGCGAACGAGTACGCGTGAAGGTCCACGGCCTCCGGACGCTTGGTGAGCCCCAGCCGGCGATGGCGATTGCCATCAACGCCACGATCCCCATCGCCGACCAGACTGCAGTTGACTGATCCCACTTGGGGTCACCCGGGGTCGGAAACAATGGTATTCCGCGGATGCCTACGGGGAATGTCAGGAGGAATAGCGCGGTCAACACCGCACCACTGGCGACGAGGTTGCCAGGCGTGTTTCGACCGAGCCGAGTCGCCACAGTGGCGCCGGCAAGCACGAGCAGCATGGCGGCAACGGTTTGGATCGTGAGTCCGGCAGGGTCGACAGCTGGGTGGATGCGGGCCCAAATGAGACCCGCGATGATCGGCGGGGACAGAAGGGGGACCCCACCGAGGAACCGGCTCCAGTACCACCACGTTGGGCTACGTGGAGTCGCCCTGGTTACCGGTTCCGGGCGCTCGTCGAGCAGGAAGGCGGCTGAGACAGTCCACAGCAACAGGCCCACTCGAAGCAGTGACCACGCTATTGCGGACTGTTGAAAAACGAAGGCACTCGAAGTCAGGATCGCGGCCGGTGTGGCCACGACTCCGATACCCAACCAGGGGATACCCCGGCGGGCATGGTCGAGCTGAATCAGCCGAGAACCGCCCAGAGCAGACCGCCGACTGCAACTACCAGGGCGATGATTCCGTAACGTCGCCAGATTCTCTGCTCCGCACTCTCGGCGTTCTTGGTCACGGCTGCCCAGACAACCAGACCGCAGAGACCGATGGTGAAGATGAGGTGCCCTACCGGTGATCCGGGGCCTTTCAGCAGGGGTTCCAGTGGCGTGCCGTCGGCAGCGAATTCAGCGCTTGCAGCAATATTCAGCCAGACGATCCAGGGGCTTATCAGCCAGGAGAACCTTTGCAGCATTGAGATTGAATCCGAATAGTCGGCTGCGTCGATGATGAGGTTCGGGCCGGTGGCAATCACGACCAACAGGATCGCAGCGACGACCCCGGCTCCGGGGAAGGGCCACCAACGTCCGACGGCCACACCGAGCAATGGGCCACCCAGGCAGGCGACCACGGTGGAAGTGAACGCCCAGGCGACGAACTCTGCTGTAGGCATGGCGTCGGCCCACACCTGAAGATACGTCGGCTCGCCTAACTGCGACCACAGCGACCATGAGGACCACCGCCCCGGCGACGGCGGGCACCAGACAGGCGAGACAGAGGGCAAGGGTCCGTGTCGTCTTGGAGGTGGGCGCACTCGGGAGGAGAGCCAGCGCCCGGCCCTCGGTGCGGGTGAGGCGGTAGGCGACGATGACGCCCAGAACGCCTATGAGGAAGGCTGAGTAGAAGTGAAGACCGCCGTCGCGATTGGGGTCGAAGTTCGGATTATCGACGATGTCCCAGATGGTGTAGCCCAGGGCGATGGCGAGTCCGATTAGAAAGAGCGGATGTTTGGCGTACCTTCGGGCATGGACCCAGGCAAGTTGACCGAGGATGTTCCGCTGGCGCTCCGTTGATGCTGTCACTTGATCCTCTCCACGTGTTTCATGTTTGTCATGTCGTCGCCTCGACGTTCGAGCTGGCGTTTCTCATCAGCAGGTAGGCGTCTTCGAGAGTTGGGGTCACCAACTCCTTCCCGCGGTGGTTCCGGCCGACGTGTCGATATCTTCCGCTCCCCGTCTTCCAATAGGCGAGAGCCTCAGGGTCGGGCTCATCGGCGATCCACACCGAACACTCTGCGGTCGCTACCAGGTCCAGCACCGGGCCGTCGAAGAGGATCCGACCCTCGTCGAGCACGATGACCCGGTCGCAGAGAGTCTCGACGTCCTGCGTCTGATGGGTGGACAGCAGGATCGTGGCGGGGATCTGTGACAGCACCGAGCGGAGGCTGACCCGTTGCTCGGGATCGAGTCCGGTCGTCGGCTCATCCAGCAGCAGCAGCTGAGGAGTACCGATCAGCGCCTGGGCGATCGCCAATCGACGACGCATGCCACCCGACAGCGCCCTGATCTTCTTGGTGGACAGGTCAGTCAGTCCGACCAACTCGAGGACCCGTCTCACTTCTTCGTGGCGGGTCGTCTTGTCGTCCCACTCCTTGAGGATGGCCATGTAGTCAACGAACCCGAAGGAGGTGAACCCGCGGGGATACTCCAGCTCCTGGGGGAGATAGCCCAGACTTCGACGTACCTCCTTTCGTTGGTCGAAATGGTCGACGGGGCGACCGAGAAGCCTTACCTCCCCCGCGTCCGGGGCCAGGATGGTGGCCATGATCCTGAGCAGGGTGGTCTTGCCCGCACCGTTGGGCCCGAGTAGTCCGGTGACACCACTGTTCAGGTCAAAGGAGACGTCGTTGAGAGCGAGCGTCTTCCGGAAACGTTTGCTGATCCCGGTCACGGTGGCGGTGGCTGCGGTCATCGGATCCTCCAGGCGATCGTTGCTGTCCGGCGCATCACTATGACGACCCCGGCAATCACTCCGGCGAGGGTGTAGACGACCAGGGTTTCGTTGGCATACGCGAACGCAGGTATCTCCCGGGCAAACCCGATCGACTGAATGACAAACCAAACCAGGCCGATACCCATGGCACTGGCTGCGGGCTCGACCCACGTTGCTAGAGCCAGGGTGATCGTGCAGAAAGCAAGGGCGGGGATCAGCCACACGCCAGCCTCCCACCATGACATGCCGGCAATCAGCGCGGCCATCACCGTCAACGGAACGGTGGTGGCCAGGACCGCAGCACTGCGCCACATCAGCAGGCGGAACTTGGAGTAGGGCGCAGCGAGTGTCAGTTCGAAGAGCGGATCGGTGTCTCTACTGAACGCAAAGGCGATCCCGGCCAAAGGCGCCAATGGAGCAACAAACAGGAAGATGGCGAGCCCTCTGGTCCCGGACATGGCTCCAGCAACCACTGCAAAGAGCAGGGCAAGGGCAATACCAGCGAACCAGCCATCGGAGAGGCTCGGTGTCGACGAGACCAGGAAGGCGTTGTGGGGTGACATGCCCATTCGGACCAGCATCTGCCCGACCAAGTTGAGCCGCTGCGGTTCAAGGCGATCGCGGATCGCCTGCCAGGTGTCCTCCAGCTCTGGAAGGGCGGGTGACTCCGACGCCACCGTCCGGCACACCGCACACAGCGGTATGTGTTGATCAATCGAGGCGGTGTCCAGAGGTCCCACGGTCCCCTCCACCCAGGCCCATACCTGCGCGACGGGAGGATGCCACGTGCTCATATTGCTCCTTGGACCAGATACTCACGTAGATGGGCGCGCGCTCGCATAGCCCGGGTCTTCACAGTGCCCTGGGGTATGCCGAGGAGACGGGCAGCTTCCCTGGTAGTGAGCCCGTCGAGAATGGTGGCCTGTACTACCTCCCGCAGTTCAGGAGACAAACTCGCCAGGGCGGGTCCGAGCTGCCCGTACTCCACCCCAACCAACACAGCGTCCTCCACTGCTGGCTCGGCCAGGACATCATCTTCGGTTATGCGAACGCTGAAACGTCTGTGTGTCCGAAGTCTCGAGATGAGGCGTCGGATGGCGATACCCCAAAGCCACGCCCCCACATCGCCTTCGCCGCGGAAACCGTCAGCGCCCTTCCACACGGCGACGAACGTGTCCTGCAACACGTCGTTGACGACGTCGGGGTCGTTGCACCTCCCCCGGAGCCGTACCGCCAGCCAGGGTGAGTGCCTGAGGTACAAGATGCGTAGGGCGTCTGTACTCGAATCGGCAACAGCAGCGAGCAGTGCCACATCATCCCGCGCATCCCCATCGGCGCTCATACCCGTATTGTCGCTGAGCGACACCTGATCGGTTCACCCTCGTTGGGGCGCGTTGGTGTCCGACTGAACCGATCCGTCACGATATGGCGACAAGTTGTATGTGGTCGAGGAGACCACCTTTTCGCTGTCTGGGAGTCAGGGAGGCACCGAGCCAAGCTAGTTCGTGGTAGCCGCGGATCGTAAGCTGCGGCAGGATGAGCACCGACTCGCAGGGTGGCGGTCCGGAATCCCGCGCCGGCAAAGTGCCCGAGGGCAGCACAGCTCGTACCGCGGGGACGAGCTTCATGGGCCACGGTCCTCGAGCCACTGGAGCCTGACGCCCTGCTCGAGAAGATCCACCGGTTGGCCAGCCCTTACCACTGTTTATCGGCATCGACCAAGATGGTCTGATGCGGGTCGAGAGGGACTGTGAGCGAATCAGGGAAGCCTTCCTCGGCCAGCCTGTGAACTCGATGACCACTCTGGTGATCGTTGCCGCAGGCATCGTGGTTTGGCAGCTTCCCCGGATGAGGTGGGTTGGTGCGGCCGTGGCCGCCACCGGCCTGGGGTCGCTCGCCTTCCACGGCCCCATGCCTCCCTGGTCGCAATGGGCCCACGACGTGCCGCTTCTCTGGCTGGTGCTCCTCGTGGCCGGTTGGGGGAGGAGCTGGGAACGCTGGACGCAGTTGCCCGCCCTTCTCGCCATCTCCGTCTCGATTGCGCTCATTCCGGCGCTGGTCGACCCCCTGGCCGTGGTCTTCACCGTGGCGGCGGTGGTCAGCCTCCTTCACAGGGACCGAACCTGGGCCACGATCGGCCCACTGTTGTTGCTCGGTGCGGTCGCCCTGTTCGGTCGTCTCGGAGCGACCGGAGGACCCTTGTGCAACCCGGACTCCATGCTGCAGCCGCATGCCGTGTGGCATATCGGGGCGGCGGTGTCCGTGGCCTGGTGGGCGTTGGGGGCGAGCGCCAGACACTCTGCCGAGCAAACTCCGGTCTCTTCGCGCCGCTAGACCCTCGATCTCCCAGGTACGCCCTCTTGTCGGGCTGCGAGAGTCATGCGTCGCTAGCCTCCGCAGATCCCGATGAGAGGTCGATCGTGATCAAGGAATTCAAGGAGTTCATCGCCAAAGGGAACCTCATGGAACTGGCCGTGGCCTTCGTCATGGGCGTGGCGTTCGCCGCGGTGGTCTCGGCGTTCACCGACTTCGTCTTCAACCCTCTGATCGCCATGGTCATCCCCGGGATCGACGACCTCTCCGGTCTCGGCACTTTCGGCGAGGGCGGTTCCATCGGCGCATTCCTGGGGGCCGCGATCAACTTCGTCCTGGTTGCCATCGTGATCTTCTTCATGGTCAAGGGATACAACCGGATGCAGCGCGCTCAGGAGGCCGAGGAGGAGGCCGCGGGGCCGTCCGAGGAGGTTCAGCTCCTCACCGAGATCCGCGACACCCTGCGCAGGGGCTGACAAGGGGCCAAGTCCCTCGAACTGTTCGCGTATCCGGCCAGATATGGCCGTCCAATCCTAAGGAACGTCGTAGGTGTAGAAGCCTCGGCCTGACTTCCTGCCGTGGAGGCCGGCTTCGACCATCCGGGTGAGGAGCGGGGGAGAGGCGTAGAGGGGCTCTTTGAACTCGTCGAAGAGGACGTCGGCGACGAACTTCGTGGTGTCCAGGCCGACGAAGTCGGTCAACTCCAACGGGCCCATCGGATGGTTCGCCCCCAGCTTCATGCCGGTGTCGATGTCCTCGGCAGAGGCCACGCCCGCCTCGAACATACGGATCGCCGAGAGCATGTAGGGGACCAGGAGCATGTTGACCACGAACCCGGCCCGGTCCTTGGCGCGGATCACCGTCTTGCCCAGGCTCTCGGCGAACTCCTGGGCTGCGTCCTCGACTTCCCGATCAGACATCACCGTGGTGACCAATTCGACCAGGGCCATCACCGGGACCGGGTTGAAGAAGTGAAGCCCGACCACCTGCTCGGGTCGTTTGGTGGCAGAGGCGATCCGGGTGATCGGTATCGAGGAGGTGTTCGAGGCCAGGATCGCTCCCCGGTCCTCGACGACCTCGTCCAACCGGGAGAACAGAGCGGTCTTGATCTCCTCGTTCTCGGTAGCCGCCTCGATGACCATCTGCCGGTCTGATTGCTCGGCCATGTCGGTCGACACCGAGATCCGGCTGAGGATGGCCGCCGCCTCGTCGCCTTCGAGCTTGCCTCGGTCCACGGCACGGCCCACCGACCTCTGGATCCGGCCCATCGCCGCTTCCGCAGTCGCCGCGTCCACCTCGTGGACCACCACCTGGCATCCGGCCCGGGCGCACACCTCGGCGATGCCGGAGCCCATCAGACCGCCGCCTATCACACCGACACGTTCGATACGCACTTTCACTCCTCGGTTTACACAAAGGACATCATGCCACCGGCACTACCCTGCCGGGTTCAGATGCCCTACGACCACAAGACGATCGAGCCGAAGTGGCAGCAGCGTTGGGCCTCCGAACGGGTGTTCGAAGCCACCGAGGACCCCAACCGGCCCAAGTTCTACAACGTCGCCATGTACCCCTATCCCTCCGGGGAGCTGCACATGGGACACCTCCGCAACTACACCTACATCGACCTGATCACCCGGTACAAGAAGATGGCCGGGTACAACGTCCTTTCCCCGATGGGCTGGGACAGCTTCGGCCTCCCCGCCGAGAACCGGGCCATCGAGACCGGTATCCACCCCGGGGTGAGCGTGCCCGAGCAGATCGAGCGGATGAAGGAGCAATTCGACCGCCTGGGTGTCGCCTTCGATTGGAGTCGGGAGCTGGCCAGCCACGATCCGGCCTTCTACCGCTGGGACCAGTGGCTGTTCCTCGAGCTGTACGACAGGGGCCTCGCCTATAAGGCCGAAGCCCCGGTCAACTGGTGCCCGAAGGACCAGACGGTCCTGGCCAATGAACAGGTGATCGACGGGCTCTGCGAGCGGTGCGACACCCCGGTGACGAAGCGCAACCTCGCCCAGTGGTACTTCCGGATCACCGACTACGCCGAGAGGCTGCTCGCCGACCTAGACCTCCTGGAGCATTGGCCGGAGCGGGTGCGGACCATGCAGCGGAACTGGATCGGCCGGTCGGAAGGGGCCACATTCACCATCCAGATGGACGAAGGCAAGGGGTCCTTCGAGGTCTTCACCACCAGGCCCGACACCATATTCGGGATGACCTTCTGTGTTCTCGCACCCGAGCATCCCCTGGTCGAGGGTCTGGTCGCCGGCTCCGAGCGGGAGGCCGAGGTGAGGGACTACGTCGAGGCCGCCTCCCGGGCCTCGGAGATCGAGCGTCTGGCCGAAGGCGAGAAGACAGGGGTGTTCACCGGGGCCCACGCCATCAACCCGGCCGACGGGCGTCGTGTGCCCGTCTACCTGGCCGACTACGTGCTGATGGGATACGGGACCGGGGCCATCATGGGCGTGCCCGGCCAGGACCAGCGGGACTGGGACTTCGCCACCAAACACGGTCTTGACATCATCCGGACAGTGCAGCCCCCCTCCGATTGGGAGGGCGAGGCCTACACCGGCGATGGCCCGGCGATCAATTCCGGGTTCCTCGACGGGCTGGACCGGGAGAAGGCGATCGCAGCCACCATCGCCTGGCTCGAAGAGGAAGGCATCGGTGAGGCCAAGGTCACATGGCGTCTCCGCGACTGGCTGATCTCACGCCAGCGCTACTGGGGGTCTCCCATCCCCATCGTCGAATGCGAGTCCTGTGGGCAGGTGGCGGTTCCCCGCGATCAGCTCCCCGTTCTCCTCCCCGACGTCGAGGACTTCCAGCCCCGGGGCAAGTCGCCCCTGGCCGCGGTCGACGGCTTCGTCCACACCGAGTGCCCCGAGTGTGGGGGCCCGGCCACCCGGGAGACCGACACCATGGACACCTTCGTGGACTCGTCCTGGTACTACTTCCGCTACGCCGACCCTCACAACGACGAGGCCATCTTCGATCCGGAGAAGGCCCGATACTGGATGCCCCTCGACCAGTACATCGGTGGGGTGGAACACGCCGTGCTCCACCTCCTCTACGCCCGGTTCATCACCAAGTTCCTCCACGACATCGGTCTCAGCCCTGTGGAGGAGCCGTTCACCAAGATGTTCACCCAGGGAATGCTGGTCAAAGACGGCGCCAAGATGTCCAAGTCGAAGGGCAACGTGGTGCCACCCGATCCCTACTACGAGGAGTTCGGCGCCGACGCCATACGTCTCTTCGAGCTGTTCGTCGGCCCCCCAAAGGACGATGCCGTGTGGAACGATGCCGGTGTCCAGGGAACCCGCAGGTTCCTCGACAGGATCTGGAAGCTGGGGACCGGGGAACACCAATACGTGGACCGTGAGCCCGACGAGCGGGACAGCGCGCTGATCGGCCTCGCCCATCGCACCGTCAAGAAGGTCACCGACGACATCGAGCGCTATCACTTCAACACCACGGTCTCGGCGCTGATGATCCTGGCCAACCAGCTCCAGGACTACCTGGGAGGCGAGCCCCTGAGGGAAACCATCGACCAGGTGATGAGGATGATGCTCCTCATGCTCTCCCCGATGGCTCCCCACATCGCCCATGAGATCTGGGAGATCCAGGGCAGGGAGGGAATGCTCGCCGACCAGGCCTGGCCGACCGCCGACGAGGACCTGGCACGCGAGGAGACCGTCGTGCTCATCGTCCAGGTGAACGGGAAGGTGCGGGATCGGCTGGAGGTCTCGCCCGACGTCACCGTCGAAGAGGCGGAGGAGTTGGCGTTGGCGTCGGAGAGAGCCCGAGCCTGGATCGACGGCAACCAGGTCCAGCGGGTCATCGCCAAGCCGCCCCGCATGGTCAACATCGTGGTCGGGTGAGGGTCAGCCAGATCCTCCAGCTGTCCGACGACGACATGGATCGTCTCCGCGCCGAGCTACACCCCGTCGACCCGGAGTCGGTACGGGTCACCCGTGCCCCGCGTCTCCTCCGCTGGTTGTGGCCGGCGGGGATCAGGGCCATGGCCACCCCGGGCCGGGTGTTCCTCGACCCCGCCCTCCTCGAAGGAGACCCGGCACGGATCCAGGGGCTTGTGGTCCACGAGCTGGTCCATGTCCGCCAATGGGCCGACTACGGACGCCTCGGCTTTCTACGGAGGTACCTGGCCGAGTACCTGCGTGGTCGGAGGCAGGGCCTGGGCCACCAGATGTCGTACCGGTCCAACCGCCTCGAGGTCGAGGCCAGTCAGGTCGCCGGGAGCTACATCACTCGATGACCAGGCACTCGAGCTGAGTGCAGAGGTACACCGCGGCGATCAGGCGCCGGCTGTCATAGCCGGGGGACGTGTCCCGATTCGCCGGCCGTCACCGGGGTCGAAGAAGTGCAGCTTGGCGCAGTCCACCACCAGGTCCACCCGGTCTCCGTGCTTGACATTCACGTCGGGGCTCACCCTGGCCACGAAGTTGGTCTTGTCGCCCAGATCGGAGGGATCTCGGTCGGTGTCGGCGAGCAGTTCCTCGATGTCGGGGGTGATCACCGGCGCCCGATCGACACTGAAGTGGACAAAGGTGTCGGCCCCTAGCATCTCGATGACCTCTACCTGTACGGTCATGGTCCGGTCCGGATCATGACCTGCAACGCTGGCCGCCTCCAGGTTGTTGGGACGGAGCCCGATGACCAGTTCCTGGTTCATGCGCTTCTCGATCCCGGGATGATCGTCGAGAGCCTGGCGATCCACCCGAAGCCGACCGGTGGGAAGGACCGCGTAGACAGCGTCGCCCTCGCCTTCGAGATGCCCGTAGGTCAGGTTCATCGCCGGGCTGCCGATGAAGCCGGCGACGAATAGGTTGTCCGGGCTGTTGAACAACTCTGTGGGGGGGCCCACTTGTTGCAGGTTGTCGGGGGCCCGAGGCGAGACTGCTCTCAGTACGGCGACACGGTCGCCCAGGGTCATCGCTTCCACCTGGTCATGGGTGACGTACACCGTGGTGGTGCCGAGGCGTTTGTGAAGGCGCTCCAGTTCCGAGCGCATCTGCACCCTCAGCTTGGCGTCGAGGTTCGACAAAGGCTCGTCCATGAGGAATGCCGATGGCTCCCGAACGATGGCCCGACCCATCGCCACCCGCTGGCGTTGGCCGCCGGAGAGGGCCTTCGGCTTGCGATGGAGGAAGTCCTTGATCTCGAGGATGTCGGCGGCGCTGTCGACCCGTGAGGCGATCTCCTCTTTGGGGAGCTTGCGCAGCTTGAGCCCGAAGGCCATGTTGTCGAATACGCTCATATGGGGGTAGAGGGCGTAGTTCTGGAAGACCATGGCGATGTCCCGGTCCTTGGCGGCGACGTTGTTGACCATCCGGTCGCCGATCTTCAGGGTCCCCTCGGTGATGGTCTCCAGGCCGGCGATCATTCTCAGGACGGTGGACTTGCCACACCCGGAAGGTCCGACGAGCACCAGGAACTCCCCGTCCTCGATGTGAAGGTTGACGTCCCCGACTGCCCGGGTCCCGTCCGGGTAGATCTTGCCCAAACCTTCCAGCGTTATCGACGCCAAAGCGGCCTCCTCGGTCGAGTCCGAATGAACCTAGTCGAACAGTGAAGATGGTGCCCGCGTGAGGTTACGGACCATCATGTCGGCATGGACGCCATCCTCAAGGGCCACCGGTGCTTCTTCATCGGCCATTGGTCGACCGAGCCAGGGGTCCGGGGGGCGGAGGGCCTGTTCGCAGGGGACACGAGGTATCTGAATCGAATCGATCTGGTCGTCGATGGGCACACCCTCACCGCCAGCCAGACCGGAGAGGATCACCTCCGCTCGCTGACGCTCCGCATGGCCCATGCCCATGGCCCGGGGCCGGTCTCGGCCACGGCAACCTTCTCCCTGGGAGACGCCCTCGAGGTGACCCATCACCTCACCAACGAGACAGGAAACCTGGTCGAGGCCGATGTAGTGGTGGCTGCCGAAGCCGATTTCCGTGACCTCTTCGAGTTGAGAGGGGTGGTGCCCAGAAGTCGTGGCCACCTGCTCGAGCCGACTTGGGGAGGTGGGGTCTGCCGCCTCGGCTACCAGGCAAGAGATCTCCACCGGCTGAGTACCCGGCTCCGCTTCGATCCGGCCCCTCGGTCGGTCGAGAGCCGTCCGGGTGGTGACCCCTGGGACACCACAGGCATAGCCGCACACTATCGGGTGGCAATCCCCGCCGGGGCCAGCTGGTCGGTCACCACCACGGTGCAACCCGACGTCGTCGGTCCCGTCCGGGTCCCTGCGGGCGAGTGCCACAGCCCGAGCCCTTCCCGGGCCGCTGTTACCACCGACAACCCAGAGTTCGACTATCTGCTCGCTCGGAGCCTCTCCGACCTCGACGCCCTGGTCACGGTGTTCCCCGAGGGTGAGATTCCAGCAGCCGGGATCCCCTGGTATGTGGCTCCTTTCGGGCGTGACAGTCTGATCAGCTGCTGGCAGACCCTTCACCTCGACCCCCATCGGGCCGCCGAGACCCTTCGCATGTTGGCCCGGCTCCAGGGACGACGCTCGGACCCGGTCACCGGCGAACAACCAGGAAAGATCATCCACGAGGCCCGCTACGGGGAGTTGGCCCGTCTCGGGGAGATCCCCCACCGGCCCTACTACGGGACTGTCGACGCCACCCCCCTGTACCTGATGCTGGCGGCCGAAACTGTGGCCTGGACGGGCGATGACCTGCTGCTCGAAGAGCTGAGGCCGACCATCGACTCGGCCCTGTCGTGGATCGACAACTACGGCGACGCCGACGGTGACGGGCTCGTCGACTACTGGCTGGAGCCCGACCCGGGACGTATTCCTGCATTGACTGCCCGGCACCAATCCTGGAAGGACAGCGACGATCCTCTGCACCATCCCGATGGCAGGGAGCCTCACGGTCATGTCGCCCCTGTTGAGGTCCAGGGATACACCTATCTCGCCCTGACCCGTCTCGCCGATGTGCTGATGGGGAGGGGGGAGATCGAATCGGCAGCCCAACTCAGGACCAGGGCGGCAGCCTTGAAGGAAAAGGTCGAGGAATCGTTCTGGATCGAGGAGGAGGGTTACTACGCACAGGCACTAGACGGCGACGGGCGCCAGATCGGGGCGATATCATCGAACCCCGGACACCTCCTCTTCACCGGATTGGTCGCGTCGGACCGGGCCAGGGCCCTGGTCGAGCGAATGGCCCGACCAGATCTCGACTCCGGCTGGGGGATCCGTACTTTGAGCTCGAATATGGCGACCTATGACCCGGCCAGCTATCACAACGGCTCGGTGTGGCCCCATGACAACCATCTGATCGCCGACGGTTGCTACAGGACCGGCCACGTCGCCATGGCCAATCGCATCTTCTCGGCGATGTTCGAAGCGGGGAAGGCCAGCCCGGACGGTCGACTCGATGAGTTGTACTGCGGTGATGATCGGCAAACGAGCGCCCCGACATCGCCGGTTCGCTACCCGCGGGCATGCCGGCCTCAGGCGTGGGCGGCCGGGGTCTACCCCGGTCTGATCCGGTCGGCTCTCGGGATTCGGATCGATCCCATCGAAGGAGTTCTTCTCGTCTCTCCGGCCCTACCAGCGTTTCTCGGCGAGGTGGAGATCGATGGTCTGGCCGTGCGGGGCGCGACCGGCTCGGTGGCAGTACGACGGAGGGGCGACGGATTGATGGTGGATAGCACCGGTATAGCGGTCAGAGTGGTGCCCCACCGGGAGAGCTGAGCCAGGCCAGGTCAGCCCTTGACCGACCCCGCCAGCAGTCCGCTTGTGAAATAGCGCTGGAGGAAGAGGAAGACCGTTACCGGGAGGGCCATCTGGACGAAGGCCGCCGCAGTAAGGAAGTGCCAATTGCCCCCCAGGGAGTCGACCAGGTTCGCCAGGGCCACCGTCATCGGGTGGTTGGGGATATTGGGCCCGAGGAAGATCAGGGCGACCAGCAAGTCGTTCCACACCCAGAGGAACTGGAAGATGGCCAGGGCGGCGATCGCCGGGACACTCATCGGTATGGCCAGCCTGAAGAAAGCGGTTATCTCACTTGCCCCGTCTATGGCCGCCGACTCGAACACCGCCTTGGGGAGGGAGCCCATGAAGTTGCGGAGGAGATAGAGGCCGAATGGAAGCCCAAAGCCGGTGTGGGCCAACCAGACGGCGACAAAGCTGCCCGCAATGCCCATGTCCCTGAAGAGGATCTGGAGGGGCACGAAGGTCATCTGGAGGGGGACGACGAGAAGCCCGACCACGATGACGAACAAGGTGTTGCGGAATGGGAAATCCATCCAGGCGAAGGCATAGGCGGCGAAGCAGGCCACCGCGATCGGGATGATGGTGGCAGGAATGGTCAGGATCAGGCTGTTGATGAAGGCGTCGCTCATCCCCTCTCGGGTGAGTACGTGGGTGTAGTTCTCCAGTGTGAAGTCGAAGGGGGGTCGAAGAGCCGTCCACCAGCCTTCGAAGCGGATGGCGGTTCCCGGCCGGAACGAGTTGATGAAAGTGCCGACGGTGGGCACCAACCAGATGGCCATGATGACCGCGATCGAAAGATGGAGGGGCCATCGTCTGAGCAGCCCCCGTCGGGGTTTTGGCCCTGTGGCTACGGTCGGCGGAGCGGCCGCTTCGGCGGTCATCTGATCGCCTCCTGACTCCGGAACTGCTTGATGTTGTAGGCCATCACCGGGATGATCGCCAGCAGCAGCACCACGGCCACCGCACTGGCCCGGCCGTATTGGTTGAAGCGGAATTGCTGCCACATCTCCACCGCGATCACCTGGGTGTCGAAGTTGCCCGAGGTCATGGTGTAGACGATGTCGAAGGTCTTGAGGGCGAAGATGATCATGGTTGTGGTCACCACAGCCAGCGTCGGAGCTAGCAGAGGCACCATGATCCGCCGGAACACCTGGAATTCCGAAGCTCCGTCGACCCTGGCCGCCTCCAGAAGCTCGGTGTCGATGGCCTTGATCCCTGCAGAGAGAATCACCATGCAGAAGCCGACCCAAACCCAACTAGCCACGATGATCAGAGCGAAGTTGTTTATCGACCGGGTGGTGAGGAAGTCGATCGGCTGACCGCCGAAGGTTGTGATCAAGGCATTGATGGTTCCAGTCTGAGGGCTCCCGGGGACGTTCCAGACGTACATGAAACGCCAGACGACTCCGGCGGCGACGAAGCTGATCGCCATCGGGATGAAGATGACGGTCTTGGCGAGAGACTCGTAGCGGACCCGATCGACCAGGGTGGCGATGAGGAGCCCGACACCAACGGTGATCGCGGTGAAGAAGACCAACCACAGCAAGTTGTTGCGTAGTGAGAGCAGGGTCTCGTCGTTCCCGAAGAACCACCGGTAGTTCTCCAAGCCGATGAAGACCTCCCCGCCCCGATCGCGAAGACTCCTCATCAAGGTGCCGAAGGCGGGATAGACGAGGAAGGTGAAGAGGAAGGCGAGGGCGGGGGCGATCCACATCCACGGTCGGAGGCGCGATTGACCGCCAACCGGGAGGTGGAGCAGGATCTGTTCCACCAGGACCAGGTAACTGGCGAGGATCACGGGGACCCCGACCAACGCCAGGACCATCATCGCCAGCTGACTTCCCACCCGCGCGGAGCCGAACACCGACCCGAGGGCACTGCCAAACCCGTCGAGGATCACAGGCACCAGCACAACCAGGGCGATGATGCCCAGGAGCATCAACATCAGGGCGGGAGCGGGGACCTCCTGATCGTCTCTCCCGTGGGCGGCTACCCATCGAGGCATCGAGATGGCATCGAGGACGAGTTGGCCGGCAAACAGGAAGAGGGCGAGGGCCCACAGCTGGCCGAGCCTGCCGTCGATGGTCTCCCTGAAAAAGAACCACCCGACGGCCAAAGCGGCCGCCGCCAGGAAGTAGGTCAGCCCGGCGGTGACATGGCCGAGCCGCCATCTGTGGGCCCCCACCGGGGCGCCCAGCATCCAAAGGTAGGATTTGCCGAGGCTTGGACCCCGGGATCCCTCCCCGCCACTCAATTTGCTCTCTTCGGCCATGTCCTCTCCGCCTGGAAGAGGGTGGGGGCGATAGCCGAAGCCACCGCCCCCACTCCTTCATTCGCTATAGGCGTCGGCGCGCACCTGATCGAGTCTGGTCAGGATGGCGTCGAGGTTGCCCGGGTTCTGGGTGTAGTCGAGCATCGCCTGCCAGAAGGCGGCATTCATGGCCTCCGGCATCAGGTCCGAGGCATCGAACCGGAACACCTGCGATTGGGCCAACGCCTCTGCCGACTTCTGCGACACCGTATCGGGGTATTCGGTAACCAGTGTGTTACCGGAGATCGCCCCGCCCAGGTCGACCCAGATCTGCTGTGCCTCGGCGGTGACCAGCCATTGGATCAAGGCCCTCGCCTGTGGCGTGTCGTTGAACATGCCAAACAGGTCACCTGCGCCTGTCAGGGCCCCCGGGTAGTCAGGATTGATGTCGGGCATGATGAAGAAGTCGTAGTCCGTTCCCGCTACAGGAGCCTGTGGATAGTCGTCAAAGAACCCGGTCATGAAGCTGGCCTGATGGTGGAACAGGCAACCCGGCGGCTCCCGGAACATTGGCTCGTTGGCGTCGCCGAAGGCTGTGCTGAGGACAAACTGGGATCCACCGAACGCGTTGTCGAGTGCCCGGCCGTAGGCCTCGAAGGCCTCACGGATCTCGGGCGAATCCCACGGATGCCGACCCTGGTACCAGTCGTCGTAGACCTGGGGCCCGGACTGGCGGATCACGAAGTCCTCGATCCAGTCGGTTCCCGGCCACCCCGAGGCCGCACCGGACTCGAGCCCGATGCACCACCCGGCTTCGGCCGGTGCAGGGGACGCGGCCGCCGCTTCGACTGCCGCCCAGTCGGTCGGTATCGGGCCTGTGAAGTGGTTCGGGTTGTAGAAGATCAGCCCTTTGACGGCGGACTTGATGAACACCCCGACCAGAGCCTCGTCGACCGTGCCCAGCTCCACGAAGCCAGCTGAGGTCTCGGCGACATATCGGTCATAGTCGAGCACGTCACGAAGGTCTATGAGCGCTCCTCGACGGGCCCAATCCACCATCTGTCCCGGACCGGGGAGACCGGCCAGGTCGGGTAGGATGCCCGCCTCGACGCCTGTGCTGAGGACCGTGTTGATGTCCCGGGTGCCGGTGTACTGGACGGTGATCCCGGTTGCAGCCTCGAAGGGGGCGACCATGGCCCGAAAGGCGTCCGCTTCGGCTGCGCCCCAGGTTCCGATCACCGAGACGGTCCCGCCGATTGCTCCACCGGGATCAGCGGTGGTCGTCGTCCCGTTCCCATCGGTGGCACAAGCGGCAACCATGAGAGTCAGAACCGCGGCCAGGGGAAGGATCTTCTTCGATCCCAGGAGGGGTCTCGATCGTCTGGTCATTGTGGTCTCCTTTCAATCGCGCACCGTATCGGCGGTCCCAACCGGTCGCGCGGCCACCTAACCTATCAACTGAACCCGAAGCTTGCTGGGGTGAATCCCGACCGGGGCGCCACCGGTCGGTCGTGGAGGGGGGACCCGGCTGTCTTCCACGAGTCGGAGATCGGCGAAGTCGAGGCCAGCCAGGTCGCCGGGAGCTACTCGATGACCAGCCCCTTCAGGTAGGGGTTGGGCGGGGCCGGCTGAAGGTCCATGCCCTCCAGGGTCTGCACCAGGATGTTCGACACCAGCAGGTTGCGGAACCACTTCCGATCGGCCGGCACCACATACCAGGGGGCGTGGTCGGTGGAGGTCTCGGTCAGGGCCACCTCGTAGGCCTCCTGGAAGTCGTCCCACCTCTTACGGGTCTCCAGGTCGCCCTCGTCGAACTTCCAGTTCTTGCGGTCGTCATCCACCCGCTTCTGGAGCCTCGCCTTCTGCTCCCCATGGGATATGTGCAGGAAGAGCTTGATGATGACCGTCCCCTCGTCGGCGAGTAGCTCCTCGAAGTTCCTGATGTGCTCGTAGCGTCTCGACCACCGTGATTCGGGCACCAGCTGTTTGACCCTCACCACGAGAACGTCCTCGTAGTGAGACCGGTTGAAGATCGCGATGGAGCCCTTGGCCGGGGTGCGGAGATGGACACGCCACAGGTAGTCCTGGGCCAGCTCCTGCGGGCTGGGCCTGACGAAGCTCCACACCCGCACCCCTTGGGGGTTGACCCCTCTGAACACATGTCGGATGGTCCCGTCCTTGCCAGAAGCGTCGATCCCCTGGAGGACCACCAGGAGGCTCCTCTTCGACTCGGCCCACAGCTTGTATTGGAGGGCGTCGAGACGGGCCCGGAGCTCTGGCAGCAACACCTGGGCGTCCGCCTTCTTCCCGTCGAATCCGGTGGTCGCCCTCGGGCTCCTGCCCGCGATCCCCGCGGGAGTGCCGGGGCGGACATGGAACGAGGAGATGTCGAGCATGGCCAAACCCTATCAAGGGGCTTCCCAGCGGCCCCGCCGTCGGGTAGTTAGCCGGAGATGGGATGGAGGGGGATCGAGCCCGCCCACCTGGCGGGTCTGCTCGCACTCGGAGGACTGGCTGTGGGGCTCAGCCTCGGGCTCCTACAACGCGAACCCCAGCCGGTGGCCCCTCCGTCTTTGGTGCCGGGCTCACCTGCCACCCCCTCCAATGTCGAGGTCCACGTCGCAGGCTGGGTGGTGTCCCCGGGCGTGGTCTCCGTCCCCGCCGGCTCGCTGGTGGTCGATGTGATCGTCGCCGCCGGGGGCCTCCGCCCCGGTGCCAGGGTCGATGCGGTCAACCTGGCTGCCCCGGTGGCGGCGGGTCAGCAGGTCCTGGTCCCGGGTC